>JAUNAK010000001.1 GCA_030527665.1 Eubacteriales bacterium
CTTCTGCTCCATCAGCTGCTGATAAAAAGCTTTTCCCTTTGCTGTCAGAAAATATACGCCTTTCTCATCCCACAGCATCATATCAATAACTCTGGTGAGCGGTCTTCCGTTCTCATCAATTGTTGCAATCGTTGTCGAATGAATATCTTCTACCAAAACTTTCAAATACTCTTTTGTTGCCTGATCCATCTCTCTGTCCTCCACTTCCATCTTCTGTTGTAATATTTACTACTACATCTCAGGTAGTATAATAACGCCTTTCTGTTGTAATGTCAATAGTTACATCGTTTTTTCTGTAAAAATCCCGGGACTTTCGTATATCACGAACAATCCCGGGATTTTGTCGATCAATTATTCTGATTTTTCTTTGTATTCAAGTCGAGCGCTGCGAAACTTGGCGCGGGATTCGGGTCAGCTTTAGCTGCCACCTACCCATCCGAATCCCTGCGGAGCGTTTATCTCAGTCGGAGATTGGACTCCCACTGAAATGATCCTGTAATTGCTCACCACCTGCAGAAGCGGGAATCTTCTCGGCTGAGATATATGCCTGTGTATCCTGGATTACCGCTTCCAGTGTAATACTCCTCATCTTCTCTTCCATTGCATTCTGGATAGAAAAAAGCTTGTTATCCAATCCGGCATGAATATTTCTTCCGACCGGACATGCGGTATTAGGATTCTCATGAAAATGGAACAGCTGTCCGTTCTCCAGCGGTTCCACTGCATTAAAGATATCCAGCAATGTAATCTCATTCAGCGGCTTCGCAATTGCCATTCCTCCGGTACCTCGCTTTACCTCGATAAGCTTCGCACCTTTCAGCGCCTGCATGGTTCTTCGAATAACAACCGGATTCACATTTATACTTCCGGCCAGAAAATCACTGGTCACTTTATAATCGTTCTGAAAGGTATCAATAGCTGTCAAAATATGTATTGCAAT
Organism: Eubacteriales bacterium; assembly: GCA_030527665.1. Lineage (GTDB taxonomy): Bacteria > Bacillota > Clostridia > Lachnospirales > Lachnospiraceae > Bilifractor. Next base: position 941 of record JAUNAK010000001.1, read on the forward strand.
CGTAAATCTGCTTGAAATCTGCATATACGTCTCCTCCCTGTTTCAGAAAAGCGTATCATATTCCAGTTGTAATTTCAACAGTTACATTCTTTGATCATCATATTTTCTTATCCGATCACAGGCATAATACGAGATTTGAGCTTGTGCTATTTGTTTTTCAAAAATACAAATCCGACAAAATAATTCCAGCCTGCATATCAAAAAAGGAAGCTCCGAAAGCAACCTTCTCTACGACGGTCAGGTCAAAAAACTAACCATGCAGGGTTCACTTCAGGATCTTCCTCTTCTATTTATGCCTCAATTATCTTCTATTTATGCCTCTGTCATTTCTTTATAGATCTTCTTGGCACTTACCAGTTTTACACAAAGTGCAAACAGTTCAGCTGCCTTTCTCAGATCTTCCAGCGGCGGATAGGTCGGAGCGATACGGATGTTGGAATCATGCGGATCGATGCCATGCGGCCAGGTTGCACCGGCACCTGTCATCAGCACACCGGCTTTCTTTGCCTTTGCAACGATCTCTTTTGCACAGCCTTCCATTGCATTGAAGCTGATAAAGTAACCGCCGCGCGGACAGCTCCATGTACCGATATCCATGCCGTCCAGGTTCTTACTCAGAATCTCTTCCACCAGCTCGAATTTCGGACGAATGATATTGGCATGCTTTCTCATATGCTCGGTCAGTCCTGCAATGTCGCCGAAGAAGCGAACGTGACGCAGCTGGTTTACCTTGTCATGTCCCAGTGTCTGGAACTTCAGTGCACCGCGGATATCCTCCAGGTTGTTCATGGAAGATGCCAGAGCTGCAATACCGCTTCCCGGGAAAGTAACCTTGGAAGTAGAAGCAAATTTATAAACAAGGTCCGGATTTCCGGCACGTTTGCATTCTGCCAGGATCTCGATCAGATAATCCTGCTTGTCATCATACAGATGATGCACACCGTAAGCGTTATCCCAGAAGATACGGAAGTCCGGTGCTGCCGGTTTCAGTCTTGCAAAACGACGAACGGTCTCATCAGAGTAAGAGATACCGGTCGGGTTTGCATATTTCGGTACACACCAGATCCCCTTGATACTCGGATCGGAAGCAACCAGTCTCTCAACCATATCCATATCCGGGCCGTCCTCATGCAGCGGAACCGGAATCATCTCAATACCGAAGTACTCGGTCATGGCAAAGTGGCGATCATATCCCGGTACCGGACAGAGGAATTTGATATCATCCAGTCTTCCCCACGGGGTATTTCCCATAATACCATGGGTGAACGCATGTGCAATTGTATCATACATAACATTCAGAGAAGAGTTTCCGTAAATGATGATGTTGTTCGGATTGTTCTCCATCATATCACTGATCAGCTCTTTGCACTCCGGAATTCCTTCCAGCACACCGTAGTTACGGCAGTCGGTTCCATCCTCGCAGCGAAGATCAGCATCGGAATTCAGTGCATCCATCAGTCCCATGGACAGATCCAGCTGTTCTGTACACGGTTTGCCGCGGCTCATATCCAGGTTCAGATCCATTGCCTGAAATCTGGCATATTCAGCCTTCAGAACTTTGATCTCTTCCGCCAGTTCTTCTTTACTCATTTCTCTGTATGTAGCCATTTTAATAATACTCCTTCCACGCAGTCGGGAATCTTTTCCCTTTTTACGCATATCTTCAGGTGCTTATCTGACCTTTGAAGCCAGCTTCACACCATTGAGCTTTATTCTAGCACAGCAATGCAAGCCTTGCACTCACTTCTTGCAAAAAATGCATATTTTCATCAACTTAGTGACAAAAACATGCATTTTCTATTGACCCTATATTCATTTTTACAAGAATCCGTCTGCAAAATTCATCTGCGGCAGGCACTGCCCGTCAGGGGAACGAGTTTTCAGCGCCGTATGCGTATTTTCTGCAGGATTCGTGCTTCTTGTTTTACTCTTTCAGCATCAGAAAAGCGCCCATATTACCGCGCATTCCGTGAGAGGCACGGTGCGAAAACATATAGTCTGCGTTGCAGGCCGTGCAGATTCCGGTTACGGCGATCTGTGATTCCGGCACTCCGGCCTCCTCCAGACAGATCCGGTTGGCAGCCCACAGATCCAGCTGATAATGTCCGTTGTGCTTATCGATCATTATCTCTGTCTCCCGTCCGGGGTAGGCATTCCGAAAATGCTCTGCAACATCTTCACTGACCTCATAGCAGTCCTGACAGATCGACGGTGCCACTGCACAGACCAGATCCTTCGGATCTGTTCCGTATTTTTCGTTCATCAGCCGAATGGCTTCCGCTGAAATTTTTCCAACCGTACCCTTCCATCCGGAATGCACCAGACCGATCGCCTTATGTACCGGATCTACCATTGCCACCGGAACGCAGTCCGCCGTAAAGACACTCAGAACGATTCCCGGGACATTGGTGACCAGTCCGTCCGTATCCGTATAATCTCTCGGTCTGGTAAGTCCCTTTCCGGCATCTTCCTCCGTCACCACGCGAACGACTGCCGTATGTGTCTGATCCGTAAATACAAAACGCTCCGGTTCCGCTCCCAGTTCCTCGGCGATCCTTCGGAAATTTTCCCGGACATGTTCCGGATCATCCCCGCGGCTGAAGCTGAGATTCATCGATGCCAGATGCGGCATCTCCAGAAACTCCGCCGTCGCGGGACCGCTGACGCCGCCCAGTCTTGTACTGAAAGCCTGCCGGATCACACCGGTGGCTTCCAGATTCGGGAACTGCAGAATCGGTGTCTTCTCCCCTGCCTCTTCCGGAACGGTATTTCCCGCTTTCCGGATCAGCCGAATCTGCGGAAATGAATTCCATGCGTTTTTATTTTCTGTTTCTGCAGTATATATCATGCTGCTCTCCATATATATGCCCCCCTTAGGGGAATTTCCTGTTTCTATAAAACGCAGATTACATGTATACAATCGCAAATCTCTAATAAGATTCGCATGCACTGCTGCATTTTCATAAACCTCTCTGCGCATTCCGGAATTACAGCCTCTCCTGAATCCAGTCCAGAAGCTCCCGATCGACCACCTCATGATCCAGCTCATTGAAGATCTCATGACGATCGCCTTCATAGATCCTGCAGACAACGTCCCGGATACCCAGTGCCTGGTAGATCTCTGCCAGTTTTCTCGGTCCTTTTCCGCAGTCACCCACCGGATCGTCTCCTCCGGCGATCACGTACAGCGGCAGATCCTTCGGGATGCGTTCCATATTTTCCTTCTTCAGACTGGCTTCCATACCGGTGAACATATTATAGTAAGCATTGGTCGTAAACTGAAAATTGTTCCACGGATTCTCGCAATAAGCGTCTACGATCTCTTCATCCTTGGTCAGCCAGTCATTCGGTGTACGGGACGGTTCAAAATTCTTGTTAAAGGATCCGATCGCCATATCATTCAGCAGTTTGCTTCTGTACATATCGCCGCGAACCTTGCCGATCGAAGCGGCAAGTGCCTTGGCTGTACGCAGCATACCGATGCTCATATACTGGGTTCCGCAGATAACGGCACCCTTCAGACCTTCTCCGTGCAGCTCGATATACTGTCTGGTAAGGAAGGATCCCATGCTGTGTCCCAGAATAAAATACGGAACGCCCGGATATTTCTTTTCTGTCAGCTTGCGAAGCTGGTGAAGATCACCGATCACGCAGGCATTTCCGTTCTTTTTGGCAAAATAGCCGTGCCGATCATCGCTGACGACCGAAGCCCCATGTCCCAGATGATCATTTCCTGTCACATAGATACCGTTCTCATTCAAAAACCGTGCAAGTCTGTCATACCGATCAATGAATTCCACCATGCCGTGAACCAGCTGTACAACAGCCTTCACTTCTCCATCCGGAATCCACTCGATGGCATGTATCCGTGTCTCCCTATCCAGAGACGGGTAATTAAATTCTCGCTTTTCCATAATTTCTGACCTCCCAGTATACTTCTTCCAATGATACCTGCATTTTCTTCGCCGCCGCTTCCACACTGCCGAACTCCGGATAGATTTTTTCCTCTTCTCCGACCCGGCAGATCTTGACTGCGATCTCGCCAAACCGTGTAGATACGGTTTCATTTCTTCTCATTAATACGGTCCGTTCCATAGGTACTCTTCGAATGCCGATCGTTGTCGTCTCCCGAAAAATAATTGTCTCCAGTTCCCGGATCTTATCCTCGGTACAGATGACATTCAGCAGCCATGCCGGACGATTTTTCTTCATAAAAGCAGGAACATAATGCACATCTCTGGCACCTGCATCCATCAGAAGTCCCAGTACATAACCCAGGGTCTCTCCGCTGCAGTCATCGATATTCGTCTCCAGCTTCCAGATCTGATCCTTTTCTGTCTCCTGCTCTCTGTCCGCATCACGGTCTTCGATCAGCATCATCCGAAGGATTCCCGGCAGCTGCTGTTCTCTCTTTCCGGCACCCAGACCGGTTCTGCAGATCCGGAAACGCTTCGGCAGCTGATCTGTTGTGCGGACTGCTGCTGCGAATGCGGCGCCTGTCGGTGTCACATATTCTCCTTTGGCATCATGGATCTCCAGATCCAGCCCATACTGTTCCGCTATATTCTGCACCGCAGGAACCGGAACCGGAAGCAGACCATGCTGCGTGCGCACCATTCCCTGTCCTTCTCCCAATTTCGGAACGATCACCTCGGATATCCCCAGGTTATCCAGACAAACGGCAGCAGCAACGATATCCACGATCGAGTCGATTGCTCCCACTTCGTGAAAATGCACCTCTGAGACGGACACCCCATGCGCCTTCGCCTCCGCCTCTGCCAGAATATCGAAGATCCGGTTGGCCAATGCTCTTGCATCCTCGGTCATCGCACAGGCCGCCAGGATATCACGGATATCCGCTAAATTGCGATGTATGTGGCCGCCGTGAGCATGTTCATGTGTATGTCTTTGCTCATGTGTATGATGGTGTACATGTTCCGCAAGTTCATGATCCCCATGTACGGATTCTTTACAACTATATCCTTCATGGCTATGTTCACTGTGGGCATGTTCGCCATGACTATGTTCACCATGGCTATGTTCGCCGTGACCATGCCCTTCATGAACATGCTCTCCGTAACCCTGTTCGCTGTGGAAACCTTTTTCATGCTCATGCACAGTCCCCGACAGAGATTCTGCCGCACTTCCGTACAGATAGTCCATGTCATGATCATGATTTTCATGTACCGCATCCAGCAGAACATTAAAGTCACAGCAGTCGATCGATGATTTTTTCACCCGGCTGATTTTTATTGAAAAACCTTCCTGCGGCAGGGATTCCAATGCTTTCTGCAATACCTCCCGATCCGCTCCCAGATCCAGCAGGGCAGCAACCGTCATATCTCCGCTGATACCGAAGCCTGCATCAATGTATAGTTTTTTCTTACCTGTATTCATTCTTATCGCTATACTCCGGACTTGTATATCCAAGTCTTCCTTCATTCATTCTAAAACTCCGGACTTCTATATATCCAAGTCTTCTTCATATTCATTCTGAAACTCTGACCCGTATGTATCCAAATCTTCTTCATATTCATTCTGAAACTCTGACTCGTATGTATCCGGATCCGACTTTAATTCATGTATTCTTATTTATTCCCCTGCACAGCGAGCCGATTGATCTGCGTCGCCATATAGCCCGCACCATATCCGTTATCGATATTCACAACAGCGATTCCGTTTGCGCAGGAATTGATCATTGCCAGCAGCGCAGACAAACCATTCAGATTTGCTCCGTATCCCACGGAGGTGGGCACTGCAATCACCGGATTTTTCACCAGTCCGCCAAGAACGCTGGCCAAAGCCCCCTCCATACCGGCCACAGCTACCACACAGTTAGCTTTTTGAATGGCTTCGATCCGTGAAAACAGCCGGTGTATCCCACTGACTCCCACATCGTAGATTCGTTCCACTTCTGCTCCGAAGAACTCTGCCGTCTGCGCAGCCTCTTCCGCCACCGGAATATCTGCGGTTCCGGCTGTACATACCGCAATCAGACCTTCACGCTTCTTGTCCGGTTTCTCGTATTTTAAGATGCGGGATACAGGATCATACATGATTTCCGGAACAGCAGCCTTCACAATTTCATACTGATGCGGATCCGCCCGGGTTCCGAACACCTCTCCGTTCTGCTCCAGCATTTTTTTATAGATTCCAACCAGAAATTCATCGGTTTTCCTGCTGCAATAGATCACTTCCGGAAATCCGGAACGGATCTCCCGATGCATATCCAGCTTTGCATATCCAAGCTCTTCAAATGGTTCTCTGCGAAAATACTGTTCCGCCTCTTCGATGCTGACCGCACCGGATCTGACCTTTTCCAAAAGTTCTCTTGTTTCCATTTTGTTTCCGTTTCTTCTATAAATAATGACCCTGATACCGCTTTGTAATACTCGATACTTTTATCAATTCTGCCAATTTACGCAATCGATGCGGTCTCATCACAAATACCACTGTCTATTATTGTACTCGACCCTATATTTTCCTGCAAGTCATACAAAAGTCCCTGGCATCTTTCCACGCAGGAAGGACTGCCATTGTATCAGCCGCAGATATAGTCATAAAAAGGATCTGCCCTTCGATCATTTCGAATGACAGATCCTCTTCTATTTTGGAAGGTGGTAAAAATACCTTTATTTTAAACCGCTTCCGCGATTTAAAATCTCATATCACCGGGGCTTTCCCCTCTTCTGTAAGCGGACGCTTTCGCTGATTCTCTTTTTCCGAATCGAATCAGAAATCCACAGCAGTGTCGTAGTAGCAGCATTTCAGCAACTTCTCCATCTCCTCCTGGCTTGGCTGACGCGGATTGGAGCCTGTGCAGGCATCGGCAATTGCATTTTTAGCGATCTCCGGCAGTCTCTCAAGGAATACTTCCTCCGGAACAAAGCCCTGCTCGGTCGGATAACTGTCTGCACCATAGTTTTTGATGCAGTGCGGAATGTTCAGATCATCGTTCATACCGCGCAGATAAGCAATGAGTGCTGCGATCTTTTCCTCCTGGGTCTCACCGGCCAGTCCCAGCTGATCGGCAATATATGCATAACGCTTAGCAGCTCTTTCATCCTTTGCATTGAATGCAATAACCTTCGGCAGATACATGGCGTTGGCAGCACCATGGATAATATGTGCACCGTAATCTGCAAAGATCGCACCGGTCTTGTGTGCCATGGAATGAACGATACCAAGCAGACCGCTAGAGAATGCAATTCCGGCCAGACACTGTGCATTGTGCATAGCATCACGGGCAGCCATATCGCCATTGTAGGAAGCAACCAGTGTTTCCTTGATTTCTTTCATGGAATACAGAGCCGGTGCATCTGTGAAATCAGAAGCAACGGTAGAAACATAAGCCTCGATCGCATGAGTGATCGCATCCATACCGGTATGTGCAACCAGCTTCTTCGGCATAGTCTCTGCCAGTTCCGGATCTACGATAGCAACATCCGGTGTGATCTGAAAATCTGCGATCGGATATTTGATACCATTATCATAGTCAGTAATGATAGAGAATGCGGTAACCTCTGTTGCTGTACCGGAAGTAGAGGAAACAGCACAGAATCTTGCTTTGCGGCGAAGCTCCGGAATTCCGAAGACTTTGCACATATCTTCAAAGGTACAATCCGGATACTCATATTTGATCCACATTGCCTTGGCAGCATCGATCGGGGAACCGCCGCCGATTGCAACGATCCAGTCCGGCTCAAACTCCAGCATCTTCTGCGCACCGTTCATTACAGTCGTAACAGACGGATCAGACTCAATACCATCGATGATCATAACTTTCATTCCTGCTTCTTCCAGATAGCCGACTGCCTTATCCAGAAAACCAAAGCGCTTCATAGAACCGCCGCCCACACAGATGACAGCTTTCTTTCCCTGCAGTGTTTTAAGAGCTTCCAATGCTCCCTTGCCATGATAGAGATCTCTCGGGTTTGTAAATCTTTGCATATTGATGCCTCCTGTTTCACTTACTTTTATTCCTCAAACCACTTGGGCTTCCTCTAACAGCATCGAATATGACAAGCTTCGGATCGCCCATGTGTTTGATATTTATTTAACAATTTCATGGATATTGTATCTCCATCACACGTTATTGTCAATTCTTTAACGAGCTTTTATTGTTCTAATTCCAATACATACAACCCTTGGGAACAGGCCTCTTTTTGCTTTAAACCGAGAAACATCACAATTTACGGCGGTGATCCTGCAATTGCTCACCACTTGCAGACGTGGGAGTCTTATCGACTGAGATAAAAAGAACTGCTGCACCGGATCTCTCCGATACAGCAGTTCCTGCTTTGTTCTATTCGTATATTACTCTCGAAGCACTATATTCCGTGCGATCAATACTCTCCTGTGCTTTCTGCGCCACCGTCTGCGCTAACCCCTGCGTCTGTGCTGACTGTTCCATCTGCACTTCCGGACTGATCAGTACTTCCGGCATCCTCTGTACTTCCGGATTCTTCCGGTAAAAATCTGCGGACGGAAAGAATCGTATCATAATCAGCCGGTGTATACACAATTCCCTGTGTTTCATCCGCTGCATTGATGATCTGACCGTTGCCGGCATAAATGCCTACATGTCCGTCATAAACAACAACATCACCGGTCTGAATATCATTATAGGAAACTTCCGTTCCCTCTGTCTCCATTGTATAAGATGTACGGGATGTGGAAATACCAAAGTTTGCATAAACCTGCTGTACAAATCCGGAGCAGTCAATACCATCCGTCAGACTGTTTCCGCCGTAAACATACGGATTGCCGAGGAACTGTGCCGCATAATCAACCAGGGCCTGTCCGGTGGCAGTAGCCGTGCTTCCGGTAAAATCATATGCCTGGCGTACTACCTGCTGTGCAGTCGCAACATCGGTACCTGTCTGCTGTGCGAGTTCTTCAGCCGCCTGATAGATCTGCTGCTGTTCCGTTGTGCTGAGATCCTCAAAATTGTATGGAGAATCCACACCGGCTACATATTCCGCATCCGGCTGGTATGTATAATCATCCGTTGCAGCCATCTGCAGAGCAACCATCTGACTGATGGATTCGTTCTGTTCATTTATGATCGCACGATACTCTGCCGCTTTTGCATACGCATCTGCGACCTTTGCATCATAATCCGTATACTGTTCCTTTGCCTGTGCCAGGAGACCTTCCAGTCTCTGCTGACCTTCCATCAGACTGTTTTTCTTCTTCTCCAGTTCTGCCTTCTGTCTCTGCTGCTGTGCCTGCAGAGTTGCTACCTTTTCACAGGCATCCGCATACGACTGGAGCATACTGCGGTCATAATCATAGATCTTCTGTGTATATTCATCATTATTCAGCCAGGAAGCAATATCCCCGTCATTCAGGAAGATCTGAATCCATCCGGCATCTCCGCCGCGCTCATAGATATACTGAATACGGGCCTTCATGGCCTCCTGCTGTGTCTCTTTCTCTCCTTCTGCAACGGTCAGGTCTGCCGCCGTCTGTTCCATCTCAGCCGCAAGCGTCTCCAGACGTGCATTGATGGTATCTACTTCTGCAATAGTCTTTACCAGATCTGCCTCCAGAGAATCGATCTCACTCAGCAGGTTCTGTTTCTTTGTCTCCAGTTCACTGATCGAAGCAGAAATAGCAGCCTGATCAGCGGTTTCCTCTGCATATACCGGGGCAACGGAGGCAAGTGACATAACGATAGCTAATCCAAGTACAAGTAAACTTCTTCTCTTCATGCATTATCCTTTTTCTTTATTTTTATAAATGTTTATGTAAAATATCGTCTTTATATATGAAAATAATCTTTCAATCATTTTACATACTATCACACTTCAAATACCCGTACAAGGAAAAACGCCCCACATATTGTTAAGTTTTTGTTGCAAAACGCTATATCTTTTTCACATTTCCGTTCATTCATTCCTGATCAGAAGCAGGATCATATCTGCCGTTTCGGCAATTCCCGTCCCGGAATCCATTGCACATTTCTGCAGATACCGATGGGCTTCCGGCTCTGTCATATGGTTTCGTTCCATCAGAACGGCCTTTGCCCGGTTGATCAATTCCTGTTCTTCTGCGCTTCGTTTCGGCGGTTTTCTGCTTTTTTTTCGCTCGCTTGTGACGATCAGCGCCGAGACCTTCTGCAAAAGGCTGTCCACCTTCAACGGAATCGGTAAGAAAACAACATTATCGGGCAATTCTTCTCCCACACGCTGGGGAGAAGTTATCAAAAGCAGGAGCGAGCCCTGTGGAAGCATTTCCGAAAGTTCCCGATAGGCAACATCCTTCAACCGATATCCGCAGATGATCAGACTTTCTTCCCCATCACCGGAAGCAAGTTCCAATGCACGCGCACCGGTCGTTCCGATTCCCAGAACCGAAAACCCGTTGCGAACAAGGACCGAACGGATCCTTTTGGCGTCTTCCAATTTCGAATACGCAACTATTATTTTTCGCAACGTTATTACCTCAATACTTACCTAAATATTTCTTAAGCTCCCAGTTTGTAACAACTGCATTGAACTCTTTCCACTCTGCCTCTTTCTGCTTCATCAATTCTTCATAAATATAATCGCCCAAGACTCTTCGAATCATCGGATCCGAGCTGCAGCATTCCCATGCTTCTCCCATATTGGCCGGCAGGGTATCTGCATCGCCCATATTTTCCTCGGGAAGTACCATCTGCTTGCGGATACCGTCCATTCCGGCTTCCAGAATGACTGCAAATGCCAGATAGGGATTGCACACACCATCCGGACTTCTGTATTCGATCCTTGTGGCATCTCCCTTTCTGTGCGGTACATTGACCACTGCACTTCGATCGGATATTCTTCCGGACCAGGAAACACTTGTTGGTGCATTAAATCCGGTGATCAGACGCTTATAGGAGTTCACCAGCGGATTGGTGATCAGTGTAATGGCCTTGCTGTGTGCCAGAAGTCCGGCCATAAACTGTCTGCCCAGCTCCGAAACCATGCCTTCCCCGTCCATATCCCAGAACAGATTTTTGCCGAGCAGATCCCGACAGAAAATATTCACATGCATACCGGAACCGTTGACGCCTTCCTTCGGCTTCGGCATAAAGGTGGCATACAGGCCATACTTCTTGGCAATCGTCTTGGCTGCCATCTTGAAGGTGATCACCGCATCGGCAACACGATCAGCCCGATCCTCCGCAAAGTCGATCTGATGCTGTGCCGGCGAGATCTCATGATGGGAACCGGTGATCTCAAAGCCCATCTCTTCCAGAGAAAGAATGATATCACGGCGTACATTTTCCGCCAGATCCAGCGGAGCTACATCGTAATAGCCGGCAACCTCATGCGTCTGCGTTGTCGGATGTCCGTCATCATCGATATGAAAAAGGAAAAACTCCAGCTCCGGACGGATCTCAAAAACCAATCCCATTGCCTTCGCCTCATCCAGTACCCGTTTCAGCACCTGGCGGCTGTCTCCTTCAAAGGGATTTCCCTCCTCATCCCGAAGATCACAGTACATACGTGCTACTTTTCCCGTCTGCGGTCTCCAGGGATAGATCGTAAAGGTATCTCTGTCAGGATAGAGATACATCTCATCCGGCACATCCTGATAACCTTCGATCTGCGAAGGACAGAACACGCATCGATTGTCCAGAGCCTTCTCCAGCTGTGTCACCGTGATTGCCAGATTTTTTGGTATGCCGAACATATCACAGAACTGAAGACGAATGAATTTTACATCCTCTTCCTCCACCATACGATAAATATCTTCCTTGGAATATCTTCCCATAGAACCTGCTTTCTACCGGTCTTCCGGTTTTTTCTGATTTATTATCGCGTATACAGTCCGTACCTGCACCGGCTTTCCCCTGCCTGTTCCCGGTTCGGTCGATCCATGCTGTACAGCTGTCCGTAAAAAATGCCATATAGTTTTATTTTACTGATCTCCCCGATAATTGAAAATACCGAAATCTAAGTAATCTGCTGCAGTAATCTATGCTTGAACTCTCCGCCATTCTCTGCTAAAATATAATGCTGTAACAGATATGGAGATGTACTCAAGAGGCCGAAGAGGTCGCACTCGAAATGCGATAGGTCGGGTAACCGGCGCAAGGGTTCAACTCCCTTCATCTCCGTTAAAAAAACAGCCATCCTCAAATGAGGATGGCTGTTTTTCATTTCCCAAAAATTCCAGTTATGTCAAATCCATTTTCATGCATATTTTTTATGTGCAAAGCTTCCCATACATCCCCCGGATATCCAGCCTTGCTCACCGATTGTTCAGCAGAAAAAATCTACACCTTCCAGGCAAACACACACAGATGCGGGTTTTCTTTCTCGGCATCCCGAAATACCTTCCGAATGCTTTTCAGATAGCGTTCATTTTCGCCCCCGTCTGCCGGGCAGATCAGGCCAACAGCCAGATCGTCCACTACATCCGTCAGACAGTCATACAGCGCATCCAGATTCTTTCCGTAATATTCCGGAAGTTCCAGTTCCTTCTGCAGATAGGTATGCATATCCTTTCTCGTCTCTTTTCCACACAGATCCAGAATAATTTTTTTCATACATCCTCCTTTTCCGATTCACACATCTTCTGCAGCATCAATACAGCTGTTCAAAGGTCTTGTAATGATCCTCCGTGTAGAAAACCAGTCCGTCATCCGAGTAAATAATACGCTTTGCTCCGCGGTATCCGCCGTCGTAATCAATGTCACATTCATAATAGGTGCGGTCATCGTCCTCCGGAAGCAGGCCTTCGTAATTGCCGAAGCGGCTGCCGCCGATACTCTTGCCCGGTGCCACCTCCCAGAGATTGCCCTCCCGGCTGTCCCAGCCAAGTTTCTCCGCCTTCCGCTTCGAAATAAAATTACCGGGAAGATGTCCGAATTCATGAATGTACAAAGCCACCTCATCCTTGGATGTATAGGAACCATCCTCTACAACCGAAAGCTCCGCCTCCGTCTGCATCTCTGCTTCAGCAGTCGAATCCTGAGAAGATGCATCCTGTGTCTCTGTCCCCTGTGCCCCTGCATCCGATGTTTCAGCATCCTGCAAAGCCTCACTGCTGTCCTGTGATTCGCCAGTCTCGGAAGCAAAATTTCTTTCCGTGGCTTCCGCGTTTGCCGACTCCGCATCTGCTTCCTGCCATTCCTGTTCATCTGAAGATGCTTCTGCATACTGCCCATCTGCTTGTTCAGCTTCCGTTGTCGAATCCTGTGATACCGCGCCTTGCGCTGCGGCGTCCTGTGCATCCTCCTTCGACACAATACTGATCGATACGGACTGCTCATCGCCTGCGGACAGTTGTGCATTTTCCGAACTTCCACAGCCGGTCATCACACTTACCATCAGCATTAAAACTGCAAGCACAAGCGCCGATACTCTTTTCCAGCTCTTTGTCATATACTTACCTCTCATTTCCAAAACTGCCTCCATGGGCGAAACTTCAGCTACATTGTAGCACGGCTGCGGATGCTGTACAAATACCATAAGCAGGTGTTCTGAGGCCGCCGGAGGCCGATATATCAGTCGACATTTCGACTGATATATCGAGCGTGCCTGCGTTGGTATTGTACAGTATTCGCAGCCGTCTCACTGCCTGCAGAAGTTTCGTCCACACATCAAACTATGAGAAACACGCTTTGCGAGTTTCTCAAGTTGTCGCGGCGCTCCTCGAATGCTCGTGCAAGCACGGCATTCTCATCGCTGCTACGCGCAAAAAAGGACCGCCGCTTGTGCGGCAGTCCCCTAATCTTCATTTCCTTATTCCTTATTGGAAGTTCCGGCTTTCAGCAAATCAATATACTGCTGCCCACTCCTCAATGTTGCTCGGCTCGAATTTGAACGGCTGTCCAAGGATGATCTCAGTAGCCTCACCGTTCTTAGCGATGGTGTAGTTGCCAAGCGGAGTCTCGAATGTATCACCTTCAGCACCGGTGATTGTTCCGTCTACCAGAGCCATGGATGTGTATGCAGCCAGAGCACCAAGGTCGATCGGGTTCCACAGGAACATGTACGGGCAGGAATGTGCATCGTCATCGCCGATGTACTCTTTCATCTCAGACGGAAGTCCAAGACCTGTCAGTTTTACAGAAGATCCAGCATCCTGAAGAACTTTAGCTGCAGCAGCAATACCAACGGTTGTCGGTGCGCAGATAACTTTCAGATCCGGGTATTTCTGAAGCAGAGCGTTTGTCTGGTCAGTGGATTTCTGCGGCTCGTCATCACCGTAAGCAACCTCAACCAGGTTCAGTTTTGCATATTTCTCATCAGCTGCTGCGATCTGAGCCATAGCCTCGATCCATGCATTCTGGTTTGTAGCCTGAGATGTAGCGGAAAGGATCGCATAATCACCTTCGCCGCCTGTCAGATCATAGATAGCATCCATCAGAGCCTGTCCGATCTCCTGAACACCTGCCTGGTTGCAGAATACTGCACGGTCAGCAGCTGCTACGTCAGAGTCCAGTGTACAAACTTTGATGCCGGCTTTCTCAGCATCCTGCAGTGCTGCAGACAGAGCGTTTGCATCGTTAGCTGCAACTGCGATAGAATCTACGCCCTGAGAGATCAGGGAGTTGATAACGGTAATCTGTGCCTCAGCGGTAGCCTGATCCGGGTAGGAAATAACGCATTTTCCGCCTGCTGCTTTTACAGCCTCTTCAAATCCGGAAGCCTCTCTCTCGTTGAACGGGTTACCTGCACTCTTCGGAACCAGTGCATATGTTTTCTCACCGTCTGCCGGAGCTGCTGCTTCGCTTGTTGCTGCTGCCTCGCTTGCTGCCGGAGCTGCTTCCTCTGCTTTGGAACCGCAGCCTGCAAATGCGCTTGCAGCCATTGCTACTGTAAGAGCAACACTAATAAACTGTTTTTTCATTTTTCTTCCTCCTAATACATTTACGTTTTTTCGGAATAAATCGTCCAGTCCTTTGACCTATGCAAATTGTATCATCGGGTATTTTTTTTCGAAATGGTAATTTTTTTTGATTAGAGGTATTATTTTTTGAATATAGTGTAAACAAACCATGAACAAAAAAACAGCCGCCCCGGAGGACGACTGTTTTCTTATATCCTTATTTGTCTGCTATGCAGATTTTCCCGCAGGCTTCGCATTCTATGAATACTTATACCGCTGCTCTTTTCTTTTTGTTGCTGATGCTCTGGGAAATTCCCGGAATCAGTGCGGATGCGATCAGCAGGATACCGATGATAACCAGAATCGTCTGGCCGCTCATGTTCAGCTGTCCGAGAGCGATTCGCAGACATACGATGGTGAAGCCGGCCAGTGTAGCGCCAACAAGGTTTCCTTTACCACCAGTAGTAGCGATTCCGCCGAATACACACATAGCGATAACGTCCATCTCAAAGCCCTGTCCGGTCGTTGTGTTTGCACCGAAGGTGGTTGCCAGCATGAACAGTGCACAGATACCTGCCATCAGACCGATCAGTGTCATACAAATCCAGCGGATACGCTGTACCGGAATTCCGGCATACAGTGCTGCGGTCTTGTTGGATCCAACTGCATACAGCTTCCGTCCGAAGGTAGTTCTGGACAGTACAAAGATATAAATCACTGCTGTAAGGATGATCAGGAAGAATGCGATCGGGAACGGTCCGATTCTTCCGCCGATCTTCGCAAAGCCGGCTGTATCGGTAAGTGCGATAGATCCGCCGCTTCCCATGGAAACCTCTGCAATACCACGGAAAATAATCTGTGTACCAAGTGTAATGATCATGGTCGGCAGTTCGGTGAAGTTTGTGGCAATGATACCGTTCAGGCATCCGCAGGCCAGACCGATCAGCAGACAGGCAATTACCTGTACGACCATCGGAGCACCTGCACGGTTGATGAAGCAGGTTAACGTTGCGGATAAACAAACGATCGCGCCGACGGAGATATCGATCTCACCGATAACCAGAATAAAGCCCATGGCAAACATCATAAACAGCTCTGCCAGATATTTCGGCATCTCACGCAGAACATTGGTGAATGTGTAACTCGGAGAAACAACTGAACCGAAGATCAGTACACCGATAAAAATAAGTACAAGTCCGCCCTCCCAGCTGAGAATCTTTTTCTTAAGACTATTCTGCGGGGTGGCATTAATTTCTCTTCCGGATTTTCCTGCCATGATTACATCTCCCTTCTTTCCAGATTAGCCTTGTCCATAGCACGCTGTGTAATAACGTTAACAAGTACTACAACAAGAACAACAACGCCCTTGATCAGGTTCTGCCAGATCGCATCCAGGCCTACCAGCGGAAGCGCTTTTGCAAGAACCGCATAGAACAGTGCTCCGAGGAAGGTTCCAACGACCGTTCCGCGTCCGCCGTTCATGGAAACACCGCCGATAACGCAGGCAGCGATAACATCCATCTCTTTACCATACTGCATGTTCGGCTGTGCAGAAGCATAGATGGAAACAGACATGGCACCGGCAATACCTGCCAGAGTACCCATAATGGTGTATGCCCAGGTGATAACAGCATCTACATTGATACCGGAGATGCGTGCAGCCTCTGCATTAGAACCTACGGCATAGATTCTGCGGCCGAAGGTCGTCCATTTCATAAGAACAAAGAAAAATACATAGGCAACAAGCAGCACGATCAGCGGACCGGGAGATCCGGCTTTACCGAACTCTGCAAAATGCGCTACATCCGCACCGGATGCCCACTCATTGTTGGAAACCACATAAGCAAGTCCGCGCCAGATGTACATAAAGCCCATGGTACAGATGATCGGTGCAAGCTTACCTTTGGAGATGATCAGACCATTCAGAAAACCGCAGGCCAGACCGATCACAGCTGCAATCAGGAAGAGTAGCAGCGTATTGGTAAAGCCGGCTTTTTTCTGCAGCATACCGATGATCATACCGGTAAATGCAAGTGTGGATGTGATGGAGATATCGATACCTGCGGTAAGCATTACGCAGAGCATTCCGAGTGCCATCAGCATGGTCAATGTGTTATTCAGAAAAATCTGATAGATATTGTTGAGAGTAAGGAAAGTTCCTCCACTGAGGATATTTACGACGATCAGCATGACAGCCAGGATCAGAACCAGGCTGGCTTCACGGGATCCCGTAATACGTTTCCATACGGATTTCTTTTCCATTATTCAGCGGCCTCCTTTCCTTTTTCCATGGAGAGCTCAAGCAGTCCCTCCTGTGTTGCTTCCGTAATATCCACGCAGCCGGTCACACGGCCTTTGCACATGGTATAAATACGATCGGACATACCGAGGATCTCGGACATCTCGGAGGAGATCAGCAGGATACCAAAGCCCTGCTTTGCAAGATCACCCATGATCGCATAGATCTCTGCTTTTGCACCTACGTCGACACCCTTTGTCGGCTCATCCATGATCAGGACCTTCATGTTGTCCTGCGCAAGTGCCTTTGCCACAACGACCTTCTGCTGGTTACCGCCGGAAAGCGTTCCCGCTCCGTCAAAGATCGTTACAGCCTTTGTATCTACATCCTCCAGAAGTCTCTTGGAGAGTGCATATTCCGCTTTCTCGTTTTTCACCTTGAACGGTCCCTTTGCCAGCTTATCCTGGATCGGAAGGATTACGTTATCGCCTAATCCCCACTTCAGAATAAGACCCTGTTTGGAACGGTCCTCCGGAAGAAGAATGATACCTGCATCCATGGCATCCTTCGGGTTTCTGATCGTAACTTCTTTGCCCTCGACAAATACCTTTCCGGAATCCGGTTTTACGATACCGCATACCGCCTGGATCGTCTCGGTACGTCCCGCACCGACCAGACCGGTCAGTCCGACGATCTCACCTGCACGGATATTCAAAGCAACATCCTTGAAATAACCCATGCGGCTCATATTTTCAAAACGGAAGATTTCCTTACCGATCTCTACCTTCGGCTTCGGATACATATCGGTGATCTCACGACCAACCATGGCCTTGATCAGATCCGGTGTTGTGATCTTGTCTACATCATAGGTTCCGATGTACTGGGAATCACGGAATACGGTAACCCGCTCAGCCAGTCGATACATATCCTCCATACGATGTGAAATGAAGATAATGGAAACACCTTCTGCCTTCAGCTGATCAACGATGCGGTACAGTTTCTCAGACTCGTTTGCTGTAAGAGCTGCTGTCGGCTCATCAAGGATGATGATCTTTGCATGGGTAGAAAGCGCTTTTGCGATCTCAACCATCTGCTGCTGCGCAACGGAAAGAGCACCCATCTCCTCTGTCGGTTTGAAATCCGCATCCAGTCTGTCCAACAGTTTCTTTGCTTCCTGGTTCATGGCTCTCCACTGAATAAAGCCGCTCTTTTTGAACTCATGACCCATAAAAATATTCTCTGTAACGGTAAGCTCCGGATAAATGGTCGGATGCTGATATACCGCTGCGATACCTGCAGCCAGTGCATCCTTCGGTCCTTTGAAATGAACCTCCGTACCGTTCAGGTACATGCTTCCTTCTTCTGCCGCATGTACACCGGTAATAACTTTGATAAATGTAGATTTACCTGCTCCGTTTTCGCCCATCAGAGCATGTACTTCTCCACGGCGCAGCTTGAACTGTACGTTGTTCAACGCTTTTACACCCGGGAAAATCTTGGTAATGCCTCTAAGTTCCAGAATAAGATCTTCTGATACATTTGCTGACACTTGTTTATCCCCCTTTCCATGATGTCTAAAGTATAGCATCGGCATTTTTTCGGTTTAAGAGGAATTTTTTTTGGATTATGGTAAATTTTTCCACTCCAAATCGTTTTCTGCTATACTGAAAATAATGGGAGCCGAATAGGAAAACATTCTCGGTATTCCACTGCAAAATCTACATCTATATAATATCCGGAGGTATTCCTTGAAAATATTGATTGCCGATGATGAAACCCTGACCCGAACCGGTCTTCAGAAATCCGTCAACTGGAGAGATCTTGGAATCAATGAGATCTATACGGCTGAAGACGGCGTCGAAGGACTGAAAAAAGCACTGCTGTACCGGCCGGACATCGTTCTGAGTGATGTCCGCATGCCCCGTATGACAGGAATCGAGATGATGGACAAGATCCGGGAACAGCTTCCGGATTCTGTCTTTGTATTTATGAGCGGCTATTCCGATAAAGAGTATCTGAAAGCAGCGATCCGGCTGCAGGCCGTCAACTACGTTGAAAAACCGCTTGATATCGCCGAAGTGGAGGCCGCACTGCGCGATGCAGCCGAACGCTGCCGTTCCATCCATCAGAACCATCGGGCGGATTCTCTTTCCGCATCCGAGCTGGCACTGTATTTTACAATGCCCTATGCAGGCGTTCAGGAACAGCTGAAAAGCCTCTGCGAACGTTACAGCCGCCGTTTCGGCGGGGAAGAGATCTTCCGTTCGGCGGTATCCCTGATTCTGCAGATCGATGAACGAATGGAACTGTCCCCTGCCTTCCTGTCCGAACTGGAAACAGGACTGGAGCCGATCCTTCAAATCCATCATCTGCACATGGCTGCCGCTTCTAAGAAGGCAAATCTGTTTGTCCTCCATCTGTTCCGGGAAACGCCGTTTTCTCCTCGAACGCTAACCTATGTCACCGATGCCCTGTCCGGGCAGCTGGCAGCTGTGGATAACTACTATCTGGCAGCCGGAACGACCGTATCGGGGATCAGCCATATATATGATTCTTACAGTTCGTCGGTTATCAGCCTGCAGCACAGCTTTTTCCGTGCGCCCGGTTCCCTGATCCTTCCGGAACTTCCGGCACCGGATCCGGCGGAAACCTCTTCGGAAAAACTGGAAGCTTCCATGCTGGATGCGATCCGCAGTGCCGACAGTGCACAGATCGACCGGCTTTCCGATGAATTGTATCACTACTACTCGGAAAACCCGCGGATGCTTCGCCGGACGGTACAGACCCTGTATTACCGTCTGCTCTCCGCCCTTCTGGAACAGCGAAGGCTTCGCATGCTGCCGGGAGCCGGCATTACTTCCGAAGGGGACCTTCTTCTGGATTCCCTTTCCCTCTGCTTCTCTTATGAAGAGCTGCATGCACTTCTGGTGCAGAATCTTCGTAAATATACGGAAGATATCAACAATTATGTTCCGGAAAATTCGTCGGTCTATCTGATCAAGAATTATATAAGGAAGAATTACGCCGATCCGCAGCTCTCCACCAAGGAGATCAGTGAATATGCGTCTCTGTCCGCTTCCTACGCCTGCACCGTATTCAAAAACGAAACCGGTCAGACCCTGAACCAGTACCTGACAGAGTATCGCATGGAACGTGCCAAGGAACTGCTGGCTGATCCCCGACACAACATCTCCGATATCTCGATCATGGTCGGCTATAACGACAGCAACTATTTCGGTAAGGCTTTCAAAAAATACTCCGGCAGTTCTCCCTCGGATTACCGGGAAAGCAGGCTCGTATGAAGCTGTTTCACATGATTCGAAAATTCTTTGGAAATCTGAAGATCCGGACCAAACTTTTTCTGCTGATCCTGCTTGCTGTTTCGATCCCGATGCTGGTCGTCAGTTTTCTGCTTTCCAACAGTCTGCGTCAGATGATCACCTCGGATACCCTGCGAAATGAGCAGCTGAGCACGGCAAAAACCGCACCTTATCTTCGCACAGCTCTGAATCAGGTCATCTCCGTGGAAAATTCCGTTACAGCAACTGCCTTCAGCGATCGGATCTTCAATGCGACCTTGTCTGAAGATATCGATCAGGCGCTGACCGGTTCGGATCTGCAGACTTTTGTATCGGAATGCAGGAGTATTATGACAGATACACCGGTTACTGCTGTCCGTTTCTATGTGGATCTTCCCAGGGAGCACAGCTTCTTCGCAGAAGCAGATACCATATTCGCACCGCTTTCCTCCGTCAGCACATCCTACTGGTACGGTATTTTTCACAGTACCCGTCCGACCCGGCTTTTTTGTCCGCCGCTGTACCTGACTCCTCAGGAAAAAGAAAACTATGGTGACTGTGCATATATCCGTCCGCTGTTTATCCGTGACAAGACGGGAAGTTCCATCCAAGTCTATGAGGTCTATTACTTTAACTCGGATTCTTTGGCTGCCATCATGCAGAACAATCTTTCTCAGGCCGAAAGTGTATCCTATATCGCCAACGATCGAAATGCCATCGTTGTCAATACCAATCAGGCCCGTGCAAGTATCTACTACATGCCTTATGACAGCATTCGTTCCAATCTGATGAGTTCGAACGGTTTTCTGGAAAGAGAGATCCTCGGCGAAGAGGTCTATGTCAGCAGCCATTACCTGCCGGAGGCAGAATGGTTCCTGGTTACCGTGACGCCGTCGGCTCCTCTGGTTGCACGATCACAGCGTATTCTATGGAGCATTATTCTGATCTGGGTCGGTTCCGCACTGCTGAGTATCCTCATTTCCGTTTTTCTGTCCCGATCCATCAGCAGCCGTCTGCACCGGATCAGTCAGCAGATGACTCTCGTGCGGAATGCTCCGCCGGTTCCCATGCCCGATCCGGAAGAGACCGATGAGATCGGTGAGCTGACGGATTCCTACAACTATATGGCACAGCAGATCAATCTGCTGATCGAGGAGCAGAAAAAAGCGTCGGAAGAGCTGCGCGTTGCGGAATTCAAATCCCTGCAGGCACAGATCAATCCCCATTTCCTGTACAACACCATGGAAATGATCAACTGGATGGCACAGCAGGGGCGAACCAAAGAGACCAACCAGGCGATCCGGGATCTGTCCCGTTTCTACAAGCTGACACTCAGCCGCAAGGATTCCATCAGCACCATCGAAGAGGAAATCGAACACATTACCATCTACACCCGTCTGCAGAACATGCGCTTCGATGATGGTATTGATTTCGTTGTAGACGTTCCGGATTCCCTTCTGGAGTGCCGCATCCCCCGACTGACCCTGCAGCCGGTTATTGAGAACTCCATCCTGCACGGCATTCTGGAAAAAGAAAGTCATCGCGGCACCATCGTTCTGACCGGATGGCAGGAAGACGACACGGCTGTACTGCTGCTTTCCGATGACGGCATCGGCATTGCACCTGACATCCTTCCGAAGATCCTCACCGGAACTCTGGAGAATACAGGAAAAGGCAATCACATCGCCGTCTATAATACCCATCGGCGTCTGCAGATCCTCTACGGTCCCAATTACGGACTGCACTACCGCAGCACACCGGGCGAAGGAACCGAGGTAGAGATCCGGCTGCCCTATTCCCCGATCAATAATGTTTAAAACAACGAAGGCGGGAGCTGATCACTCCCGCCTTCGCTGTTGTCTATGAAATTCACTCACAGGTTTCTCAAATATGAAACACATCGGTGATCGTTGACTCAACGATCGTCTCAAAGAAAGCAAACTGCGTCCGGATCTGCTCCTTCGTTGTCTTTACCTCTGCGTTGGGATCTGCCCGGTGCTTAGCGGCCTTTTCCCGCACCTTTCGAACTGTCATTTCCACCGCGTATTTTTCCGCATCCGGATACTCCTCGAACATCAGCCGTTCTTCTCCGTCATATACGGAATAGCCGTTGGGAGTCGCTCCCTGGAACTCGGCCTTTACCCTGGCCTTTTCACGCAGAACGACCTGTCCCGCGATCGCACCGAGGGCATTGGCCACCGATGCATACCGGTTGATGACTGCTCTGGTTCCGAGAAGTCCGGCGACCTTTGACAGAAATACATGTGTCGGTGCTCCTACACCGATGATCGGAAGGTCGGTCTCCAGCCGGATCTCCATCCAGTCCGGCTTTTTGCCGCCTGCATCATTCGCCTTTTCGAAGGCTTCTTCAAAACTCCACTCCAACAGGGCCTTGACACCTTCCTGACTCAGCAGCCGTTTCTTCTTGGGATATTTGCGGTCCAGCAGGATCTCGGCGATCCGGCAGTACATCTTTTTCATAACCAGCTTATAAACAAGATCCGGAATCGCCTCCGGTTTGGTACCCGTGGTTCTTCCGAGAAATTCCATGGCGTACTGCACCGCTTTACCGCTGCGGTTCACCGGTTCGTCCATGACATCCGGATCCAGATCCCCCTTGCGGATCATCATATCCGTAGGCGTCAGACCGCTTCGCATAACGATGCCTTCCGCTTCCAGACGATCGATCTTCAGCTGGTAGATGCTGCTGTCCATCTGTTCCGCCAGTTCTTCGATCATCAGCGGTCCATCCTGCAGCAGACGAATGACTTTCTGTTCTTTTTCCGAATAGTTTTCCATTCGTTCCGTATGTGTTCCGTCAGCCAGATTTTTCTGCAGTACCCAGAAGTCACTGATCATGCGGGTATGCGTCCGCTTGGATTCCGCCAGCCACTTCAGCTTTTGGATCACCTGCGGATATCTGCCTGCCAGCACTGACAGCGGCACCACGCGGTCTTCGCAGAGCATGATATCAAAATCCTTGAATCGTACTGCACTGTCTCCGCCCAGCAGACAGGTATTGACATACAGCCCCTTTACCGTGGTCTTCCATGGCCCGATCGTAATACCGTCGGAAGCAAGGATCGGATTTTTGTCGCGAATCAGGGCAATGTCTGTCGTTGTGCCGCCCATATCCACAATGATCGCATTTTCTTCACCTGCAAGGACACTGCCGCCGATGGTACTTGCAGCCGGACCGGAAAGCAGTGTTTCTACCGGCAGTTCCCGTACCAGTTCCTCTGTCAGCAGACTGCCGTCACTTTTCACGATCGCAATCGGCATATGCAGATTTCGGGCCTTCAATGCATGCCGGACTGCAATCAGAAATTCATCGATCAGCGGAATCAGCCGTGCATTCAGAAGTGTTCCCGCTCCTCGTTTCAGAACATCCACATCTTCAAACATATCATGTGCAGTCGTTACCGGAATTCCCAGCGTTTCTTCCAGAACTTCCTTGGATTTTCGTTCCAGCTTGCCGCCGTCCGCCCGTGGATAGATCTGCGTGATTCCCACTGACTTGCATCCTGCAAACCAATCTGCCGCATTGGTCCGTATCATTTCCCAGTCCGGTTCCATCGGATTGGAAAAGAAATGTTCCGGTCTTCCGTCCACAAAGACCAGCTGATTCAGATCCTGCATACCGTACTTTGCATACACCGATTCCAGATTCGCCATGGAATCCGGATTGCAGCCGATCATCAGGCATTTGGCTCTGCCTCCCTTATTCTCCAGAGAAGCATTGGTTGCCAGTGTTGTGGACAGAGCCAGCAATTCTGCCTTCTTCAGCAGCTCACGATCCATCATATCCAGACCGCGGAGAATACCGATCTCCAGATTTTCTCTGGTTGTCGGGGTCTTGCCGGAGCAAAGTACTTTACGGGTGTCAAAATCGTATACGACCACATCCGTATAAGTTCCTCCGGTATCTACGCCTATTCCGATCATTTCTTACTTACTCCCCTTCTATCAATCCTCGACCGCACGCTGAAATTCCAGCTGATCGACAAATACATCCTGGAAACAGCTTTCTGTTGCCAGCTCAATAAAATCAACCTCTTCCGACATCCGGCAGGCATAATCATACTCATTCCGGTTGATCACTGCCAGTTTCGCTCCTTCTCCGGCCGCATTGCCGATCGGCAGGATCCGCTCCTTCAGTTCATAAGGAATCAATCCGATCTCACAGGCACTCTCTGCATCCATATAAGTTCCGAATGCACCTGCCAGAAATACCTGCTGAATATCTTCGATGCTGATGCCTAGCTTATCGGCCATGATCTCGATTCCCGCAGCGATCGCCCCTTTTGCCAGCTGCACTTCACGCAGATCCTTCTGTGTCAGATAAATAGCTGTTCCGAACTGCGTTTCTTCAGCAGGAATCAGGAGAAATGCCGGCTGTCCATGCACTTCGATCAGACGGTCCAGTTCCTTTATTGCCAGCGGATCGGCATCCTCTTCGATATCCTCCCGATCACGAAAACCGCCGTAGCAGTTAACAAACCCGTGACGGATCAGAAAGGCAACTACATCGATCAGACCGGAACCACAGATTCCGACAGGCTTCACCTCGTCCACGATCTCCAGCTCGATACCGTCTTCCTTTTCTTTCAAATGACTGATCGCACCGGATGATCCACGCATACCGCATTCGATCTTCGCACCCTCAAATGCAGGACCGGCTGCTGTGGATGTCGTAACCATTTTGGTCTTATTACCCATAACCAGCTCACCGTTGGTTCCGATATCGATCATCAATGTCTGCATCTCCAGCTGATCAAAAGCAACTGCCAGCATGCAGCCCACCGTATCCGCACCGACAAAGCCGGCAATATTCGGAAGCAGTACGACCGTTCCGTCTTCAGCCATCTGCAGTCCGACTTCCTCCGGTTTCAGCAGCATGCCTTTCTTGACCGCCGGAATATAGGGAGCATGTACCAGAGAATCCGGAGAGATTCCCAACAACAGATGATGCATACAGGTATTTCCAACGATGGAAACCTGCAGAATATCCGAACGATCCAGTCCGACCTTTGCACAGGCTTCACCGATTAGGGCATTCAGGGCTTTTACGATGCAGGCACGCATTTCCTGTCCGCCCTTTTCTCCCTCTTCCAGAACATAATTCGCACGGGAGATCACATCCGCCCCGAATTCATGCTGTGGATTCATGCGGCTGACAGTCAGGATCTGCTTTCCTTCTGTTCCGTCCAGCAGATAGCCGACAACTGTCGTTGTACCGATATCAAAAGCCATCAGCCAGAACGGCTTATCACGGGAAACTCCGGGCGCAAACAGAACCTGCCTGCTGCTTCCCCCGGTCAGGATCTGATGGACCTTCTCCTGTGACATCGTATCGACGACCAGATCGCTGTCCACCGGTGTCTGGCAGGACAGAACCTCTCCCTGCTTTTTTCCCTGCAAAATATTTACTTTACATTTTCCGCATTTCCCCTGGCCGCCGCAGGGAGCATCCGGTTCCAGACCGGCCAGACGTTCTGCTTCCAGAATCGTAACACCTGCTTCCACTTCTACGGTCTTATTCTGCGGCTGGAAACGAACCGTATATGTTTTTCCCATTTATAATTCCTCCGCTGAATGTTCAAGTCAAGCTCCGTGTGCATCTACACGAAGCGCATATCCGTTTCAGCCTCCCGCCGCTGATTCCCTCACTACCCGGAAGGCCGGAGTCATTCCAAAGCGGATATACAAAAAGCGCCCCGGGATTTCCCGGGACGCTATACATACGAATGATTCCGCTACAAGATGGAATTATTCAGCGCCAACCAGCTTTTTAGCCAGTACAGCTGCGGATGCAGCATCCTCAGAATATCCATCAGCACCGATCTCATCTGCGAATTCCTGAGTGATCGGAGCACCACCAACCATAACTTTGATGTTGCTGCGGAACGGTGCACCGTTAACTGCAGCTACTGCATCACGAAGAGACGGCATAGTGGTTGTAAGAAGAGCAGACAGCGCTACGATCTTAACATCCGGGTTCTCCTCACAAGCCTCGATGATCTTGTCGTTCGGTACGTCAACACCAAGGTCGATTACTGTGAATCCTGCGGACTCGATCATCATAGCAACCAGGTTCTTACCGATATCGTGAAGGTCACCTGCTACGGTAGCGATGATAACTTTACCGTATTTTCCAGCTGCGCCGGAAGCAAGATACGGTTTCAGAACCTCAACGCCGGCTTTCATAGCCTTTGCTGCAACCAGCATCTCCGGAACGAAGATCTCGTTGTTTTTGAATTTCTCACCTACGATACCCATGGTATCGATCATGCCCTTCTGAAGGATCTCAGCCGGATCACATCCGGACTCGATAGCTGCTGTAACTGCTGCCGGTACCTTTTTACTTCTTCCACGCTCTACTAAGCTTGCAACTTCTTCAATACTTCCCATTTTTATACCTCCGCGTATTAAATAAATAGTTTATTATGAATGTCTGTTCCGCAATAACAAATGTCTCTTTCCGCAAGACCGTTATTCAGACATGTCATTTCGTATAGTTCGAAACATCCGATTGATATATTCGGTGTTCCTTTTGCAATTTTTTTGTTCTGTCTATACCCGAATGCTCTCCGGATACAGGATTTCCGCAGCATCTGCTATGCGATCCAGAAATGATCAGACAGCATTTTGCCCGCGATCGTTAAGCCTTCGGCTTCGGTCCGTACAGACCATCGCGGAATCCTTCGATGTACTCCATACAATACTCATCGTTACCAAGAAGTGCCTCGGTAGCTCTGATTACGCCAAGCAGGTCACGGTTGGTCGGATCGAAGATCGCACTGTCAAGTCCGGCTTTCATAGCCAGTACAGTGAATCCGATGTTAACCAGCTTACGTGCCGGCAGGTTGAAGGAAATGTTGGAAACAGCACCGGTGATATGAATCGTCGGATACTCTTCACGAATGGTGTGCATAACTTCCTCTACCATTGCGATTCCGTCTTCGGATGTGCAAAGCATCTCGATCAGCGGATCAATATGGATACGGCTCGGTGCGATACCATACTCTTTAGCCTTAGCCATGATGTTATGGAATACACGGAGACGATCCTCTGCAGATTTCGGAATACCGGTATCGTCGCTGCAAAGAGCAACTACTTCCCAGTCAGTATCAGCGATAGCCGGGAAAAGGATATCGATCTTGTCGCCCTCACCGGATACGGAGTTGATCAGACCCGGCTGCTTGCAGTACGGGAAAACTTCCTTCAGAACCTGTGCACTCGGGCTGTCTACTGCGATCGGAATATCTGTAACTTCCTGAATGCAGTCGATCATCCATTTCAGTGTCTCAACTTCTTCTACTTCCGGAACAGATGCGCAGCAGTCGATGAAGCCTTCATCTGCCATAGCCTCAGCCTGGATACGTGCGCGGCGTTTGATCTCCTCTGCGTCACGTTTAGCGATAGCTTCTGCAACAGCCGGAATAGAGCCGTTGATTTTTTCGCCAATAATAATCATTGTTAAAAACCTCCCAAAAATTAGTGTCAAAAAGTCACTCCACTAAACATATTATACCAAACAATATTCGGATGTACACCTTGTTTTTATTGTATTTTATCCACAATTTTACGATTTCCATGTCTTATTTTGCGTACATTTTGACAATATCCCCAAGGAAAACCACATTTTGTTTTGTCACTTTTTTCACAACAAAATCTGCTGATTTTTATCAGATATAGTAAACGGCACCGGTAATGCGATTACCGATGCCGTTTACTATACTTCCGCTTCTTAAGAAATCATTTTTCCTGAAGCACTTATTCCTGCGCAATATATTCCGTGACTTCTTTAAACTTCATTTCACCTCCGAACAGATCCAGTGCACTGCCGATCGTTACGTGGATCAGTCCCATTCCGGCTTCTTTCAGCCACCGGAGATCCTCGAAACTGCCCACACCTCCTGCATATGTGATTGGAAACGCTCTGCCTGCCGGATCTTTTTCCGCCAGTTTCTCTGCCGCTTCGGTCAGCAGGCTTACCAGCTCCCGCTCTACCCCGTTAGCCTTTCCTTCCACATCCGCAGCATGGATCAGAAATTCATCACAGCATTCTGCCAGTTCTGCCAATGCATCCACGGTTACTTCCATATCCGTAAACTTCTGCCAGCGATCGGTGACTACATAGTATTTTCCGTCTCTCTTCCGGCAGCTGAGATCAAGGACCAGCTGCTCTTTCCCGCAGACGGAGACCATCTTTTTCAGGTTTTCCCGATTGATCTGCCCATCCTTAAATACATACGAGGTTACGATCACATGACTGGCACCGGCCTCCAGAAATTCACCGGCTGTCTCAGGTGTGATTCCGCCGCCAACCTGTATACCGCCCGGCCACGCACGCAGTGCAGCCAGTGCCTGCGCCTTTGTTTCCCGATAATATTCGGAAGTAACCGGATTCAGCAGAATGATATGGCCGTTTCTTAACCCGTACTTCTTGTAAAGCTCCGCATAAAACACAGAATCCTGCTCCGATACAAAATTTTCCGCAGCAAAATCCCCCTCATCCCTGAGCGTTCCGCCGACGATCTGTTTTACTTTTCCGTTATGAATATCAATACAAGGTCTGAATTCCATATTTTTTCCTTCCTGTACGCACATACCTGTCCTGCAGGCTCTGCTATATTTCAAGTCGAGCTCTGCCGACTCTCACCTGAACGAAAAAGAGAAGAGCCCCGGTGCCTCTTCTCTTTTTTCAGTCATCCATTTTGATTTGTACGCTATGCAGCGAAACCCAATGCGGTTCCGCCTGCAGTTCATGCAGTTCTTACAGCTCGCAGTGTCCGACCGTTCTCGGGAACGGAAGGACGTCACGAATATTGGATACACCGGTAAGATACATCACGCATCTCTCAAAGCCCAGACCGAAGCCGGCATGACGGGTCGTTCCGAAACGGCGAAGATCCAGATAGAACTCATAGCCTTCGGTACCCATGCCAAGTTCTTCCATTCTCTTTGTCAGAACTTCCAGATCTTCCTCTCTCTGGCTTCCGCCGATGATCTCACCGATGCCCGGTACCAGACAGTCCATAGCGGCAACGGTTTTTCCATCCGGATTCAGCTTCATGTAGAAAGCCTTGATCTCCTTCGGGTAATCGGTAACGAATACCGGTTTCTTGAAGATCTGCTCGGTCAGATATCTCTCATGCTCGGTCTGCAGATCACAGCCCCAGCTTACTTTGTAATCGAATTCATCGTTATGCTCTTCCAGCAGACGAATAGCTTCTGTATAGGTAACTCTGCCGAAGTCAGAGTTTACAACGTGATTCAGTCTCTCCAGAAGTCCCTTATCCACAAACTGGTTGAAGAAACGCATCTCTTCCGGAGCATTCTCCAGAACATAGTTGATCACATATTTGATCATAGACTCTGCCAGTACCATGTCGTCCTGCAGATCGGCAAATGCGATCTCCGGCTCGATCATCCAGAACTCTGCTGCATGACGGGTCGTGTTGGAGTTTTCCGCACGGAAGGTCGGTCCGAAGGTATAAATATTGCGGAATGCCTGTGCGAAGGTCTCGCCGTTCAGCTGTCCACTTACGGTCAGGTTGGTGGATTTCTTGAAGAAGTCCTGGCTGTAATCGATGCTGCCGTCCTCACATCTCGGCGGATCTGCCGGATCGATGGTTGTTACACGGAACATCTCACCAGCACCCTCTGCATCACTGGATGTGATCAGCGGTGTGTGTACATAAACAAAATCTCTTTCCTGGAAGAATTTGTGGATCGCATAAGCGGTCAGGGAACGTACACGGAATACAGCCTGGAACATATTGGTTCTCGGACGAAGGTGAGAGATCGTTCTCAGATACTCCATGGTGTGGCGTTTCTTCTGCAGCGGGTAATCCGGAGCAGACATGCCTTCAACAACCACACTGTCAGCCTGGATCTCAAACGGCTGTTTTGCATTCGGTGTACGAACAAGTGTACCTTCCACAATAACAGCTGCGCCTGCATTCAGTCCGCGGATCGCCTCATAGTTCTCGGTATCTCCACTGTAAACGATCTGCAGTGTCTCGAAGAAAGTACCGTCATGCAGAACGATGAATCCAAAATTCTTGGAATCACGAATGCTGCGTACCCAGCCGCCGACGGTGATCTTCTGATCGGCATATTTCTCGGTTTCTCTGTATATTTCTCTTACTGTTACCAGTTTTTCCATATTATCAGCTTCTCCTGTATCAAAAATTCAGTTTTGGTATTCAAACATTCCTTCATTATAACAGAACATCCCCCACATGAAAGAGGAAAATGCGCTTTTTTATTTTTTCATATAGGTCAGGAACTTATTGCCCTGGGTAATGAACTCTGCCATCGAGTCATCCGAGGCGATGGCCTTCGGTGATTTGCCCGGTCTGTACACCCAGATATTGTCCGGATCATATCCAAGAATCAGATAGGTCTGCTCTCTTCCCTTCGCAATGACCGGATATCCTTTCGCAAGCATATACTTCAGACTTTCCTGTGAACATCCGGCAAGATCAAGAACCTCATAGGAATCTCCCAGCGTATCCTTCAGTGCCTGCACATCCATACCCACGTCTACAACACCTTCCGGCAGCAGAGCCGAATCGATGGTATAGGCCGATTTCCAGTTGCCTCGCTCCCAGGTATACTGCTGCCGGCTGTTAAGCACAACGCCGGATGCGGCATCCGCAGCCTGAATTGCCAAATTTTCATGCCGGTAAATGCCCAGCAGCTTGCCGCCGCCGTATACATAATACATATTCTGTGTATTATCCGGCCATTCCAGAATCGTCTCGGAACCGGAATCGGTATACATGATCGATGCCGTCGTTTCCTCTGCATCCGGTGAGCGCACCGTCTGCGGGAAGGTCAGCAGCATTTTTTCCTGTGTTCGTTCATAAACTGCAGGAACCAGGGTCACACGTTTTTCACTATACTCATTATTGACGATCTGATCGGCTCCGGTCTCCTGATAGCCGTTTTTGCCAAGTTTGGAGATCGTCAGCTTGATGCCCTCCTGCTCCTTTACCGTGGCCGTTACATATTTCTCGCCCGCGTTGTATTCCTTCTTGATCGCCCCGTCGATGCCGGCAATGCTGATCTTATACATACCGCAGATGACACGGCCGCTGTTATCAACTCGAATATCGGAGATCCGTGCACTTCCGTATACAAAATCCTCATTGATAAATCCACAGGAAATAACCGCTTCGCCTTCTGCTGCAGTGATATCTGTTTTTTCTCCTGTCTTCAGATTCATGATCGATGCTTTCGATGCAGCACCTTCATTATTTCCGTTGAGCCATGCAACGGTCTCCTGTGAATCCGAAACAGCAAAACCATCGGACGGAATCGAATCCTCGATAACCATGTAGGATCCGTTTGTCAGATCGATCTTGCACAGCTGCGTTCCCAGAAACAGGAAGAGCTGATTATCTTCGCTGATGTAAGACAGCCGTGATACGTTGCTGCTCAGAATCGAATACGACTGGTTCAGCGGAATGAACATTTTCTCGGTTACCGTATCCGAAGCTGTCGAGTAATAGCAGACAGAAACACCCATGCGCCCTTCATGACTGCCCGAAGCCATATAGCCGTATACAACAAAGGATATATCGCCGTCCTTGCTGACCTGCTCGATCGCAATATCATGATCGGTGTATTCCTCGCGTACATCCAGTACTCTCTCTGCAGCGGCCGCATCCTGCCGGAAGCTGAATACCCGCACCGTTTTTCCCGTGTACTGGTTGTAGAGCCAGAGATCTCCGTTGAGTACGAATGCCGCAATATCCGCGTATTCATTGACCTTATAGTTGATATTCCGCGGCTGGATACCGAGATCCATACCGGTATCGTTCTGGAAAGGAAGCTTTGCATCAAAGATCAGTGAACCCTTCCTCTCAAAATTCAGAAGTACAAGTGTCTCATCCGTTGCTTTTCCCATCCGGTAAAAATCTTCGGCATGGTAATATTCGATATTTCCGGCTGTATTTGCCGCCTGCAGTGTATATTCCATCACAATGCTGATGGTCTCTGTATTGATCTCCACGATCCGGGGGGTAGCCTCCAGTGCCACCGACGGTTCCAGATTTCCCCAGCCGACCATTTCCAGACTGGAATGCAGATTTACATCTGCCAGACTGCGGTTCGACATGGTCGTATCCGGTTCGATGTAGTTGATGACCGTATCCGAAGTTGCCTTGTCACAGCTGGTGGTATAGAACCAGATCGCCAGGTCCAGAAACTTCTGAATGTTGACACCGGAGATCTGCAGCAGACGGGTGTAGTAATAGATCTTCTGCCCGCCATCGGTCTCCACCGTCATCCGAAGCATATATTCCTGTCCGCCGCGGATATTGGTCTGAATCGTAAACGGTGCTTTCAGAACGCCCTCTTCCACGGACAGATCCCGGATGTCCCCGTTCTCGACCATCGCACCGTCGGTCAGCGATGTTACCTGATAATAGACGCTGGAAATGGTGTTGCCCTTGGTGTCCATGGAAAAAACAAGCGACCGCTCATTTCCCAGCGGCGTAATGGAAGATCGTTCCGACAGTTCGCGCATCTCCTGTTTATAGCCGAACATTTCGTTGATCCGTGTTTCGTCAAACATCATATATCCAACCGGAAGTGTCGGATTGCCTGCCGGAACACTTTCACCCGGTATCTTCTTATTTAACTGTATGGTAAAAACGCATACGGCAGCCACAAATATAACCAGCAGTATGCATGCTGTTCTCAGTATCTTCTTCATAATAAACCCTTATACCCGCTCTGCAGTCGGATTCCATCGCTTCATTTCCATCTGTATCACAGATTTTTCAGACGATCCGATTCTCCCTCTCTGCAGATGCTTTCCAGCTATTATTCTTCTATGATTTCATGCAGGTTTATTTTAACTACATTATGCTTAATCAGCAACAGCATTTTTCAGATTCCACTTTCTGAATACGGAGTTTTCCGGCTCGATCCGCAGAGATACCAACTCTCCGTTTCTCGGATCCCGGAAGGAAAGACCCGCCGCACACAATGCCGGAAATCGGCAGATGCTTCCGCCTCCGTATTTTCGATCGCCGAGAATCGGCATTCCGGCATGCGAAAGCTGCAGGCGGATCTGGTGATGCCGTCCGCTCAGAAGGTGTACCTGCACAAGCGCCTCCTGCTCCGCTTCCCTGTATCCCAGACAGGTATAACGCAGCCTTGCCTCCTGGGCTCCCTCTTTTTTTGCATCAACGATCTCCGACACATTTCTCTTCCGGTCAAAAGAGATATAGTCCGTCAGGCAAAGCTCCTCGTTTAACGCCTCCTGTACCTGTGCCTTTCCTTCGTTTGTTCTGCAGGAAACCGCTGCCAGATAGAGCTTTTCCATCTGCTGCTTCTGCAGCTGCTCCGACAGATCCGCGGCTGCCTTTTTGTTCTTTGCAAACAGAACGATGCCTTCCACCGGCTGATCCAGACGATGGATCATGGCCAGATAGGGCCGTCGGCCGCCTTCGCCTCCGAGATATTTCAGCAGTGCATGCACCAGATCCATCTCCCGGATATTTCTTGTCTCTGCCGCCAGCCCGGCAGGCTTATATACCGCCAGATAATCCGGCGTTTCTTTCAAGATTCGAAGTTCCATTTTTATTCCTCTTCTGTCACACAGCAATCTTTGTTTGTATCACACACTCTGTAAAGCCCCCGACTGTTACGGGAATGCGGCGGTGATTATTCAACGTGTGAATAATTGTACCAAGAAAAAACTTTGCAGGCTAGTATCGTTCCTTTCTTTCACAGACGCTTTCTGAGATAAAACGCAGATTCTGCAAAAGAATTCAGATTATATGCCAAAACAAACGGAGAGTTATAGAACAAACCGGCAGCCACTCCACACACGGCATCGATCCCCCGCATAAAAAGAAGCCTCCTACCCAAGTTCTGTCTGGATAAGAGGCTTCTGCGAATTCTTATTGTCTATATTCAATTGTGATGATTCGTTTCAAAAACAAAATAATCAATCATCCCGACTCGTCAGATCTCATCGATCTGCTAAAAAAATTATGTGAAGTATATGTGGTAGATATTCAATATGAAATTGCCGGCTTCACATTGCCTCTTCGCTCTGGATTCGGAATTCTTCTGCAGCCGAATTCTCCGGGCCATTTATCTTCTCATATTAGAAAAGGCTTTTTATGTCGGGACCGTTATGCAATACCACTTTCATATTGAAGAAATTTCTCCGGTGGAGTATCCATTGGCATGTCCTCCTGAAAGTATGCAGTGAAAGAATTCTTCCACTTGTTTTGTCTGCATCTCTGGATCCTTCTTCATAAGGATCAGTTTTTCTGTTTTTATGTATCCTCATCTTAGCTGACAGATGCCATTTTGTCAATAAGTTTTCTGATTATTTATGTTCTCTGTAATAATTAATCAGACATCCATCCAGGATGATTTCCCTCTCATCATCGGTCAGATCTCCGAGACGGAGTTCGAACGGTATCAGCTTGTCTTCACCAACCGTATACGCCGTGATCACTGCAGCTTTATCGAGTACTGCCTGACGGATACCCGGAACAAACAGATATTCTCCGTTCTTAAACGGCAGCTGTCCCTCTTCGATCAGGAACGGCAGCATACCCCAGTTGATCAGGTTGGAACGATATCTCTTGGTTGCATATTCGTTGGCAATATTTGCCCAGCCGCCAAGCACCTTCTGGCAGGAAGCAGCCTGCTCACGGGCAGAACCGTCACCCGGTTTTACCGCAAAGATCGTGGAACCGACACCGATATTGCCTTTTCCAACCTCCGGATACTGTGTATGAACGGCTTCCATAACCGCCTTAAGTTCCGGAAGAGCTTCCAGCGGACAGCTGTCTGCTTCAATGGCTTTCTGTGCCTTCTGTACTTCCTTTGCACGGCCGACATACAGCGGATCTTTTCTGGAAAGTGCAAACTCGGCAAGTCCCAGCGGATTGGAACGATAAGAGGATGTCTCACCGGACGGAATCAGCTCATCGGTCGTCGTAACCGGATCGTGGATCTCGGAAACAACTTTCAGAATCAGGTTCTCCGGAAGTGCGGACATCGCCGGCCAGTCCTTGATATTCGGACCGAAGCGTACATCGACCGATTTGTCTGCCTCGCCATGGCTGTCAAATACACGATGTGCATAAATATTGCTGTCAAAATGATAAACCGGACGGCGGTACTCTCCTGCAAATTCGGTTGCCGGAGTCAGATAACCCTGGTTTGCAGCGGTAGCCGCAATGGATCTAGCATCCATCAGTGCAACCGATGCGATCTGACCGTTCTGTACCTTCGAGCCTTCACGGTTCGGGAAGTTTCTTGTCGAGTGACGAATCGACAGATGATTGTTTGCCGGAGTATCACCTGCACCGAAGCAGGGACCGCAGAAGGCGGTTTTTACAATGGCACCGGTGGTCATCAGGTCTGCAAGCACTCCGTTGCGTGCCAGCTCGGTATAGATCGGTGTACTTGCCGGATATACGCTGAGCGTGAAGTCATCGCAGCCGATATACTGTCCGCGGAGAATATCTGCCGCATCACAGATGTTCTCAAATCCGCCGCCTGCACAGCCGGCGATGATTCCCTGATCAACCAGAAGTCTTCCGTTATGCACCTTGTCCTTCAGAGTAAAATCAACCTTTCCGTCCAGAGATACCTGTGCACGCTTCTCTACATCATCGAGAATATCCATAAGGTTTGCATTGCACTCCTCGATCGTATACACATTGCTCGGATGGAACGGCATGGCGATCATCGGACGGATCTTGTCCAGTTCTACATAAATGCAGCCGTCATAATAGGTAACCGCACCCGGCTTCAGCTCTTTATATTCCTCCGGACGTCCATGCTCCGCATAGAAGCTGCGGATTTTCTCATCGGTCGTCCAGATCGAGGACAGACAGGTGGTCTCGGTAGTCATAACATCCACACCGATACGGAAATCCGCAGACAGATTCTCAACACCCGGTCCGACAAATTCCATAACCTTGTTCTTGACATAACCATTGGCAAAAACCGCACCTATAATTGCCAGAGCAACGTCCTGCGGACCAACACCCGGAACCGGCTTTCCTGTCATATAAACAGCAACCACCCCCGGTTTTGCAATATCATAGGTCTTGCTCAGCAGCTGCTTAACAAGCTCCGGACCGCCCTCTCCCATGGCCATCGTTCCAAGTGCACCGTAGCGGGTATGGGAATCCGATCCAAGGATCATTCTTCCACCGCCGGCAAGCATCTCGCGGGCATACTGGTGAATGACTGCCTGGTGCGGCGGAACATAGATGCCGCCGTAGCGTTTTGCACAGGACAGGCCAAACATATGGTCATCCTCATTGATCGTACCGCCTACCGCGCACAGCGAGTTGTGACAGTTGGTCAGTACATAGGGAATCGGGAATTTCTCCAGACCGGACGCTCTTGCGGTCTGAATGATACCGACAAAGGTAATATCATGAGATACCATTTTATCGAATTTGATACGAAGGTCCTTCATATTTCCGGAGGTATTATGTGCCTCCAGAATGCGATAGGCCATCGTCTCTTCTCCTGCTGCTTCTTTACCGACCGTTTTTCCGGTCTCCTGTACAAGCCTTTTCTCCGCATCCGGTCCGTCCGGGATAACCGTACTGTTATTTACCAGATATACGCCGCCATTTTCCAATCGGATCATAGGAATCCTCCTTGCTGCTCTTCCTTAAAAAAAACAAAGGCTTCTGTCATTCAGAAACTGCCGACGCTTCCCGGAACGAGATCCGGATCGTAAAAGCGGATTCCGTCAGAATCAAATTTCTGCAAAAGCCCTCTTCGATTGCAATTTTCGCATCCATCATATATTATTTACAGTAATTTAGCAAGTTAACGCGCTTCATCGGCGCATTTTTTATTGCTGCAGTCTTCTGCAATAACCTACAGCAAAGGAGCCTCTGTCATTATGCGTATCTGGGGAAAAATATTTGAAAACAATCATATGTTAAAAGATACTACTGTCACAGATGACCGTCCGGACACCCGCACGCACAAGATTTTTCGTGCCCTGGAGGAGATCTGTCATGAATTTGATCTCAGCGTGCCTGTATGGCTGGATTCCAATGTTCGTGATTTTCAAAAAAATAAAAAGGTCCGCTTTACAAGAGACAATTTCGTCGGAGACAGCATCGATTTTGATTATCTGGAAATGCAGGTTCTGGAGGAAGACAGCCTGTATTAAGCAGCTTTATCTCAGTCGAGAAGACTCCCACTTCTGCAAGTGGTGAGCAATTACAAGATCAACGCAGTGGGAGTCCAATCTCCGACTGAGATAAACGCTCCACAGGGATGCACAGGGATTTGCGCCAGGTCTCGCAGAGCTCGACTTAAATAATCAGCAGATGAGTTAACGGTATTCCCTGCCTGACTTGACTTTAGCAGGTATGCAGAATACTATAGTAGGGCAAACAAACACAACGGTTTGCAGGCAATTCAGGCAATATCACCGGCAGTGCCTTTTTCTATGATCGGTACTGCTGTTCTATACAATTACTATCAGGAGAAACTATATGAAGCATATCGTACTCACCGGCGGCGGTACTGCCGGTCATGTAACACCGAATATCGCATTGATACCTGCTCTCAAAAAAGCAGGCTATGAAATTTCCTACATTGGTTCTTATAACGGTATGGAGAAACAGCTGATTGAAGCAGAAGGAATTCCTTATTACGGAATTGCCACCGGAAAGCTGCGCCGCTATATGGATATCAAAAACTTTACCGATCCGTTCCGTGTTCTGAAGGGAATCGTGGAAGCCAGACGGCTGATCCGCCGACTGAAACCGGACGTTGTCTTTTCCAAGGGCGGATTTGTTGCTGTTCCGGTCGTTCTGGCTTCCGGAAAGCAGCATGTACCGACTCTGATCCATGAATCCGATATGACACCGGGTCTTGCTAACCGCATCTGCATTCCGTATGCCACAAAGGTCTGCTGCAATTTCCCGGAAACCGCAGCAAATATCCCGAATCAGAAAGCAGTCGTCACCGGAACACCTCTGCGCGCAGAGCTTTTGAAAGGCGATGCCGAGAAGGGAAGAGCCTTCACCGGCCTTACCGCCGACAAACCGGTCATTCTGGTCATGGGCGGAAGTCTTGGTTCCGTAAATGTCAACAACAGCATTCGCGGTGCCCTGGATGAACTTCTCAAAAACTTCCAGATCGTTCATCTCTGCGGAAAAGATCATCTGGATGCAGATCTTGAGGGAACCGAAGGTTATCGCCAGTATGAATATATCCGCGAGGAACTGCCGGATCTTTTTGCAATGTGTGACTATGTAATTTCCCGCGCCGGCGCGAATGCAATCTGTGAGCTGCTTGCACTGGCCAAACCGAATATCCTGATCCCGCTTTCTGCACAGGCAAGCCGCGGCGATCAGATTCTCAATGCGCATTCTTTTGAAAAACAGGGATTCAGCATTGTACTGGAAGAAGAGAATCTTACCAAAGAAACACTTCTGGATGCCGTTGAAAAATTAACGGTAAATAAAGAAATGTACATCCGGGCTATGACCGGAAGCGGCCATACCGATGCAATCGAAACGATTCTTTCGCTGATAGAAGAGATTTCAAAATAATGACAGAAAAACAGGGCTTTCGCACGTATAGAAACATTTCTATATCCATGCGAAAGCCCTTTATATTTATTATTTCAGACACGCTGCCTTCTCAAGAATTTCCTTTTTCACTTCTTCGGAAAGCGTACCCGGTTTCCAGGTGACGCCGGCATGATCTCCGACATATCGGGGAATCAGGTGCATATGAAAATGGAAAACAGTCTGGCCAGCCGGCTCTCCATTGTTCTGCACAATATTGTAACCGTCGCAGGGAATGGCCTCCATCATACATGTAACAATTTTCTTTGCGAGGATCATAGCTTTTCCTGCCAGATCTTCCGGAAGTTCTGTAATATCCTTATAGTGCTGTTTCGGAAGAATCAGTGCATGACCTTTGGTAGCCGGACCAAGATCCAGAATCACACGAAATTCATCGTCCTCGTAAATAGTTGCTGATGGAATGTCACCTGCTGCAATCTTGCAGAAAATACAATCACTCATGTCTTTGTCCTCCGTTTCCGGTTTCTCATCATTGGAAACCACATCTTCCTGTCAAGTATACTACGCTGTTATAAAACGGGCAAATACGTATCTTCCTGCAATTCATTTGCAGCAACTTAATTATATCGTTCGTATATATATGTTTTCAAGAACCGTTTATTGTATATATATGTTCGATAAACAGCCTTTGTAAACCTCTCATGGCATCTCATGACAGTTATCGATAAAATCATATGCCTCCTGCTTCAGAGAAATTCTGCTTACAGATTATCTTCCTTTTCAAGCGCGCTTCTCCCTTCGTTCGATTCTCCTCTGCTCAGATATGTAAAAGACAGATCCGCAAACACCAGCCGGTCTCCGTCTGCAAGCGGCCGCATCTCTTCATCGCTGATCCACTCTCCGTTTACCTTCGTTCCGTTTCGGGAGTTCAGATCGGTTAAACGATAGGCAGCACCATCCCACAGAAGCCGCGCATGAACACGGCTTACCGCTGCCGACTGCAAAATGATCTGTGCGGCAGCAGCATTCTTTCCGATCACATAGCTGTCCTGTACAAGCAGAATTGCCGTACTTCCGTTCTCTTCGATCTTCCCGTCTGTTTTTTCTCCCGGATGAAGAGGAATCAGCCGTGCCCGCTCCTTACGAATGAGTGAAAATTCCGGCGGCTTTCCCAGACAGATCGTTTCTGCATTTCCATTGATCTCACGGGAGACCTGCCGCACATCAGGATTACTTTCTTTATTTCTTATTCTATTCCGTTCGGTGTTCCTCTGTTCTTCAAATACGGCTTCCCGTCCGCTGTCAGCATCTGCCTTCGTAAGCGTCCCGGCACCATCCTCCCTCAACGCAATAAAATCAGAAAAACTTTCCTGCTCCCATGCGGAAATTTTTTCCGATTCCCCGTTTTTCGCACACGTTTCCTTCCATCTGTCCTCCTGTATTCTTTTCCTCTCCTCTTTTCTTCTTTGCCGCTCCGCTTTTCTCCTTTTCCGTTCTTCACGTCTTCGGAGACGCTTCGCTCTTTTTTCTGCCTTTCTTTCCGCTCTTTGTATACGCCATCTTTCCAGCAATCCGAATAAGCCGGAGCAGATCACGCGATTTTTTTCCGGCTGCACCTCCTGAAAAAACAGCTCTGCATCCGGTGTCTCCGCATCTGCTTTTCTGTTTTCCTCTCTGCCGTCCTCTTCCTCATCCAGCAATTCAGGAAGTTCCGGAAAAGAACGGGGATCCCCGATTCCGTCCACACACCGCTGGTAAAAAGAATACCCCAGCACAACGGCTTTCCGGTCCCTGTGATCCAGTCTGGGAAGCAGACTTTCTCCAAAGGCTCTGCAGCTGTCCGAAAAATCCGCATCCATTGCCGGGCAATAGACAAAGGAAAACCTTCGTTCCTTCCGATCCATATAGATCCACTCCGGCTGCAGCCCCAGGTGATCCTGGTCCAGCAGATATTCATTCACGCTCCGCAGTGCCTCTGACAGATCCGCAAACAGCCGCTCCAGCAGTTTACGATCCGCCGGACTGTTTTCCAGCATCTGCTTCAGCGATGTTTTTCCTGTAATATCATACCAGAACCGCATCTGCTGATCGATCTCCCGTATTCTGCAGTTCAAAAATCCCGGAATATCGTTCTCCGTGATCATATGAATCTGGTAGGCATCCCGATCCATCTCCATTCCTTCCGAAAATACCAGCCAGGAATGGTAGGGATCCTTGCTTATCTCTGTCCTCATATCACTCTCCTGATTATCCTTTCCACCTTTCCCGCAGCTGCTCTGCCGGATGTACCCTTTCCTTATTTTCCCTTATTTCCAGCAAAAACCATTTTCCTCCAAAGGAACGAAATATCTGTCCATTCACATAGACCACGGTTTCTCCTCCTGTCCACTGTACGGAAATATCAGGGCGCATGCCCGGAACCGGCTGCTCCCGAACCCGTTCCTCCATTCGTTCCCATGCCGCTGCATACGGATCTTCTGTTACCGAATGCCAGCCGCTCCCCTTCAGGACACTTTCACATGCTGCCGCCCGATACCAGCTCCGATTGTGAACCGTAAATAACAGAAGAAGCAGCAGGAATACGACCGTTACGATCATCGGAATCAGAAAAGAAGCTTCCACTGTCATACTCCCCCGTATCCAATCTCTTCTGCTGTTTTCTTTTTTATATGTACGTTTCTTTTCTGCGCAGCTCCGCAAATCCATCACCTCTATAATAATTCAAGCAAAACCGAAAGCAGAAATCCGACAAGTACAAAAGGTATAAACGGAAGCTGTCTTCTTCCGGTCAGCATCCCATAGCTAAAACACAGAACACAGCCAAAGCAAAGCAGCTGCAGGATCCGTACCAGATCTGTGCAGCAGCCCGCCGCCAGCAAAACGATTCCATCCCCGGCTCCGACTTCCGCTCCCGCAAGAGAAAATCCAAGAAACAAAAGTCCCGGAAGCAGATTTTCCATACAAAATGTATGTCCACCAATTCCATGCAGCAGACCGATCACTCCCAACAGACCGGTATAGGCCGGAAGGATCTCCATTCGCTTCTGATCCTCATATGCGTTGGGAACAAGAAGCAGCAGAAGAAGCAGATCATCCATGCAGTCTTTGACAGAAAGAGCATTCCCGCAATCCTTCTGCCTCCTCTCTGGAAACGATTCGAATCGTCCTCGTCAACCCGCTGCAATCCGCAGCATTATGATACCGGTCTCCGTCCTCTGTTACATAAACACTGCTTCCGGTCATCCCGCTTCCCACGCATCGTTCACAGGCATGGTATCTTCCTCCCGAGGCATTTCTTTCATGACTCAACGCTTCCGCCGGGATCCTGCGAATATGCAGTGCAAGCGATCCGCATTGTGTAGAGGTATGGTACACACTGC
Source organism: Eubacteriales bacterium (assembly GCA_030527665.1). GTDB lineage: Bacteria > Bacillota > Clostridia > Lachnospirales > Lachnospiraceae > Bilifractor. The sequence continues at coordinate 43,242 of JAUNAK010000001.1, forward strand.
CGTTCGGTGTCATATAGACCAGTTCCTCCGCCTCATGATCGGCTGTCAGCTCTGTGGATAAAAATCCATTTTCCCGTCCGTTCCATGCATGGACCCGTACACGAACCGGGGCCTGCACAACAGGCAAAAACGCAGGAAACCACTGCGGAACATAATGAACATTTTCCTGCAGATCCACATAGTCTCTGCCGCCTGCATCGTTTATGACTGCCGCCGAACGTTCCGCCTGCTCCTGCATCCGGATCAGTGTATCGGCATACCGACCGTAGAAACCAAGCATACCGATCAGCACAACAACTGCCAGAAAAAACAAGGGGACAACAGCAGCTGCCTCAACCGTAAGACTGCCCCTTTTCCATTTCGTATTCTCTGCCCTATGCATCCCTGTCCTCCATAGCCCCTGTTCCTTTACCCGGGCATCTCCATCCTGCAGTCGAAGACGAAAAAGGCAGTCCCCCGGTATCTGCATGCCGCTGTTATCATAATATGAAAGCTGCGGTGCAGCTTCCGTTTCACAGGATATTCTGCGGCGAGAGGGAGAGTATGTATAAACGCAGATAGTCCGAGGAACTCCCTTTTTCGTCTTCTTTTTTCATATGGATCCGGCACAAGGATTCGTATACTTCGCATCGGTGAACGATGCATCCCGCAGGAAGATTCACGGTTCATATCACAGGAAGATTCAAGGTTCAGATCTCCTAAGCCTTACCGGTTCCGGAAGCTGTATCCATAGCTTTGCTCGACAGTAAACCTCTTTTTTCCGGCATCCAGTGTCCATGCCATCGCCAAAGCATCCACGCATGCATCCAGCCGAAATTCCGTTCTTCCTTCCGTCGTGCGCATATTGATCTCCGTCAGATCCATAACCGCCTCTGTCAGCTGCCGGGTTCCCTTTTCAATCAACAGCATTCCCAGATAGGAACGATAATTCATTCCCGTATCCGCACTATGCCGGCAGGATCTTCCGATCCCGTTCAGGTCGATCAGTGCATACAGCGGCAGCTGCCAGTCATCTGCGTTTTTCAGAAGAGGAATCTCTCCGTTATCCAGAAGCAGTGTCTGCAGATCCAGGATCGACTCTCCCCAGGCCCACGCCAGAAGAACAGCTGCAGAGATCTCCGGAACCAGCTCCGGACTCAGCAGAAATACACTGATTCCAACGGCAAGCTCTTCGACTTCTGCCTGCTTTTCCGAATCGGACAGCAGATACATCAGATTCGATGCCTCCCGGATTGCCAGAAGCCTGTGCAGTACGAGACGAAGATTTTCCATGTCACTGTATTTTCCGCAGATCGCATATTCCAGCTGGTACTGCAGTCCGCTTTCCCCGGGTCCGCCGGTATAGCAGGGATAATGCTCCATCAGGTACTTCTGAAGATACAGCCGCTCATTCCCCTTCTGCCATCCCTCCGGTTCCATTCCGATCCCATAGCTGCATGTTCGGTCACTTACCGGAACGATCCCGTTCAGAGAAGCCTGCGAAAGCTTCCCTTCATTTCCGAGAACCGTCCACAGAATGCCGTTCTTCTTATAGGCCTGTACATAATCGGCCGGATTGCTTTCAATCGGAACAATGTCGTTCAGCGCTTCCTCATCCAACGTTTCGATCCCGCTGTCCTGAAACAATGCGCAGATCGTATCGACCGTTATCTCCTCCCGTTTTCTTTCCAGAAGCTGTTCCAGAGAGTAGGAAGCAGCCAGCTGCAAGGCCTCGCCTATTCCCGCCCCGGATCCTGTTTCGGCTTCCATGATCTCACAGACCTGTCTGGCAACGGCTTCCCCGTTCAGGTCGGTAGCCAGAACCATTCCTTTCAGCTGCCGTCCGCCTTCCGCTTCCCGGATCGTGACCGGACTTCTTCCTCCGCTTGATTCCGGATGCAGACTGTACCCGGCCTCTGTACATACCTCTTCCAGCAATGCTCCCGGCTGAAATTCCGAAGTCCCGTATCCCCCGTCTACAAACAGCAGTCCGTATTTCCTGTACAGATCTCTGTCATACTGCGCAAATACCGAAAACAGTCCCTGCTGGGTTCCGCTCAGAATCATACACCTGCCGACAGCTGTCTGAAGAGAAGTAACCGCTGTACCGATCAGAATGATCATAACCAGAAGAAGCATACTGACAAAAACGGTGATGCCGCCTTCCGAAAGCCGTATCTGTTCTTTCCGGAACCGTGTTCCATTGTCCGGAAACTTTGCATTGTCTTTCCCGTAATGCATTTCAGTTATCAAAGCCATCTGTTTTTTCTTCTGCATCTGCATTTTGCATAGATGCTTAAAACTGCTCCTTATCATTCCCCTAGATACTGTTGCTCTGGCTGGTGATCTTGTTCAGGATGTTGGTTACCAGAGACGTCAGCTGCGTTTTGAAAATGATGACCAGAGATATCAGAACCACGATGATCAATACGATTTCCACCACACTGACTGCATCTTCCTCTACCAGAAACTGTTTTCCTTCTTCCTTCCATGCCTGCATAACATTCTGCTGTTCTGTTTTTCCATTTTCCTTATTTTTCATCCCACCTGCTCCTTTCCTGAGGTTGCAGCTCTGCAACTTCACGCTGTTCCGATTGAGGCTGAACCTTTGTCTGTTTATTCCCATGGACACGACAGTCCCCATCCGGCAACCCTCTCAGAACGACAGCATGGCCGGTACCATGATCACGATCAGCACAACGAGAAGCATCAATCCCATGGGGAAGATCATCCGCACTGCCGTTTTATCACCTTCGATCCTTGCCCTTCGTTTCCGGTTCTCGAATGCATCTCTGGCTTCCTGTTCCAGCAGAAGAGACAGCCGGCTTCCGCCTTTTTTCTGACTCTGCACCAGAAGCAGCGCCAGTTTTTTATACTCGGCCGTACCGCAGCGTTCTCCAAACCGAAGGTAGGCATCCGCCTCTGTCATACCGTTTTCCATCTCCTGCCGGCAGCGTTCCACCTCTGCATGCTGAGGAGCCAGTTTCTCCATTGCCTTTCTGAGACTGAGTCCGGCTGCAAGAAAGAGCTGCAGCTGACTTACCAGATTCGGATACATCCGCAGTAACTCCTGCTTTCTCTTTTCTTCTTCCTTTTTCTGATTTTCTTTTTTCAGCAGCACCAGCAGGATTCCGGTAAGCAGGATCAACATGCACAGAAAGCTTCCTCTCTGTTCCTTCTTTTCATACCAGATCAGCGATCTTCCTTTTACCTCTGCCGGCAGTACCCTGCTCTGTCCGTTGTTTTCTGCATTTTGTTCTTCAAAAACCTGCTGCACCGCTGCAGCGAAGGCTTCCGGCTCCTTTGAGGGATATACCCGCAGCTGTCTTCGATATTCCAGCTCCGCATCCTGCAGATAAAGCCTTGCCATTATGCCTGTCACCGATCCGCTTTCCGGGATTCCTGTTCCGATCGTCCCGTCCCAGGAGATCAGCTCCGGATCCTCCGACAGCCACTGCACCGCAATTTCGGAATCCTCCGCTTCCAGGGATACCGGGAAATGCAGATTCCACTCGACCCTCTCAAAGGATGCATTCTTCCCGAGAACCACCGTATCCAGTCGATCCGCAGCAGCCTCTAGCCTCTGCATCGCTTCTTCACGGGAATATGTCCCGGTATCCAGCTTCAGGCGTATCCTATGTGACTCCATCGCCTGATCGACTGCTTCCAGTTCCACCTGTCCGGTTCCGTCGGCCGCATCCGTACGGATCTGCCGGATCTCCGTTCTTCCTCCGTTCACATTCTCCGTATATATACATACAAACATCATAGAGGCTGCTGCCAGAAGAGGAACCATTGCTTTTATTGACAAGCCCCCGCTTTTATACAGATAGATCAGTACTGCGCCGGTCACTGCCGGCAGCAAAAGTGCTGTCATTTCTACACCTCTGTTTTTTCCGTCATTTTTCTTCCCCAGAAAAATGCACTCAGATACAAAGCCAGACAGCCGGTCATCACCAGGATCCCGACCGTATTTCCGTACAGCAGATCCAGAAAGCCGGTAAAGGTAAGCCGGAGATATACCAGTATGGCTGCCGGCATGATACTCATGATGGTCTGCTCGTAACGCCCGGAGGCAATCACCGCATCAATTTCCTTCTCTGTATCGATCTTCTCACTGATAGTTCTCCAGGTACTCTGCAGAACAGCTCCCATATCCCCGCCTGTACGCTTTGCAATCAGGATCACAACAGCAAAATTCCGGATATCTTCATCTCCGGAACGCCTGCCCAGATCCCAGAACAGCTGCTCCACCGTTTTCTGCAGTTCCATCTTCTTCCGTATTTCCTTCAGTTCTCTGCACAGAATATCCTCCTTTCCGTATAGCTTTTCCAGATCCGCTGCCGCCTGCCTGATCGCATTTTCCAGTGCATAGCCGGCAAGCATGGAGGTGTGCAGGGAAGACAAAAAATCCCGAAAATGATAATTCAGAATCTTTTTTCTCTCCCTGATCCGGGACTTCCGAAGCAATACAAGCGTCAGGACCAGGATCCCGGCACCTGCCGGCCATGCATACAGAGAAGAGTAGCAGATCCAGACCGTAAAACTGCCCAGGATTCCTCCGATGACAATTCCTTTTGCAATTTCCGCACCCGTAAGGCGATAGCGGTTATAATCCTCCGGCACTGCCTGTTCTCTCTGCTTTTTTGTCTTCCTGTCTCTTTCTGCTCTCATACAGCCGCTCCAGTTTCTCCCTTCTCTCCGGTTCTGCCTGCCGCCGCAGCTTTCCGGCACTGTCCCGGCAAAAAATGGTCCGGATCCGAACCTCCTCCTGTTCCATACCGCAGATCTCCGCGATCTCCTCTACCTGCCGCTTCCCTTCCGGATCTCTTGCCAGATGGATCAGATACTCCACACCGGAGGCGATCTGCCTTCGTATGACAGAGATCGGAAGCACCGTTCCCATAAGGACCATCATTTCCAGCCGTCCGATCATATCCCGCACACTGTTCGCATGAGCAGTCCCTAAACTGCCGTCATGCCCGGTATTCAACGCCACCAGAAAATCCCCTGCCTCGGCTCCGCGAATCTCTCCGACGATCAGCCGATCCGGCCGCATACGCAGTGCCGTCGTATCAGGTCACGGATCGTGATTTCCTTTGTTCCCTCCAGATTTGCATTTCTCGTTTCCATACGCACCAGATTATCCACTCCCTGGATCTGCAGCTCCGCCGTATCCTCAATGGTGATCAGTCGTTCATCGGAAGGAATACAGCCGGAAAGGGCATTCAGAAAAGTAGTCTTTCCCGTTGAAGTTCCGCCGCCTACCAGAATCGAATGACGGCTCTCAACAAGGTCCCCCAGAAAGTCTGCCGCTTCCTCCGTCAGACTTTCCTTCTGAATAAGATCTTCCATCGTGATCGGCACTTCCGGAAAACGGCGGATCGTCAGAATCGGCCCCTCCAGAGCTACCGGACGAAGGACAACATTTACCCGGGATCCGTCCGCCAGGCGGGCATCGGCGATCGGCCTCTGTTCATTCACGATTCGATTGCACTGCCCGCAGATCAACTGGACCACATCCTCCAGTCGTTCTTCGGAAGAAAACCCGCCGTTCCATCGGTGGATCTGCCCTGCTTTTTCATAATAGATATGCCGATATCCGTTCACCATGATCTCGGTCACCTCTGCATCATCCAGAAGCTCCTGCAGAATATCCAGCCTGCGAACCGAATAAAACAATTCCCTTCCCAGCTGTTCCTTTTCACGAAGGGTCAGCTGCCGGGCGTATTTTCCTTCCAGAAGGATCGAATCGATCCGCTCACGAACCTCCTCATCGGTAATCTCTCCGTATTCCTCCAGCTGTTCCAGCAGAATCTCCCGCAGTTCTCTGCGAACCGTCGGATCTTCCCGGGACTTTTCTGTCTTCTTATTCCGCACGTTCTGTCTCCTTCAGCAGTGTCCGCATAGTCTCGCCAGCCTTTCCCTGCATCTGTGCTTCCAGATAATACGGACCGATCGCTTTTCCTGTTTCATAGGGAACACTGATTATCTGCACCTTCTCCTCTGCAATCCCCGCATACCGCAGACGATTTTCCGCCTGTGTACGGCTGATCGGATCTTCCTTCTCTGTCATGATAAACCGTGAACATGTCTCGATCAGTTCTTCGAAGCCCCGAAGATCACTGTCAAATTCCAGAAGGATACAGTCATATCGGCTGCTCTTCTGCAGTTCTTCCACAAATCCCGGCCATTCCGATACAGTCATAACCTCCAGATCATCCGGATCATTTACCGGAAAAAGCAGATCCACGTTGTTCCATTTCCGCACGCAGCCGGTCAGCTGAAATGCCGTTCCTTCCCGCTTCTGCCGATATATATACAGCAGATCACTGAGTCCCTTTTGTTCCTCTTCCCCGGTATTCTCGAACAGCAAGGGAACAACTCCGGAAAACCGTTCCAGATTGATATAGAGGACCGATTTTCTCTCGGCAAGGATCCTTGCCGCCGTCAAAGCTCCAATCGTTTTCATCCAGGGATCCGAAATGCCCGAAACACCGATCCGTTCCCTCTTCTTCCCTGTATATACCTCGGTTCCGGTCAGCATGCGTTCGGCACTGTAGCAGTCGATCACCTCCCTGACAACACGGCCGGAGGACTGGTATTTATAGACCTTCGGATAGCTGACTTTGTTTTTCAGTTCTCCGTTTTCCGTCAGCAGTATGACAGAAGCAGCATTAACCTGCTCCACAGCCTCACAATAGGCTCGTTCAGAGATCAGCAGAACCTCGATCGGCTTTTTCTCCGCAAATGCCAGCAGAGCATCCACGGAGGTAAACACCTGCACCTGGAAGGGAAGACTGCGGCTTTCGCTGAGATAAGCCATGAGTTTTTCCGCATATTCATTTTCCACATCACAGACAGATAATATTTTGGGCATCGGATTCACCTTCCTTTCTTGCCGGCCGATGCGAAATGCATCTGTCAGCGTCTTCTGCCGGGTCGGCCTCCTTCACTTCACTTTCCATACACACCGGCCGCATACAGCAGCACACTCAGAAATACGGGAACCGCCATATGCAGGCTCTCCCGGTGAAATCCCGGCTGCCGGTACGGGATCCGTTTCCCGCTCTTCAGGCAGTCACCGGCATATTGCTTCAGATACCGCCAGCGCTCGGCAGTTATCCCTTCATCTGTAAGGATCAGAATCGAAAGCATCGCTGCGAGAAGCAATGTCCACCACAGACAGACAAGGATCTCCTTCCCCATATACCAGCCCAGTACGGATAAAAGCTTCACATCTCCGGCACCGATCATGCGAAGGAGCCAGAACAATCCCAGCAGCAGGATTGGAAGCAGCAGTCCCGTCATCGCATCCGATAACTGAACCGGCAGAAAGGCACCTTTTACACCACCGGCAGAGACTGCAGCTCCGTGATCTGCACCGACAAACAGCAGTCTGGTCGGAATTCCCAATAACAGAAAGACCGCCAGATACCCGTTTTCGATCTTCTGCCATCGCAGATCGGACCAGACAGCACCTGCACAGAGCAGGATCATCATATTCACTTGTACATTCATATCAGGAAATAATGCCGGGACTCCGGCAGGAACGGCACAGGGCCGGTTAGAATATCGCTGCAATAGAAGCGAGAATTTCTCTTTTGCTCCTCAGATAAAACTAACTTGCAGCATTTGTTTTGTTAGATATATTATATTTTGCATTATATATTGTATAAGTATATTTTTCAAGTCTCTTTCTTGTTTTTTTTCAATAAAAAATGCATAATGCAGTTACAATGCTTAGTGGTCATCATTTTATGACATCACGTAAATCAAATAATCCCTATTCTCCAGACTGAAACACATGGTCAAATGTAATCTTTACATAGAACCAGATTATGAGTATTCGAAAGAAAGGTATCCTTATGCCAAAGATCCGTTTAAACGAAAATGCGATAAAGATCATCGCCTGCATTTCCATGTTCATCGATCATTTTGCCGCAGCCTTTTCCATCGGCAATTTTCCGGAGCTGCTTCTCCGTTGGGTGATCGGACGTCTTGCCTTTCCGCTTTTCTGTTTTACCCTTGTGGAAGGCTTCCTTCATACCCGGAATCTTCGCAAATATCTTCTGCGGCTCATCCTTGCGGCACTTATTTCCGAAGTTCCTTTTGATCTGGTCTTTTTTCATGAGCCTTTTTATACCGGTTATCAGAACACACTGTTTACTCTGACCTGCGGTCTGCTTCTGCTGCAGCTGCTTCAGCTCATCCGGGAGCATGTCCGGACGAACAGTCCTCTGCCCCGCCTGCTCCTGTCCGCGGTATCGATCGGTGCCTTCGCTGCCGCTGCCGAGTTTCTGCACTTTGACTATGGATACTCCGGAATCCTATGTATTGCAGCCATATATATCGTACGTACCTGTTTTATCTTTCCCTTGTACATGGCAGAAGTATGGGGATGCTTTGGTCTGAATCTTCCGTATTTTACGCTTCCCTGTGCCTTTCTGGCAGTGATACCGATCTGCTTTTATACCGGGAAACGCGGCAGAAGAGATCTCAAATGGTTCTTCTATCTGTTTTATCCCTGCCATTTGCTGCTTCTGTTTCTCATACGGACAGTTTTTATATAAGTAAAACCGATTGGAGCATCCCTATCGTCTGCAGGCGGGACAGCGATCCGCCTCACTTCGAAGATGTCCTATGGAACGGGTGCTGTCCCGCTTCGAAGATGACCATAAACCTATCGTATTCCATAACACGCAAAGCAGAAGGAGCAGCAATTCGAAAATCCGAATTGCTGCTCCTTCTGTTTTTAAGGAACGGTTCGTTCACCGCCTGTTTTCATGGGAAATTCTGTTTACTGAATTTCTCCTTTTCATTTTCATACAGCGTTCCCATAAACGACTCCCGCTGCACCCTTTGCTTTTCTTAGTTAAAACGGAATACCGCTACGCCGTAAGCCGGAAGCTCATAGTCGATATGGAACGGCTGACCGTCGCACTCGCCTGCATAAGCCTTGTAGGTCTCTTTTGCCACATGGTTTCCGCCGTATTTCTCACTGCGGCTGTCCAGAAGCAGCTTGTAGTTGCCGCTCTTCGGTGCACCTACCATGTAATCGCTTCTCTCGATCGGTGTGAAGTTTACTACAAAGAGCAGGTTTCCTTTTCCTGTCGGTGACCAGCGGATAAAGCTGAAGATACTGCGGTCTGCATCGTTGGCATTGACCCACTGGAAGCCGTCATAGCCGCGGTCATTTGCATACAGTGCTTTTTCCTTGCGATACAGTTTCTGCAGATCGCGAACGTAAGCCTGCAGATTTGCATTTCTCTTATCTTCCAGCAGGAACCAGTCGATTTCTCTCTCCTCGCTCCACTCACGATACTGTCCGATATCCTGACCCATGAACAGCAGCTTCTTGCCCGGATGACCCATCATGAAGCTGTAGCCTGCCTTCAGGTTCTCGAATTTATCATCCTCCAGTCCCGGCATCTTGCTGAGCATGGAACATTTCAGATGTACGACCTCATCATGAGAAAGCACCAGAATATAATTCTCACTGTATGCGTAGGTCATTGCAAAGGTCATCTTGTTGTGATTGAATTTACGGAAATACGGATCCAGTTTCATGTACTCAAGGAAGTCATGCATCCAGCCCATGTTCCACTTGAAGGTAAATCCAAGTCCATCTTCTTCCACATCACCGGTGATCTTCGGCCATGCGGTGGACTCCTCGGCGATCATCATGGTTCCCGGATTTCTTCCGAGAATCAGGGAGTTCAGATGTTTGAAGAACTCGATTGCTTCCAGGTTCTGGTTGCCGCCGAATTTGTTCGGGATCCATTCGCCATCTTTTCTTGCATAGTTCAGGTACAGCATGGATGCAACCGCATCGACACGCAGACCGTCGATATGGAACTCCTCGATCCAGTACAATGCATTGGCGATCAGGAAGTTCTTAACTTCCGGACGTCCGTAATTGAAGATCTTGGTTCCCCACTCCTGATGCTCACCCTGTCTGGGATCTGAATGCTCATAGAGTGCATCACCGTCAAAGTTTGCCAGACCCTGTGCATCTTTCGGGAAGTGTGCCGGTACCCAGTCAAGGATGATACCGATCTTATTCTTATGCAGATAATCGATCAGGTATTTGAAATCCTGCGGACTTCCGTAACGGGAGGTCGGTGCATAATAACCGGTTACCTGATATCCCCAGGACTGATCCAGCGGATGCTCCGCAACACCGATCAGCTCTACATGGGTGTATCCCATATCCTTTACATAGTCGACAATAGCTTTCGCAAATTCACGATAATTGTAGAAGCCTTCCGGATTCTCGTCGGAATACGGATGCTTCATCCAGGAGCCGAGATGACACTCATAGATAGAAACAGCGGAATCTACCGGAACAAAATTCTTACGGTTTCTCATCCAGGTTCCATCTGCCCATTTATAGGAGATATCTGCGATTCTGGATGCATTTCCCGGACGTTTCTCAGCCCAGTTTGCATACGGATCGGCTTTGTACAGCTTGCTTCCGTCACGTGCAATGATCAGGTATTTGTACAGATCACCTACCGCAGCACCCTCGATGAATGTCTCATAGACACCGATCTCATTGAGCTTCTGCATCGGATTTGCATCCTCGTTCCAGCCGTTGAATTCACCGATCACATAAACAGCAACCGCATTCGGAGCCCATACGGAGAACCATACGCCGTTCTTGCCGTCCACTTTATCAATATGTGCACCCAGCTTTTTGTACAGCTCATAATGGGTCGCATGACCGAACAGATACTGATCCAGATCGGTAAAAATATGCGGATTCTGCTTTACAGTTTCTACCTCCGGCTCGTTTTCCTTCGGTACTACCTTCTTCGGTGCGCTGTCAGCAGCCATCTGTGCAGCTTTTTTCACGGTGTCGGATGCAGCCTTTGCTGTTCTCTTCACACCGGCAGCCGCTTTATCGGTTGCTTTCTTTACTGTGCTTGGAGCTGCTTTAACCGCTTTACCGGCTTTTACTTCTGCTTCTTCGATTACGCCCTCTACTTTTTTGGTTTTTCTTGCCATGAAAAGCCTCCTTTGTATTCATTCAGTCTGCTTGAAAAGACTCAAATTTTCGAACCAATACGAATGGTCATTTTTCTCATCATACCACATTCCGCAGGTGTTTAGCAAAACATATCATGCGGCTTTCTGTCTTTTCTTTCAAAATACAAACCGTCGGTTTTTCTTCGCTTTTTCACATGCAACAGATTCTTTCAATCTGCCCATTTTTGCTTCAAAATCACATCCGTATCATCCTTGATTCCGCTGTATACATACCTTTGTATAGAAAAAAACAGCTCAGAACCCTCCATCACTTTACTGATCCAGTCGATACAGACGGCAGGCATTTTCCCATGTAGCCTCTTCTACTTCTTCGACAGTTACTCCCTTCAGCTCGGCGATCATTCGTACCACATAAGGAAGATTCAGAGAGGAATTTCTTTTTCCGCGGTTTGGTTCCGGTGCCAGATACGGACAGTCGGTTTCCAGCACAAATGCCGACAATGGAAGGGATGCCACCGTTTCCTTCAGACGACGGCCGTTTTTAAACGTAACCACACCGCCTACACCGATAAACAGTCCCATATCCACATATTCCCTTGCCATTTCTCTGGAATAGGCATAGCAGTGGACCACACCGCCTACGGTTCCCGGATCGATCTTTTTTACCGCCTTCATCGTATCCTCTGCCGCATCCCGGCTGTGAATGATGACCGGTTTGTCTACTTCCTTGGCCAGAAGCATCTGCTGCTCAAACCAGTAGATCTGCTTCTCTTTTTCCTCTTTATTCCAGTAGTAATCCAGTCCGATCTCACCGACCGCCACTGCCTTCGGCAGCTGCAGATAGTTCTTCAGTTCCTCCAGCTTCTGCGCATCCAGGACACCCACATCGTCCGGATGAATGCCGTAAGCTCCATATATAAAATCGTATTTCTCCGTCAAAGCCTTTGTCGCTTCCAGACTTTTCCACTCTGCCGATACATTTGTTACTCTTTTCACGTTACATGAAGACAGGGAGGCAATCAACTCCTCCCTGTCCTCCTGAAACGCATCGGCATCATAGTGCGCATGCGTATCAAATATCATTTTGTTGTCTCCCAAACACTCCCGATCCCGAAACCGGCATCTTCCATCCTGTATTTTCGGAATCGCGTTAAAAGATCTGTACTATTTCTGTGCATTAACCGATCTCGGATCCGGACGGCATATCCTTTTCCGGAGTCATCAGGCATACATTTCCTTCTGCATCTTCCGCACAAAGGATCATTCCCTCGGAAAGAATGCCTGCCAGTTTTGCCGGCTTCAGGTTGATCAGCACCATAACCTTCTTACCGATCATCTCCGCCGGTTTATACCATTTCTTAATACCGGAAACGATCTGGCGTGTCTGATCCCCGATCTTTACCTGGGATACGAGAAGCTTCTTGGATTTCGGAGCTTCCTGACAGTCCACGATCTCACCGACTGCAAACTGCATTTTTCCGAAGTCCTCAATGCCGATCTCATCCTTCAGCTCCACATGGATGGCATCTTCCTCTTCTGCAGGAGCCTCCTCCTGTACGCCGGCTTCTGCCATGGCAGCTGCACGTTTTGCTTCTACCTTCTCCAGAACCTCTTTCATATCCAGTCTTGCGAACAGGATCTCCGGTTTCTCGGTAACCTTGCTGCCGCTCTCATACAGACCGAAGGTATCAACCTCTTCATAGCCGCGCTCTTTGGCATTCAGCTGTGCAAGAATACGATCGGTCGTCTCCGGCATAAACGGCTTCAGAAGGGAAGCACCGATGGCAATACTCTCGACCAGATTGTAAAGTACGGTAGACAGACGATCCTGCTTTGCCTCATCCTTAGCCAGTACCCACGGTGTTGTCTCGTCAATGTATTTGTTGCAGCGTTTGAACAGAGTGAAGATCTCGGTAATGGCATCTGCCACATGCAGATCCTTCATCTTATCTTCTACTTTCTGTGCTGTTCCGGTAACAACGGCTTTCAGATCGGCATCCACCTCTTCATAAGCGCCCTTGTCTGCCACTACGCCTTCAAAGTATTTGTTGCTCATGGAGATCGTACGGTTGACCAGGTTTCCGAGTGTGTTTGCCAGATCGGAATTCATTCTCTCTACCATCAGCTCCCAGCTGATAACACCATCATTCTCAAACGGCATCTCATGAAGAACAAAATAACGAACCGCATCTACACCGAACATCTCTACCAGATCATCGGCATAGATCACATTACCCTTGGATTTGCTCATTTTTCCGTCTGCCTGGATCAGCCACGGATGTCCGAATACCTGTTTCGGAAGCGGCTCGCCCAGTGCCATCAGGAAGATCGGCCAGTAAATGGTATGGAAACGGATAATATCCTTACCGATCAGATGCAGATCTGCCGGCCAGAACTGTTTGTACATCTCGCTGCTCTCACCGCCGCAGTTGTATCCCAGACCGGTGGTATAGTTTGTCAGCGCATCCAGCCATACATAAACAACGTGACGCGGATCAAAATCTACCGGAATTCCCCATGTAAAAGAGGTACGGGAAACACAGAGATCCTGCAGACCCGGCAGCAGGAAGTTGTTCATCATCTCATTCTTACGGGATACCGGCTGAATAAATTCCGGATGTGTATTGATATGATCGATCAGCTGCTGTGCATATTTGCTCATTCTGAAGAAATATGCTTCCTCGCTTGCCTTTGTTACATCACGTCCGCAGTCCGGGCATTTTCCGTCCACAAGCTGAGACTCTGTCCAGAAGGATTCACAGGGGGTACAGTACCATCCCTCATATTTATCCTTATAGATATCTCCTTTTTCATAGAGCATCTTGAAGATCTTCTGTACCTGTGCCTCATGATCGGCATCGGTGGTACGGATGAATTTGTCATAGGAGGTATTCATGAGATCCCAGATTCTCTTGATCTCAACGGCTACCTCGTCAACATACTGTTTCGGTGTAACCCCCTTCTCCTGTGCCTTGATCTCGATCTTCTGACCATGCTCATCGGTACCTGTCTGGAAACGTACATTGTAGCCCTGCATTCTGCGGAAACGGGCAATACTGTCAGCCAGTACGATCTCATAGGTATTACCGATGTGCGGCTTGCCGGATGCATAGGCAATCGCTGTGGTCATGTAAAAATTTTCACCGCTGTGTTTGTTCATTTTGTCACCTCATTTCCCGGCAAATGAGCCGGAATTCTATTGTATAAAGTACTTTGCACTTGCATACGCATCATTTCTGCCATGCCGCGGCACAGTACCTGTATGAATGCACCCCCTCAGGATCGAGGGGGTGCATCCTATTCTCTTGTACACGAATCCTCCTGCAGGGATCGCGTATATATCCTCTATTTAGAAATACGCACGAATTCTGGAAATAATTCCGCCGGAAATCTGCTCTGCCTTCTCAGCAAAAACTTTTTCCTTCATTTTGTCAGTGATGAAAGCAAATTCACCGCTGACACCCGGTACCTGAATCGGCTGAATGCTTCCGAATACGGAAGTAACCTCTTCAAAGCGCTCGGATACACTGCCCTTCACACGAACAAAGAAACGGTTCTCCGCCTCCTCAATGTTCAGCAGATTCAGTGTATGTGTGCTCCAGTTCAGCAGAATATTTCTGTGCAGATGCTTTGCACAATCCACGACATCGGCAACGACCGCACTGGCAGTCGGAAGCTTTCCGGCGCCGCGTCCGTAGAACATGGCATCGCCAAGTACATTGCCGTGAATAAAGATCGCATTGAATACATCATTTACGCTGTAAAGCGGATTGGTATCGCGGATCATGGCCGGACAAACCATAGCATAGAAGCCGTCCTCCATGTTCGGAACCTTCCAGCTGCTTGCCAGCAGTTTGATACGTGTTCCGATTGCTTCCGCGTATTTGATATCGGTCGCTGTGATCCTGGTAATTCCTTCTGTATACACCTCTTTGTAATCGATGTGACGGCCATAAGCCAGAGAAGAAAGAATCGCGATCTTGCGGCAGGCATCATAGCCCTCGATATCCGCTTCCGGATTACGCTCTGCGTATCCGTTGTTCTGTGCCTCATGCAGAGCATCCTCAAACTCGGAACCATCCTGTGTCATCTTGGTCAGGATATAGTTCGTTGTTCCGTTCAGAATTCCCGCCAACTCATCGATCTCATCTGCCGTCAGAGAAGAATTCAGCGGACGGATGATCGGAATACCGCCTCCGCAGCTTGCCTCGAAGAGATAGTTGATATCCTTCTCCGCTGCGATCTGCATAAGCTCCGTACCGTACTGGGCAACCAGCTCCTTGTTGGAGCTGCACACACACTTGCCTGCAAGCAGTGCAGCTTTTGTAAACTCATAGGCCGGATGCAGTCCACCCATGGTCTCTACCACGATATCAACTTCCGGATCATTCAAAATGACATCAAAATCATGAACCAGAACCTTCTCTACCGGATCTCCCGGAAAATCACGAAGGTCCAGAACATATTTGATCTCGATCTCATTTCCTGCTTTTTTATTAATGCTGGCATGGTTCGTTTCGATAACCTCAACGACACCGGAACCAACCGTTCCATAACCAAGTACGGCTACATGAACCATTTCTATTTCCTCACTTCTTTTTTCTTTTACAAATGTTTACGAAACACTTCTATACCTTAACATTCGCTGCGGATATTGTACAAATGCCCTGAGCAGGTGCTCTGAGGCCGCCGGCACTTAGCGATTGCGAGCCCAGGCGAAGCAAGAGCTTAGTACCGCTGCCATTATTTTGCGAATCTCGCAGAGGATTCGCACGCGAGTTCGGCGGTTGCGAAGCAACCTTCAATTGCCGAACTCTGCGATCTGCCAGCGGCTCGTCGCCGTCGGTTATCCGACTGCGACGAAGGCAGTGGAAACGTGCCTGCGATGGCATTGTGCAATGTCCGCGGCGCACACAAAAACATCTTCGTGTTTCGCAAATATCTTCCTTAATTCTGCTCCTTCTTCTTCAGTGCCTGCCACTTCAGATAGGAATTGATAAAGGAATCAATATCTCCGTCCAGGACGTTTCCTGTCTGGGCACGTTCCTCACCGGTACGCAGATCCTTAACCATCTGATACGGCTGCAGGACATAGGAACGGATCTGATGACCCCAGGCGATATCCGTAACCTCGCCGCGGATACCTGCTTCCTTCTCTGCCTGCTTCTCTTTTTCCAGCATAAACAGCTTGGCCTTCAGTACCTGCATGGCCTTTTCCTTGTTCATATGCTGGGAACGCTCATTCTGACAGGTTACAACGATACCGGTCGGGTTATGGGTAATACGGATCGCCGAGGAGGTCTTGTTGATATGCTGACCACCGGCACCGCTGGAACGATAGGTATCCACACGGATATCCTCATCCCTTACCTCAATATCGATATCCTGATTGATCTCCGGCATAACGTCGCAGGAAACAAAGGATGTCTGTCTCTTTGCCTGTGCATTGAACGGAGAAATACGAACCAGACGATGTACGCCCGCCTCTGATTTCAGCAGTCCATATGCATTTTCACCGTTGACCTGGAACATGACCGATTTTACACCGGCCTCATCGCCTTCCTGGAAATCCAGCTCTTCGATCTTGAAGTTCTTTCTTTCCGCCCAGCGTGTATACATACGATACAGCATGCCGCACCAGTCCATCGCCTCGGTACCGCCGGCACCGGAGTTCAGTTTGATGATTGCATTGCAGTTATCGTATTCTTCCGACAGAAGTGTGCGGATCCGAACGTTTTCAAGCGTCTGCTTAAAATCATCCAGCATCTCGCGGACATCCGGAACAACCGACTCATCGTCCTCTTCTTCGCCCATTTCGATCATGGTCTCAATATCTTCCTTGATCGTAACCAGCTTCTGATAGGTATCTCTGTCATCCTTCAGTGCACCCAGCTCTTTGGTCTGTTTCTGTGCCTCCTCCGGATTATCCCAGAAGTTCGGTTCCTCCATTTTTCTTTCTAATTCTTCGATCCTCTGCTCTTTATTAGCGAGGTCAAAGTGAATCCCTCACTTCCACTAATGGCTGATCGTATGTACGGATTTCCTGTTTCATGTTTTCAAGTTCTACTACCACTAGCTCACCTTCTTTCTTTTGATGAAATTTTTATATATTCAAAACAGTACCGGGAAAAACAGGTTTTCCCGGCTGTCATGAATGCGGATCAAGTACCTGCAGGCCCGTTTTGCGGGACATCTGCGGCTATCCTTCTCGATCTCACTGTACGGATACAGCTCTGATCTTTCAATTTGCGCCCGGCTTGCGTCCGTGGCACTGTTTGTATTTCAGACCGCTGCCGCAGGGACAGGGATCATTCGGATAGATCTTCTTCTCTTTGCGTGCAACCGGCTTCTTGGCTGCGGAATCGTCACGGTTGGTTCCCGTAACCTCAGCCACCTGCTCACGCTCGATCTTCTGCTCAATGCGCACATTGTACAGCAGACGGATCGTGTTTGCCTGAATGGACTGTGTCATTTCGTTGAAGAGATCATAGGCGATCATCTTGTATTCTACCTTCGGATCTCTCTGACCGTATGCCTGCAGACCGATACCCTGACGCAGCTGCTCCATATCATCGATATGGTTCATCCACTTCTCATCGATCACACGGAGCAGAATGACACGCTCCAGTTCACGGATCTGCTCCTCGGACGGGAACAGGGCTTCCTTATCTGTATAGAGTGCAACAGCCTCTTTTTTGATATGCTGCTTCAGCTCATCTCTGGTATATTTGCGGATCTCCTCTTCCGTGATCGGCTTGATCGGGATCGTCGGAAGAAGCAGACTGTTCAGCTCGCCCAGATCCCACTCATCGGAATCTCCGTTTTCACCGATTGCCCGGTCAACGGTTGCATCCACGGTATCGTAGATCATCTTCATGATGGAATCACGCATGTTCTCACCATCCAGAACCTGACGGCGCTCCTTGTAAATAAGCTCTCTCTGCTCATTATTAACACCGTCGTAGTCCAGAAGGTTCTTACGGATTCCGTAGTTATTGCTCTCGATCTTTCTCTGTGCCTTCTCGATGGAAGAAGAAAGCATCTTGTGGTGGATCTCCTCACCCTCGGCAACACCGAGCGATTTGAATACACCCATCAGCTTCTCGGAACCGAACAGACGCATCAGATCGTCTTCCAGAGAAATATAGAAACGGCTTTCACCCGGGTCACCCTGACGTCCGGAACGACCGCGCAGCTGATTGTCGATTCGACGGGATTCATGGCGCTCGGTACCGATGACCTTCAGTCCGCCGGCAGCCTTTGCCTCATCATCCAGCTTGATATCGGTTCCTCGGCCTGCCATGTTTGTTGCGATGGTAACCGCACCGGTCTCGCCGGCATGGGAAATGATCTCCGCCTCCTGCTCATGGAATTTTGCATTCAGTACCTGATGCGGAATTCCTTCTCTCTTCAGCATTTTGCTCAGAAGTTCGGAAGTATCGATATTGACGGTACCAACCAGTACCGGCTGTTTTTTCTCATGAGAGGCAACGACCTCTTTAATAACGGCTTTGTATTTTTCCTTCTGTGTAACAAATACGGAATCGTCATGATCCACACGGGCGATCGGACGGTTGGTCGGAATCTCGATAACGTCCATGCCGTAGATATCACGGAACTCCTGCTCCTCGGTCAGAGCAGTACCGGTCATACCGGCTTTCTTCTCGTATTTGTTGAAGAAGTTCTGGAAGGTAATGGTCGCAAGCGTCTTGCTCTCCCGTTTTACTTTTACATGTTCTTTTGCCTCGATGGCCTGATGCAGACCGTCAGAGTATCTTCTTCCCGGAAGCACACGTCCGGTAAACTCATCAACGATGCAGATCTGGTCATCCTTCACGATGTAATCCTGATCCTTGAACATCAGATTGTGTGCACGCAGAGCCAGGATCACGTTGTGCTGGATCTCCAGGTTCTCCGGATCAGACAGGTTCTCCAGATGGAAGAACTGCTCGACCTTCTTCACACCCTGCTCGGTCAGTGTAACCAGCTTGTCCTTCTCATTTACGATAAAGTCTCCGGTCTCGGTGATCTCCTCACCCATGATAGCTGTCATCTTGGTCACTTCTCCGGAAGCTTCACCCTTCTGCAGCTGGGTGGCAAGAATATCACAGGTCTCGTACAGCTTGGTGGATTTTCCGCTCTGACCGGAAATGATCAGAGGTGTACGTGCCTCATCTATCAGAACCGAGTCGACCTCATCGATGATGGCATAAACCAGTCCGCGCTGTACCAGCTGTTCTTTGTAAATAACCATGTTGTCACGAAGATAGTCGAAACCGTCCTCGTTGTTGGTTACATAGGTAATATCGCAGTTATACATTTTGCGGCGTTCGTCATTTTTCATGGTATTCAAAACGCAGCCGACAGTCAGACCCATGAATTCATGAACCTTGCCCATCCACTCTGCATCTCGGCTTGCCAGATAGTCGTTGACGGTAATGATATGTACGCCGCGTCCGGTAAGTGCATTCAGATATGCCGGCATAGTAGATACCAGAGTCTTACCTTCACCGGTTCTCATCTCAGAGATACGTCCCTGATGCAGGATGATGCCACCGATGATCTGTACACGATACGGTTCCATTCCCAGTACTCGCTTTGCTGCTTCTCGAACAGCTGCAAAGGCCTCCGGGAGCAGATCGTCCAGCGTCTCGCCGTTTGATAACCGCTCTTTGAACTCTGTCGTTTTTGCCTTTAATTCGTCATCCGACAGACCCTGCATGGCAGGACGGAGAGCTTCGATTTTATCTACCAGCGGTTTGATGCGCTTCAGCTCACGCTCGCTGTGTGTACCGAATAATTTCTCTGAAAGTTTCATTGTCTATATGTCTCCTTATGACCGGCACAAATGTGCCGCTTATTTTTCCGGTTCGATCAGACCGTAGGTGTTGCCTTTTCTCTTATAAACCACATTGACTTCATCCGTCTCTGCATTCATAAACACGAAGAAATTATGGCCGAGAAGTTCCATCTGTACACAGGCATCCTCTGCATACATCGGCTTGATCTCAAACTTCTTGGAACGAACGATACGAATATCTTCACTCTCAAGATACTCATTGTCGATATAATCCTTCTGGAAATTATCGGCACTCTGTTTCTTGCCGATGATCTTATCCTTGTATTTACGAAGCTGACGCTCAATTACCTCTTCCACCAGATCGATGGAGATGTACATATCATTGCTGACCTGCTCGGAACGAATGATTTTTCCTTTTACCGGAATGGTAACTTCGACCTTCTGCCGTTCCTTTTCCACGCTCATCGTAACGATCACTTCGGTATCCGGAGTAAAATAGCGTTCCAGTCTGCTAAGTTTCTCAATAACCGCACTTCTAAGTCCCGGTGTGATATCGATGTTTTTTCCACTGATCGTAATATTCATAAGACATCTCCTTTCCTCTTCGCCGTCTGAATCCCTTTGCGGGATCCACCTGATACAGGGGCGAATTCGTGAGTATTCCTGAAAAGGCATACCTGTCCAATTGTGATTACAATATTATAGCAATCCTTACCTGCAATTGCAACGTTCTCAATCCCTGTTCAAAGCTGCGTAGATCTCACGCTTTCCGCAGCCCCGATCCTTCGCTACCCGCTTCATGGCTTCTTTCCTGTCCATTCCCTGTCCGGTATAGATCTCCATGTGTTCTTCGATCGACATTTCCAGCCAGGACTGTGCTTTTTCCTCCCGCAGATCCTTCAGACTTCTGCCTTCGATCACCAGCACGTATTCCCCTCTGGGATCTTCCTGCTCATAAAAATCCATGGCTTCCCGGATCGTCGTACGAAAAACCTCTTCGTGCTTCTTGGTCAGTTCTCTGCAGAGAGAGATCCTGCTGGATCCTCCCAGTGTCTTTTCCAGCTCTGCCAGTGTTTTTTTCAGACGATGGGGTGCCTCATAGATAATGATCGTACGGGATTCCGTTGTCAGTTCCTGCAGGATCTGTGCGCGTTCCTTCTTTTCCGGCGGAAGAAATGCCTCAAAGCAGAATCTTCTCGTCGACAGACCTGAAAGCGTAAGTGCCGTGATCAATGCCGCCGGTCCCGGCAGAGAAGTCACTTCGATTCCGGCTTCTACCGCCATCTGTACGATCACTTCACCCGGATCCGATATACCCGGTGTTCCGGCATCGGTGATCAGTGCAATATTGGTGCCCTCCAGCATTTTTGCCACCAGATCCCGCCCTTTATCAAAACGGTTGTTCTCATGATAGGATGTCATAGGTGTATGAATATCGAAATGGTTCAGCAGTTTAATACTGTTTCTTGTATCCTCCGCTGCAATCAGATCCGCTTCCTGCAGTGCCCGCAGTACACGATAGGAGATATCCTCCAGATTTCCGATCGGCGTTGCACATAAGGTCAGTTTTCCAGCCATAAATTACCCTCGCAGTCCAAATATATGTCCACAACATTTCACTTTATGCTTCTTTATCGTTGTACGCTCTCGTCATCTTCCGTCTCCGTACATGATCCGCACATCTTCGGAATAGACCCCTGGTCTCTCATATACGATCAGCGGTTTCTCTACCCGTATGCCCGGATTTCCGCCTTTCAGAGCTTCGATCAGAACCATCGTCGGTGCTTTATCAGCAAATGGATAGACCAGCTGCATACGTTTCGGCTCCAGATGCGCTTCATGCAGCGTGCAGATCAGCTCAGCCAGGCGATCCGGCCGATGAATCAGATAGAATCTTCCGCGGCTCTTCAGTACAGCTGCTGCCTGTTCTGCCACATCCCGGAAGCTGCATTTCAGCTCATGCCTGGCAATGGCAACCGCTTCTTCCTGGTTGGTCAGTCCACGACCGCTCATATAGGGCGGATTGCTGACAACGACGTCAAAAGAGGCTGCTCCGAAAATAGAAGCAGCCTCTTTGATATCACCCTGTACGATCGTTATTTTTTCCTCCAGGTGATTCAGCGCAACACTCCGCTTCGCCATATCCGCACTTTTTTCCTGTATTTCCAGCCCTGTAAAGGATTCTCCCCTTGTTTTGGCTGCCAGCAGGATCGGTATGATTCCCGTTCCGGTTCCCATATCCAGTGCCCGTTCACCCGGTTTTACTTTTGCATATGCCGACAGAAGGACCGCATCGATTCCATATCGAAAACATTTTTCTCCCTGCAGAATATAAAAACCATTCTGCAGATCATCCAGTGTTTCTCCCTCTTTTTGTTCGATCGGCATTGTTACTCCTTACTCTTCTTTATTCCCGCCCTGTTCCGCTGGTGCGCCGCTGTGTTTTCTGCGATGCCTGCGTCTGTGTCTTTTCTCCGGGCTTTCATTGTTTCTGCCTTCCGCATTGTTATCCGAATTGACCTGCTCGGTACGTCCGGCATTCTGCTCATGAAAATTGTTTTTTATCTTTGCAGATGCATCCCCTTCCGATTTGCCGCTGCGGTTTCGTCTGCCGGCCTCTCTTTCCCGTCCGCTCTCACGTTCTCTTCCGGCATCCTTTTCTCTTCCGTTTTCACGCTCTTTTCCGCTGTGATCCCTGTTATTTTCCCGACGTCCTTCACGATTTCTGTCACGGGATCTTCCACGCTCGGAATTGCTGCGTTCTCCGTTTCCGGTGCCCTCACGGCTGCTGCGGGACTCACCCCGGTTTTCTCTGTCACCGCTTTCTTTATCGAATCGGTTCTCCTGTGCCCGGCCCTCCTGACTGCGTCTGCCGGAATTCCGGTTTTCCCGCCTTGGACGTTCCTGCCGGCTGCCTTCCTGTTTATCTCCTTCCAGCATCGCAATGATCTCTTTCTCACCCGAAGCCGGAATCTCACGAACAACAGCCTGATGTCCGCCGCCTTTCTTTCGTTTGGAAACGAGAACAAGCTCCGATGCCGGATAATTCTCCATCTCCTTATCATCGCCGGCCTCGATCAGGATGCGCACATTCTGACGAATAACATTCACCGACTGAACGATTCCCTGCTTTCCGTCCGGTGTTTCTACAATATCCCCGATTCCCGGAAGACTCTTGTTCAGATATTCATACGCTTCTTCCTCGTTTTTCAGACAGCACATCAGCCGTCCGCAGACGCCGGAGATCTTGGTCGGATTCAGAGACAGATTCTGCTCTTTTGCCATCTTGATGGAAACCGGTGCAAAATCACTCCGATAGGTGGAACAGCAAAGCGGTCTGCCGCAGATACCGATTCCACCAAGCATTTTAGTCTCATCACGGACTCCGATCTGGCGAAGCTCAATACGTGTACGGAATACCCATGCCAGATCTTTAACCAGATCACGGAAATCCACACGTCCGTCCGCAGTAAAGTAAAACAGCATTTTCTTGCCGTCAAAGGTACATTCCGCTGCCACCAGCTTCATATCCAGCTCATGCTCACGAATCTTCGCCTTACAAATATGGTATGCTTCCTTTTCTTTTTTCTCATTCTCTTTAACTGCCTCCAGATCCTCGTCGGTTGCCTTTCGGATCACCTGACGAAGCGGCTGCACGATTTCTTTTTCTTCAATCTCGGTGGGAGCGATAACGACTCGTCCGCACTCAACCCCTCTGGACGTCTCTACGATCACATGATCGCCCTTCTTCACTTCCAGATCCAGCGGATCAAAATAATAAAATTTTCCACCGCTGCGAAAACTTACACCAATTACCTTCATTTTTAATTCTCCCTGATTGTCAGGAACATCAATTCCATCGTCAGTTCGTAGTTAACATTTGCACGAAGCCGATTCTCCGCGGTACGAACTGCTGCCATAATATTTTGAATTCCTTCGTAGGAACTGAGCGAAGCCCGTTCCCGAATCGCATTGATCTCATCCTTGAAGATCAGATTGTCCACTTCCCGTGTTGCTTTAAACAGCAACACATCATGGAACCAGAGTACAAAAACATCCAGAAGATCGTAAATACTCTGTTTCTCCTGCGGGATCTCCCGAACCGCATCGACCATCTCATACACTTCCATCTCTTTGGAACGTTTTACAAGATAGATCGCACTCTCTACCATCTCGGTAAATTCAGCGGATTCGGCAATTCTCTTTGCCCGTCCCACATTTCCCTGTGCAAACGCCGCATCGATTTCAGCCTGATAATCCGGCACATGCATATGCTGCATCAGATACTGCTTAATTTCCTCATCGCTGACCGGTTTCAAACGTAGCGTTACACAGCGGGACCGGATCGTCGGAAGAAGCGCCTCCGGATTGTCGGCAAGAAGCATGATGATCGCATATGCCGGCGGCTCCTCAATGGTCTTCAGTATTGCGTTCTGTGCCTGCGGCGTCATTTTGGATGCATCGCTGACAATATAGATCTTATACGGACTTTCATAGGGGCGGATCGCCACATCATCCACCAGCTGCTCACGGATTTCATCAATGCCGACGCTGTTTGCCTTCGCATGACTGACATAGATAATATCCGGATGACTGCCGGCTGCCGCTTTCAGGCAGGACGGGCAATGTCCGCAGGGATCGGTTCCCTGGCCGCTGCACTGCAGTGCCATTGCAAAAACACTTGCAATCAGACGCTTTCCGGATCCGGTCTCTCCACCGATGATATAGGCATGCGAAACTTTTTCTGTCCGTATAGCATTCTGCATATGCGCAACAACATCCTGGTGTCCGATAATGCCGGAAAAACCTTTCATTTCTTCAGGAACTCGCATGTCTCTCCCTCCTTTTGTCCTATAAAAATAATTACTGATAAATGCGGTATATTACATCTTACCACAAATACGATTAAAACAGAATCTTTTTCTTTTATTATGCTTCTTCACCTGCAGTGTTCAAATGGAAGCATTATCTGTTTCAGCACACACATTGTTTCATATATGTAAGGATTTCCTCCTGACATTCCGAAAGCTCTCCGTTGTTGAAAAAACGATATTCGATTTCCGCTTCTTTGATCTTCTCCTCGGAAAAATCCTCGCAGTCAGCAAGAAAACGCCGGCAGAGCTCCGCATATTTCGGCTGACTCTGCTTCCGTTCTCTCTGCAGCGCACGCTCCAGACGGATCCCGTCCTCGGTATCCACGTAGATCGGAACCACTCTGTCTGTACCGAAATACTCCCGCATTTTCAAATAGGATTCCAGCGTTCCGATTCCCAGATAATCCGTTTCCTCCAGACGGATCTGTCCGTTGTCCGCCGTAAAATAATACCAGGGACCGTGCACGGTACTGTACATTCTCTCCTCGATGATTCTGCCGCTTCTGCGCAGATTCTCCAGTTCTTCAACATTCGAAAACCAGTATTCTCTTCCGTTTTCTTCTCCTTCGCGCATCGGTCTGGTAGTATACAGAACCAGCGGTTCCACGGAAATCTCTTTACTCTCCAGAAGTGCTCTGTAGATATGATCCTTGCCGGTAGCACTCTTCCCCATAATATAGAAAATTTTTGACATATGCATCTCACCATTTCTTTCAAATCGAGCTGATTTATTATAGCATACTTTACTATACGGCACAAAAAAACGGACCGCCGAAGCGGTCCGTTTTTTTGCTTATGCTATGTATTCTTCTAATCGCTGTGATTAAAGATTAGTCATACAGGTTCGGAGCGATGTTGTCATCGTTCATGTTTGCTGCATCATACCAGTAACCAGCGGTCGGAACATCTTCAAGAGTATCTCCGTTAGCTGCTGCTGTCAGAGCATACAGTGCATAGTATCCCATCATCAGCGGAGACTGTGTAACTGCACCAAGGAATGTGCCGTCTTCTACAGCTGCCTTGATTGTGGAACCAGCGTCGAAACCAACACCGATTACATCGCCTGCTGCTGCATCGGAACCAAGCAGGGAAAGGTTAGCATCTGCTGCAAGAACACCCTCAGCTGCGGTCTGGTTGGAACCGAAGATAGCGATGGTATCCGGTTTAGAAAGGATAACCTGTGCCTCATTGGAGCAATACTCTACAGTAGTCTGTGCCGGAACAGCAACCTCAATGATAACATCTGCAACAGCTTCTGCTGCATCAGCGCCTTCTGCTGCATTTACATAGAACTCATTTCCTACAACTGCAACGGTTTTGCCGTCAGCTTTCAGCTGCTCGATCATTTTGTTAACGAATCCAAGACCACGCTGCTGAATGTTCAGAGCTG
Source organism: Eubacteriales bacterium (assembly GCA_030527665.1). Classification (GTDB taxonomy): domain Bacteria; phylum Bacillota; class Clostridia; order Lachnospirales; family Lachnospiraceae; genus Bilifractor. The sequence goes on from JAUNAK010000001.1 coordinate 69,277, forward strand.
TTGCATCCTGGTTGATCTCACCGATACGAACCTGACCTTCTGCATCTGCGATAACGTCTTTGATAGCTGCATACATATTAACAGCTGCCTCAGCGCCTGCTGCGGTGTTATCGGTAGCTACTGTACAAACGATGGAGCCTTCCGGAGCATCTGCAACACCGGTATCGAATGCTACAACCGGGATTCCCTTGTCTGCGCAATCCTGCAGAGACTCAAGAACGGAAGTAGTATCGCAGGCTGCAAGACCGATACCAACCGGTGCTGCTGTGATTGCACTGTTCAGCATATTAACCTGATCAGCGATATCGGACTCGGAGTTCGGTCCCTGTGCAGTATATGTAACACCAAGCTCGTCAGCTGCCATGTCCATACCCTTCAGGGCTGCCTGCCAGTAGGTGGACTGGAAGGATTTAACGATAATCGGGAAATCGTATGCCTCGTTAGCCTTCAGACCATCAAAGCCAGCCGGAGCTGCTGCTTCCTCTGCCGGAGCCTCTTCTGCAGCTTCGCTTGTGCTAGCTGCTGCCGGTGCATCTTCTTTAACTGCTTCTTCTGCTACCGGAGCCTCTTCTTCTGCTGCAGCACTTGTTGCTGTCTCTTCTGCTGCCGGAGCTGCTTCCTGAGTTGATCCACAGCCTGCAAACAGGGTTGCTACCATAGCTACGCTAATTAAGGACGCTACCAATTTCTTCTTCATGTTTCTTTCCTCCTTGAGAAAAATTTTTATTATGATACCGGACAGCCGTTCCGTCCGGAAACTCATTATGATTGTGTATCATAGCATCTTTTGAACAAATTGTAAACAAACTTTGAACAAATTATGTGTAGTGATATTGTACTAAGTTTGATAATTATTTTTGTATCTTTTGACGATTCAGATTATTTACAAAAATGTGCCTTTCTTTTTCGACATTTGATACAGGAATTACTGAATTCTCTTCTTTTTCATGATATCGATCAATACAGCAATAATCAGAACCGCACCGGTAATGATCTGCTGCCAGTTTGCCTGCAGACCGATATACGGCAGACCCGTTTTCAGCAATACGATGACCATAGTACCGATGAAGGAACCAATGATCGATCCGTAACCGCCGGTCGCATACACACCGCCGACGAATACACCGCCGATCGCATCCAGCTCCAGACCGGCACCGGTACCCGGCTGCACGGTCGGAACGACTGCTGCGTAAGCAATTGCAGCAAGTCCTGCAAAGAATCCGCAGACCACGTATACCATTACATGATAAAACTTCACATTGATACCGGACAGTCTGGTTGCTTCCTTGTTGGAACCGATTGCCAGTGTATAGCGTCCGAATTTCGTATGGAACAGAATAAATTCCATAACAAACATGATAATGATTACCAGAATAAAGCCGATCGGGAATTTCGTAGCTCCGCGTCCCTGTCCGAAGGTCAGTTTAAAGATGCTGTGAAACCAGCCGCCCGGCTGTTTCAATGTCGGCCACGGTGTTGCATTGCACATCGAACCGATACCGCGGGTAATCATACAGGTTGACAGTGTGGCAATGAACGGAGCCAGTCCCATGACACCAACCAGTACACCGTTCAGCAGACCGACAGCACAGCCCATAAGAATACATACGAGCATTGCCACTGCAACCGGCACATTGTTGTTTCGGATCAGCGTTCCGCCGACCAGTGCGTAGCAAACCATTCCTGTACCGATCGACAGGTCTACACCGGCCGTGATCAGCGGAAATGTAACACCAAACGCCATCAGCAGTGTGTAGTAAGAGAAGTCCAGCATACTCAGAATGGAAGAGTATTTGCGGAATTCCTTACTGAAGATCATATAGACAATTATCAGAGCGATCGCCACAAGAGCGGCAATGACTCTCTGATCATTAAAAATCGATTTCTTCTTATTCATGACCGTCCCCCTATTAATCGATATTCCGTGTAGCCAGATTCATGATTGCTTCCTGTGTAGCTTCCTCAATGCCGATCTCACCGGTCTTCTGACCCTCGCACATAACGACAATGCGGTCGCTCATACGAAGGATCTCTGTCATTTCCGAGGAGATCATGATAATGGATTTGCCTTCTGAAGCAAGTCTGTTCATCAGCTTGTAGATCTCGTTTTTGGCACCGACATCGATACCACGGGTCGGCTCATCGAAGATAAGGATATCACAGTCTTTTACCAGCCATTTGGCGATAACGACCTTCTGCTGGTTACCACCGGACAGATTAACGACCATTTCATCTGCAGACGGTGTCTTGGTTGCCAGTTCTTTGACATATTTCTCGGCAATCTTTTTCTCGGCAGCCTTGTTAATAAACGGTCCGTTCATATAATTTTCCAGACATGCCAGTGTCGAGTTCTCCGTAATGGTCTTCTCAACAATGATACCGTAACGTTTTCTGTCCTCGGACAGATAACCGATACCGGCTTTAACCGCATCCTGCGGGGTCCTGATCTGCACCTCATGCAGCTGTCCGTCTTTTCCCATAATGGAGATTCTGCCGCCTGTCTTGGGATCGGCACCGAAAATGGCACGTGCCGTCTCGGTACGGCCGGCACCCATCAGTCCGGAGAAGCCAAGGATCTCACCTTTCCGAAGTTCAAAGCTTACATTCTGCACCATGCGTCCTGCATTCAGATTCTCTACCTTAAGAACGACCGGAGCATCCTTCGGAACCATACTGTGTGTCTTCGGATCTTCATAAATGACACGGCCTACCATCATGTTGATGATATCCTCTTTTGTACTGTCTTTGGTAATCAGTGTACCGACATAGGTACCGTCCCGCATGACCGTAACACGGTCTGTGATCACCTTGATTTCATCCATACGATGGGAGATATAAACGATACCCAGCTGTTTATCGCGAAGATCTCGAATGATAACAAAGAGATCTTCGATTTCTTTCTCTGTCAGAGCCGCGGAAGGCTCGTCGAAGATGATAACTTTTGCTTTGTGGGAAATTGCCTTCGCAATCTCGCACATCTGCTGTTTACCGACAGTCAGCTCTTTCATCTTCTGCTTCGGATCAATATCGATATGAAGCTGATCGAACAGTGCCTGGGAATCTTTGATCATTTTCCTGTCATCGATTCCAAGTCCCTTCTTCGGCTCACGGCCGATGAAGATATTCTGTGCAACGGTCAGATCACCGACCATATTCAGCTCCTGGTGCACGATAACGACACCGTTCTCCTGTGCCTCTCTCGTATTCTTGAATTCGACTTCCTTGCCTTCGTATGTAATCGTACCGGAGTCTTTCTTGTAGATACCGGTCAGAACTTTCATAAGTGTGGATTTTCCGGCACCGTTCTCACCCATCAGTGCAAGAACCTCACCTTTGCGGACCTCAAGATCTACATGGTCAAGTGCGTGTACGCCCGGAAAGGATTTGTCGATGCCCTTCATTGTTAAAATAACTTCGCCCATTCTCTTCTCCTTTCGTCAGTTCTTTCTGCGACGTGCAGATACATCGGCATAAACTGCGACGATAACGATAATACCGGTTACGATCAGCTGGAAGTCTTTTCCGAGACCAAAGGCAAGGATACCTTCCTGCAGAAGAGAAATAATGGTAACACCGATAACGGTACCAAGAATCGATGCAAGACCGCCGACCATGGATGTACCACCCATAACGCAGCCTGCAATTGCTTCGTTGTTGTACTGATCGCCGTAACCCGGCTGTACGGTCGTATATGCGGCAACAAAGAACAGTGCAGCAATGCCGGTCAGCAGACCGCACATAACATAGGCAAGCATCTCATATTTCTTTGTATTGACACCGGACAGACGAACAGCCTCCCGATTGGAACCAAGGCAGAGAATATAACGTCCCGGTCTTGTGTTGTACAGAAGAATTCCACAGAGAACAGCGGCAATCAGGAAAACTACCAGACCTGTCGGAAATCCTTTGTAGGAAACGATATTACGGAACCAGCCATTGACCGGGTCTTTGGACTGCGGCCAGCTCTGGGACTGTACTTTTGTAAATACGGCAGCAATACCTTTCGCGATATTCATCGAAGCCATGGAAACGATGAACGGCGGAACCGACATATAGGCAACCAGCCATCCATTGAAAATGCCGAAAAGCGTTCCGATCACGACTGCAAAGATCATACAGGGGATCAGCGGCCATTTATAAGAATTGAGGCAGTATCCTGCCATCAGTGCACAGCAGAACATGACCGGTCCGATGGAGAAATCGATTCCTCCGGTTGCAATGACAAATGTAACTCCAAGAGAAAGGAATCCCAGGAAGTATACATAGTTCAGCGTATTGCGGATGTGATCCAGTCCCGTAGCCGCAAATCCTTTGATTCCGATACAGAACACGATGTACATCAGGATCAGTACGCCGACCAGGATGATCCTGTTCAGTCCGATTTTCTTGACGATTGGATTTTGTTTAAGTTTTTCCAATGTTCTCCCTCCCGCTATCTTGATTTTTCAGCTGTAAACAGCAGTTATGACCGTATGGTCAACTGCCGGGCTGTTTTGTTACATTTCACCACTCAATGCTGTGAATGAAACGTTTCGCCTTGTTAATTATCTTATTTTTCCTTCTAATAGTCAACTACATTCCCATATTTCATCGAAATTTTCGCCGTTTTTTCGTCATGTCGACTAATTTTTCTGCCATTGATCACTTGTTCAGATTCTTTACAGAATTGCCCAGCAGTAATTCCGCATCGAACATGATCTGCTTTTCCGATGTTTCTTCACCATTGATCTCGGCCAGAAGCAGCTTTGCGGCTGCTGTTCCGATCTCCTCCATCGGCTGACGCATGACCGTCAGAGAAGGCTTTACGATTCTTGGAAGAAGAAGATCATCAATTCCGATCAGTGAGATATCCTCCGGACAACGAACGCCCATCTCATTCATGGCAATGACCGTTCCCAGGTTGATATCGTAGTTGGTCATCAATACTGCCGTCGGTTTCTCCTTCTGTCGGAGAATCTGTTTCATGCCGTTGTATCCATGTTCCAGCGTATGACTTTCCACAAAAACAAATTCCTCCCGGATGGGAATTCCGGCCTCTTCCAAAGCATCCCGATATCCTTTTTCCCGCTCGATACCGGTCATTTCCTCTCTGGATCCCAGCAGTGCAATGTCCCTGTGCCCGTTCCGGATCAGATATTCGACAGCTTCCTTTGCCGCTTTGCGATTGTCCAGTGTGACACTGGCCAGTCCCGAATCCGGTACCCATCGATCCACAAATACAATAGGAACCCCGGCATCTACAGCAGGCCTTACTGCTGCCATATCCATAGATGTTGCAATTACAAGCATACCGTCGACCTTCTTGTTAAGAAGAAAGCGGATATTATCTGCTTCGGTCGCAGAATCATCCGATGAATCACAGATCAGCATGCCGTAACCGTTCTTCCTCAGTTCCCGTCCGATGATTTCCATCAGCGTTCCGTTAAAAATACTGGAGATTTTCTGGGCGATCAAGCCTACGGTATAGGTTCTGTTCGTAACCAGCCCCCTGGCCATCTCGTTGACCTGATAATGCAGCTTGTCAATGGCTCTGTCGATTTTCTCCCTGTTCTCCGGCAGCACATTGCCGCCATTCAGATACTTGGAGATCGTAGCAAGAGACAATCCTGTTTCATTTCTGATATCTTTGATCGTAGCTGCCAAACAAACACCTCCCCTCGAACAGCATGGCCATTGACGAAAACACATACAAGGCGAAACGTTTAGGGTGAAACGTTTCGTGATTATTATTCTCCCCCTGTTTTCTTATGAATGCAACAGCTTATTATCCTGAGCGAAACGTTTCTCCCTTGTGCACAATTCCGGCATTCTGTTTTCGTCAAAAACAACGAAGTACAGTCAAAAACTGCGAAGTACCAAAAAGGAGCCCTGCACGGCAGCTGCCGTACAGGACTCCTTTTTTGTACTTTGTTCTTTATCCGGTTAGTACCGATCATAACGAATACTTGCTGTATGGATCATTATGCATTACGCCCGGATCCTCATGCATTACGCATCGCTCGAACGTGATACCGTTTAAACCTTGAAGCGGTATCCGACTCCCCAGATGGTTTCGATATACTGCGGTTTTGCGGTATTGAATTCGATCTTCTCACGAATCTTCTTGACATGAACGGTTACCGTAGCAATGTCACCGATCGAATCCATATTCCAGATCTCCCGGAACAGTTCTTCTTTTGTATACACATGATTCGGATGCTCCGCAAGGAAGGTAAGAAGATCAAACTCTTTATTTGTAAAATTTTTTTCCTCTCCGTTGATCCATACACGGCGGGCAGTCTTGTCGATCTTGATGCCTCGAATCTCTACCATATCATTCTGCGGATTTCCGCTGCTGGTCAGACGATCGTATCTGGACAGATGCGCCTTTACCCTTGCCACCATTTCACTGGGTGAAAACGGCTTTGTCATGTAATCATCCGCTCCCATTCCCAGTCCATGGATCTTGTCGATATCATCCTTCTTTGCCGATACGATAATGATTGGCGTATTTTTTCGTTCGCGAATCAGCCGGCAGATCTCGAATCCGTCAATTCCCGGAAGCATCAGGTCTACGATAAACAGATCAAATTCTTCACTTAATGCTCTCTGTACACCGGTTCTGCCGTCATTTTCCATCTCCACTTCAAAACCGGATAGTTCCAGATAATCCTTCTCCAGTTCTGCAATCGATTCCTCATCTTCAATGATCAGTATTCTGCTCATCACTTACCTCCTGATGTTTTCTTAACACAAAATATATGACTGTACCGACACCCTCTTTGCTGGTTGCCCATACTTTTCCTTCATGATCCTCCAGGATCTTTTTGACAATGGATAGACCGATGCCGCTGCCGCCCTTCGAGCTTCTCGCCGTATCGCTCCGATAAAAACGGTCAAAGATATGTGCAATATCCTTGTATTCGATTCCCTTTCCGTTGTCCTCGATCTCACACTGGATAAAATCCCCCACATCCCGCAGCCGGATATTGATCCTTCCGTCCTTCTTATCCATATATTTGACGGAATTGCCGATAATGTTGTTGATCACACGCCGCAGCTGCTCCGGATCGGCAACGATCCATGCATCCTCATGCAGCAGATTCTGGTAATTCAGCTGGATTCCCTGCGGTTCCAGTTCCATACGGAGCTCTTCCTGACAATCTTCAAAATAATCCTGCACATGGATCTTGGCAAAATTATACGGGATCCGGTTGGTATCGATTTTGGAATAGATCGTCAGCTCATCGATCAGACGGGTGATCTCCACGGTCTTGTTATAGATCGTCCGCAGGTATTTTTCCTGTTTTTCCGGTGTTGTTGCCACACCATCCAGCAGTCCTTCCACATATCCTTTTATCGCAGTTACAGGTGTCTTCAGATCATGCGAGATATTGCTGACCAGCTCCCTGTTTTTTCCGTCGTCCCGAACCTTCTCCTCGGAGCTTTCCTTCAGACGGATGCGCATCTCTTCAAAATCCCGGCAGAGGTCGTTCATTTCCTTGACATCACTGCCTCTGACCTCATAATTCAGATTTCCGTCCCGAATATTCTGCGCCGCCTTCTGCAGCTCAGCGATCGGATCCATGATGCTTCTGTAGATCCAGATCGCCATGCATACACAGGTCACGATCAGAATGACGAGCACCAGAAACAGCAGCTCGATCATATTATTTCGGAGTGAAGGCTTGATCTGATTCAGTTTGCACAGAAGAAAAATGCTGCCTTCCGTACCGTCCTGAAATACAAAATCCTTTTGTTTGAACAATACCTGATCGGATACCTGAATATATTCCCCCTCCGGTTCATTTTCCGATCGGAACGCAGGGAGATTCTGCAGCAGTTCTTCATCCTCCGACTGTGTGTCACTGGTAAAATAGATAGTATCCCCTTTTCGTACAACGATGCAGACACCTTCCTGTATCAGCGTATCGCTGAGCGAAGCCAGCTGCTCCTTGATCTCGTCTTCCGGCTTATCGGAAACCAGTGTATTCCGAATCTCATCCATCCGTTCCTGAACTATATTTGAAATCAAAATATTACTGTTATACAGTGTTCCCAGTCCCGGATTTTCAAACCCGTATTTCGTTCCGACTGCATTCAGTCTTTGATTCAGCAGTATCATGAATACGATCGTACAGATGATCAATGGAATCAATACGACCGAGATAAAGGCAGCACTGATTCTTTTTCGCAGCTCTGCCGTCGGTTTATTTCTCATATATCCTTTCTGTCCTCCGTTATCTTTAACAGTAAGTATTCTCATTATAACATAGTGCCGTTTTTCTGATTCTAAATAAAAAATAAAGACTTCCTGAAGAGTATGTAATCTCATACCCCCTCAGGAAGTCTTATCTTATTTCACCGGACCTGCATTACCGCTTCCATACGTTCTGCAATTCGCTGCGGAAGCTGCAGGGAATCTCCGGAGAAAACATTTTTCTGATATACCTTATTTTATCCAAGATATTTTTTCAGTTCCTCAGCCTTATCCGTTTTCTCCCACGGGAAGGTGATATCGGTACGGCCAAAGTGTCCGTAAGCAGCTGTCGGTCTGTAGATCGGTCTTCTCAGATCCAGCATCTTGATAATTCCTGCCGGACGAAGATCGAAATTCTCGCGAACAATCTCAACCAGTCGGTTATCAGACAGTTTTCCGGTTCCGAAAGTATCGACCATGATGGAAGTCGGTTCTGCTACACCGATGGCATAGGAAAGCTGGATCTCACATCTGTCAGCCAGACCTGCGGCAACCAGATTCTTTGCAACATAACGGGCTGCATATGCTGCGGAACGGTCAACCTTTGTGCAGTCCTTACCGGAGAAAGCACCGCCGCCGTGACGTGCATAGCCGCCGTAGGTATCTACAATGATCTTACGGCCGGTAAGTCCGGCATCTCCGTGCGGTCCGCCGATTACAAAACGGCCGGTCGGATTGATGAAGAATTTAGTTTTACTGTCAACCATTGCCGGATCCAGAATCGGATCAAATACATACTTTTTGATATCTGCATGAATCTGTTCCTGTGTAACATCCTCATCATGCTGGGTGGAAAGTACAACTGCTTCCAGTCTCTTCGGATTTCCCTCCTCGTCATACTCAACGGAAACCTGTGTTTTTCCGTCCGGACGCAGATATTTCAATGTTCCGTCCTTACGAACCTCTGTCAGTCTCAGAGCCAGCTTGTGAGCCAGAGAGATCGGATACGGCATCAGTTCCTCAGTCTCTCTGCATGCATAACCGAACATCATACCCTGATCGCCGGCACCGGTATCCAGATCATCCTTCAAGGAACCGTCTCTTGCCTCCAGCGCTTTGTCAACACCCATGGCAATGTCTGCAGACTGCTGATCCAGTGCAACCATAACTGCACATGTATTTCCGTTGAATCCGATCTTGCCGTCGTTATAGCCGATCTCATTTACGGTCTCACGTACGATCGTCGGAATATCCAGAACAGCCTTTGTTGTAATTTCACCGGTAACCAGTACAAAACCGGTACATGCCGTTGTCTCGCAGGCAACACGGCTCATCGGATCCTGTGCATAGCAGGCATCCAGAATAGCATCACTGACAGCATCACAGAGCTTGTCGGGATGTCCTTCGGTAACAGATTCAGAAGTAAATAATCTTTTCTCCATTGTTTTTCTCCTTGATAGATTTTCGGAAGCAGCGCTTCCTGTATTTGAATTTGATATAACAGCTTATCCTATTAAGAAAACGGCAGCTCCTTCTTTGCTCACAGATCATGGGTCAAATAAAGAATGCGGTACATTCCCTCGAAGCGTTTTTTTATTTTACAGGAACGAATTATCCTTCTAACTAAAAAAACGGCTCCATCACAAAAAGAGTGAGGATCCGTCGATCAACTCCCTTATTGTTCGAATCTTTCGCTCAGGCTGGCACCTTCCGCATGCGGGGTTGCCGTGGTTTCACAGGTCCTATGTACCTCCGCCACTCTGAATAAGGAAATGGGATATGCAATTTTCTTAATTATCGAAAAATACAATAGCTCTTTTTTTCTGTGCCGTCAAGCAGTTTCTCTCATTCTTTTGCTGCGTACTCATATCTGTACATCTTCGACGAGTAACCATCCCTAAAAACGGAGACGGGTCAGTTCAGAATACTGGACAAAGCCAACGAAGAAAAACCATCCCCTAAAAATGGAAACAGGTCTTCGGCGGGCTCTGCGAGACACTGCACCTGTGAAGCTGATGTCATAGCAAATCTGCTGTATGCAGAAATACTGATGCTATTAACTGCTACTGCTGTATGTAGGAGGCCGGATACACGCCCAGACGAGCTTTCTTTGATTTGCCGAAGCTGCTGCTGCATGCAGGAAGCCGGATAGTAACTATCCGGCTTCCTGTTGTTTCTGTATTTATATTTTTTATTGAATTCTGCGAGAGCTGATGTCTGAAAGACATAAATCATCTCCAAAATGCTGTACCGGCATTCCGATTCCTAATGATCAGCCGACACGAAGACGGAATTTCTGAATTCCTCTTTCATCCTCTACACGCTCGATCTCTGCGCCAAGTCCACGAAGCTTCTGATCAAAATCCTCATATCCGCGGAGAATATAGATAATATCATCTACTACCGTAATACCTTCTGCTGCCAGACCGGCAATAACCAGTGCCGCACCTGCACGAAGGTCCGGCGCACTTACTCTTGCACCGGTAAATCCATCCACGCCGTCGATGATCGCCGTATTGCCTTCAACCTTGATCAGAGCACCCATTCTTGCGAGCTCATCACAATATTTAAAACGATTTTCAAAAATACTTTCTGTAACGATACTGGTTCCGTTTGCCAGACACAGAGCCACACTGATCTGCGGCTGCATATCCGTCGGGAATCCCGGATACGGAAGAGTCTTTACATGTGTTCTTCCAAGACGGCTCTTGGCAATGACACGAAGAGCATCATCAAATTCCTGTACTTCACAGCCGATTTCTGTCAGCTTTGCCGTCATCGCTTCCAGATGCTTCGGAATTACATTCTTGATCAGTACATCACCGCAGGTTGCCGCTGCTGCAAACATAAAGGTTCCTGCTTCGATCATATCCGGAACGATCGCGTAGGTCGTTTTGTGCAGCTTCTCTACACCGCGGATACGAATAACATCGGTACCTGCACCTTTGATATTGGCACCCATACTGTTCAGGAAGTTTGCAATATCAACAACGTGCGGCTCTCTGGCAGCATTCTCAATAATGGTATTGCCATGTGCCAGTGCTGCAGCCATCATAATATTGATCGTAGCACCAACCGATACCATATCCAGGAAGATATGTGCTCCATGCAGATTCTCTGCAGAAGCAACGATCACACCATGCCGGATATTAACTGTTGCACCCAGTGCACGGAATCCTTTCAGATGCTGATCGATCGGACGGCTTCCGATATTGCATCCGCCCGGAAGCGGAACCTCCGCATGTTTGTATTTTCCAAGAAGTGCTCCCAGAAGATAATAGGATGCACGAATCTTTTTAATAAACTCATAATCAACGCTGACAGAACCGATGGTCTTTCCGTCAATGACAACTGCATGACGATCGATACGATCAACCTGTGCACCGATTACTGCAATAGCTTCCAGAAGAACATTAATATCACTGACATCCGGTATATTCTCCACACGTACCGGTTCATCCGTCATCAGCGCAGCTGTAAGGATTGCCAGTGCCGCATTTTTGGCACCGCCGATCTCTACCTCTCCAACCAACGGACTTCCGCCCTTGATTACATACTTATCCATTCTCCACCTCTATACTCAAATACTTGAAGCAGCCAATGCTCCCCAGCAGCTGCTTCGGATCTACATACCAAAACAGACTGCGCCGTATAAAGCGCAGCTCTAGTTTATTTATATTACCTTATAATTTCTCTTTTGTAAACAATCACAAATCACAAGCCCTGCTCATATCACAATATATAGAATTAAACAACTGTTATTTTCAATATATTGTATTGACTGCATACAATTTTTTTCTTTTTCTCAGTATTTTTCCTGGTAAATACGGTACTTCAGGGAATATTTTCAGCTTTAGAGAACGAATTACAGCTATCCCGCAAGTGCTGCTTTTTTGAGAAACTATTGTTTACCGAAACTCACAGACCATCCTGCAAACTTCATGTTTTAATTCCTGCTTTTCAGCTGCTCCAGAACCTTATACAGTGTTTCTTCCAGAGACAGATTCTTCTCATCGACGATCAGATCCGCATATTTTTCATACAGAACAGATCTCTCTTCGTAGATATCTCTCAGTGTCTGTCCATCCTTCAAAACCACTCCCCGATTACGAAGATTTCCCAGTCTTTTGCACAGATCCTCATAGGGAAGACGAAGATACACGACCTCAGCAATTTCCTTCAGATGAAGCATGGCTGCTTCACCATATACCACACTGCCTCCTGTGGCGATGATCGACCGTTCTGTCTGAATATCCGCATTTACCTGATTCTCAATTTTCAAAAAACCGGAAATGCCGTCCTGTTCAATAATTTCCTTCAAAAGTCGTTTTTCCTGTTTCTGGATCAGCAGATCGGAATCAACAAACTGATATCCCATCTCCTTTGCCAGAATTACTCCAATGGTACTCTTGCCAACACCAGGCATACCGATCAGCACAACATTATTCTTCATACGCATTTCCTCCGGAATACTCCTATAATAATACACCGCCTTCCTCCCGTACCAGGTTTCTCAGAACCCGGATCGATGGATAAACACCGGGAAAACAGTGCTTTCCTTTATAGTAAAACAGCTGCCGCACATCCTGTGCGGCAGCTGCATATACGCATTTGTCGATATTAAACAATACCCTGAGCGATCATTGCATCTGCAACTTTCTTGAATCCGGCAATGTTTGCACCTGCTGCATAATCGCCTGCTTTGCCATATTCTTTGGCAGCTGCATCGATGTTGTGAACGATATTGATCATGATCTGTTTCAGTTTGGAGTCAACCTCTTCGAATGTCCAGCTCAGACGCTCGCTGTTCTGGGACATCTCCAGTGCAGAAGTAGCAACACCGCCTGCATTGGCAGCTTTTGCCGGTCCGAAGATAACGCCGTTGGCTTTCAGATACTCAGTAGCCTCCAGTGTACTCGGCATGTTAGCACCCTCGCATACGGCGGTTACACCGTTAGCAACAAGTGCCTTTGCATCCTCCAGATTCAGCTCGTTCTGTGTTGCACACGGAAGAGCCAGATCAGCCTTAACATTCCATACGCCGCGTCCCTCATGATACTCAGCATTCGGACGATAGTTCTTGTACTCGGTAAGACGTGCTCTCTTCACCTCTTTGATTTCTCTCAGAGCCTCAACATCAATGCCGTCCGGATCGTATACCCATCCGGTGGAATCGGAGCAGGTCAGAACCTTAACGCCAAGCTGCTGTGCTTTCTGAATTGCATAAATAGCAACATTTCCTGCACCGGAAACAACAGCAGTCTTGCCTGCGATATCGATATTATTGATTTTCAGAAGTTCCTCTGTGAAGTACAGCAGACCGTAACCGGTAGCCTGTGTTCTTGCCAGAGAACCGCCATAGGTAAGTCCTTTTCCTGTCAGAACACCCTCATAGATGTTTTTGATTCTCTTGTACTGTCCGTACAGGAAACCGATCTCACGTCCGCCTACACCAATATCACCTGCCGGTACGTCGGTATCTGCGCCGATGTGACGATACAGCTCTGTCATGAAGCTCTGGCAGAATGCCATAACCTCTCTGTCGGATTTTCCCTTCGGATCGAAGTCGGAACCACCTTTGCCGCCGCCGATCGGAAGACCTGTCAGAGAGTTTTTGAAGATTTGCTCAAAACCAAGGAATTTGATAATTCCGAAGTATACAGACGGATGGAAACGAAGGCCGCCCTTGTACGGTCCGATCGCACTGTTGAACTGTACACGGTATCCGGTGTTTACCTGAACCTGTCCGTTGTCATCTACCCACGGAACACGGAAACGGATCTGACGCTCCGGCTCACAAAGTCTCTCAAGAAGAGCCATCTTCTTGTAGCTCTCTTCATTTGCTTCAATTACCGGACGTACGGTATCCAAAAACTCTTTTACTGCCTGAATGAATTCCGGCTCACCCGGATTCTTTGCTTCTACTCTGGCCAGTACCTCATCTACATAAGACATAATTACTTATCCTCCTTTGTTCAAACACCAGTCGATTGTGCGTATATATTTTATCACACTGCTTCTTTAGTGAACTGCTGTCTGTATTTATCTGTGACGCATTATAGCAGATATAAGTAAAAGCGTGCAATAAAAATTCCAAATCATACAAAAATAATCGTTGTTTTTTTGCCAATCTACTTAAATAGCAGTATTTTTTTTACTCTGTCTCTTTACATTCCAAATGCCTGATTGTTTTCGTCTTCTCCTTGACAGGGTTCAAGTCGAACTCTGCGAGACTTGGTGCGGGATTGGGATGGGTAGATGTGCAGAAACTCATACTAATTAAATGATTCATCCGTTTCTCTGCTGGATCGCACGCAGAAATGCCGGTATCAGCTGTTTCTTTCTGGATATCACATGAGTAAGAACACAGCTGCCGTCTGTTACCTCTGCACCGAAGGCATCTCTGACAAGAGCATCCGCTTCATTTCCGAAACAAAGTACCTCTGTTGCTTCCTCTATGATATTGGTCAGCATAAAGAAGATCATACTTGTATCATGCTTGCCGACTTCCTGAGGAATATACTGCATCAGTTTCTCTTTGATACTATTCAGCTCATCCGAAGTCATCGAGCTGATCTGCCCAACACCGAAGTTCACTTTTTCGATATTAAAACGCTTATAATCCTGGAAGAATATCTCCTCTGCGGATTTATCCCCCAGATTGCTGCCTGCACGGAACATTTCCGCTGCGTATTTTTCGATATCGGCAATTCCGGCAATTGCAGCGAGCTCCATTGCCACTTTCTGATCAAATGCCGTACATGTCGGTGAACGGAAAAGCAGTGTATCCGAGATAATAGCCGAACAAAGCAGACCTGCAATTTTCGGAGGAATCTCCAGATCATTCTCATGATAGATCCGATACATGATCGTTGCCGTACATCCTACCGGTTCATTGCGGAACATGATCGGGTTCATAGTCTCCAGTGAACCAAGGCGATGATGATCAATGATCTCCAGAATATCCGCCTCTTCAATATTCAGCATTGCCTGTGATTTTTCATTATGATCCACAAGAATGACTTTTTTGCCCCCAAGACCGAGCAGGTTACGTCTGGAGATTGTTCCCACATATCTATCCTTGTTATCCAGAATCGGATAATCGCGGTGACGGCTGCTTTTCATGATCTGTTCAATATCTGTCACCTTATCGGACATATGGAAGGTTATCAGTTTGTCCTTCGGCATCATCAGATGCCGGATCGGAATCGCCTGATTGATCAGACGGGCAATCGTATAGGTATCATGCGGACTGCTGATGATCACACAGCCCTGCTGTTCTGCCAGTCGAAGGATGGATGCACTTACTCTGGCTCCCAGGCCTACGACCATACAGCTTACATTGCCGTCCAGACAGCACAGCTGATCCTCAGCACGGTTTCCGACAACCACGAGGTCATTTTCCTTAATGTAGGTTCCCAGCATATCCGGATGAAAAGCACCTACGACCACGCGTCCCTGATTCAAAACCCCGGATCCGTCTCCTACCAGGATGGTGCCGTCCAGAGTGTCAGCGATTGCATCAAAATGTGTTTCTGCCTGTGCAAGAATGTCACTGTCATACACATCCATATAGGATTTTGCAATATCCGTTACGGTGATCAATCCCTCCAGCCGGTTTGCTTTTGTAGTTACCGGAAGTGTTACGATTCCCTCTTCCTGCATGGTATTCCATGCACGTTTAACAGAAATATCACCGGCAACACCTTCTACCTTATGTATCTCGATCTCTTCGACCTGTGTACCGGCATCCGGGAGATATCCCGGTGAATCCACACCAAAATAGTTCAGAACGAATTCGGTTTCTTCGTTGATCTGACCGGCACGCATAGGACAATGCTTCCATCCTTTTTTTATCTTATTCTTTATATCCGCATAAGCAATTGCAGAACAAATGGAATCCGTATCCGGATTTCTGTGACCAACAATATAAACGATTTGTTTTCTATCTGCTTTTCCTGACATACATACCTCAACTTTCGATGCAGATGATTTATCAGATGTATGATAAATATACCATTGTTTGCATTCACGGTAAATGCCTTTGTGCCCGGAATACGAACCTTATAACAGGAAAACTTACCCTTCCGAATATACATATTCTATGCTATACTGAAGGAATCTTATCAAAATCAAATGAGGTGGTACAAATGGCAGAAGAAATGACAATGGAAGATTTTTCCAAAGCAGTAGACAATTCCTTCAAGACATTCATAGATGAAGGAGAAGCTAACTGGGAAAAACTGAAAGAATATCAGGCTGAGAAGAAAGTTCTGGAAGTCACCGTAGAAGGTGTCGTAAACAAAGGTGTTATTTCCAACGTTGAAGGCGTTCGCGGATTCATTCCGGCATCCCGCCTTGCACTCGGACATGTTGACGATCTGAATGCATTTCTTGGAAAAGTCATCGAGGTTCAGATTCGTGAGCTTGATGAGGAGAAAGGACGTCTGATTCTTTCCGCAGTTGAGATTCTGAAAGCAAAAGCTGCTGAGGAGAAGAAGATGAGAATCGCTGCAATTGAAGTTGGTTCTGTTCTTGACGGAAAAGTTGAGAGCCTGCAGCCGTACGGTGCATTCATCTCCCTTGGTGAGGGAATCTCCGGCCTTCTTCATGTATCTCAGATCTCCCGCAAGAGAATCAAAACTCCGGCAGATGTTCTGAGTGCAGATCAGGAAGTTAAAGTTAAAGTAATTGCTGTAAAAGACGGAAAAATCAGTCTTTCCATGAAAGCACTGGAAGAGGGTGCTGAGGAAACCGTTCAGGAAGAGAGAGCTCCGAGAGAGACCTTCAAACTGCCGAAAGCAGAAGATGTAACAACCAATCTTGGTTCCCTTCTGAAAGGCATTAAGCTGTAAATTGTACGATTTTCATCTCTGTGGGTTCTGAATCCCCAGCTGCAATGCGCCTCGGCGAGTTGCGGAGTCGAGATATACGTATGAAAAAAGAGAGGACAGACGTTCATTCGCCTGTCCTCTCTTTTTTCATATTCTTCTCAATAAGCAGTTCTTTTTCTTTTCTGGAAAGCTGTTTGATGCTGTATTCTCTGCGCATTGCCTCCACTTTATTGTCATACACTTCATGATAAACCATTTCCACCGGTCTTCTGCATGCTGTGTATTTGGCACCTTTTCCCTCATTATGCGCTTTCAATCTTTTTTCCAGATTATTTGTCCATCCGGTATATAAAGTATCATCCGCACATCGGAGAATATATGTATAACACTCCATTACGGAAGCTGACTGTAGACAGCTACCGCATCTGCGATCTGCGGAGTCGTACTCTCAGCAGATATGGCACCTGCTGTTACCAGGATGTACTCTGTCTGTCCTTTTGTAATTGCCAGACTGGCCAGACAGCGGCCTGCCTCATCGGTAAATCCTGTTTTACCGCCTTCAATAACCGTATCATTCTCCAAAGTAGAAGATGTTAAATATGTGAATGTTGTACTGCTCAGAACAATACCCTTCTGATGCTTATCTGTCGGATTTGTTGTGTACACATGTGTGGTATATACAGAGCGGAAAATATCATTCATCAACGCATAGCGGAGCAGTTTTGCAATATCCTCACAGGTAGAGTACTGTTCCTCATTCTGCAATCCGGTACAGTTTACAAAATGTGAATTTTCCATACCGATGTCGGCAGCTTTTGCATTCATCATATCGACAAAAGCGGATTCGGACCCGGCAACACGATTTGCAAGTGCATAGCAGGCATCCGCTCCGGAAGGAAGCAATGCACCATAAAGGATATCCTTGATCACGACGGTTTCACCGGCTGAGAAACCAGCTGTTGTTGCACCTTCCAGATATGCCATATCGAATTCCGAACCATCGAATGTATAGGTATCATTCTCGGCATCGGTATTCTCAATTGCAACAATGGCAGTCAGCATTTTTGCCATAGAAGCCGGATAGATCCGGTCACTGCCTCCCTTTTCTGCTACAAGAGCTCCATCCTCCAACCGGGCCATATAGGCATTTGTACTGATGATACCGGAAAGATCAATAACAGGAATTTCTTTTTCTTCCACTTCTTCCTCAACAACCTCTGTAACTTCCGGAAGCGGTTCAAATACCGTTTTCTCTCCTGCATACTCCATGGAAAAACTGGCAACAGCCTCTGCACTGATCTGATTGTTATCCGCCTGAATTCTGGTTCTCAGAAGAATAACAAGTACAAGTATCAACAGTACAGCAAGAACTGCAACGATCGAGGAAAGAATAATCAGGATCTTTGTCTTTATTCTTTTCTCTTTGGCACGTTTTTCTTTCTTTTGAGCTTTCAGCCGCTCCTGCTCTCTTCTTTTTTCTTCAGCAGTCATATGTATTCGTCCCCTATATGTATTCAATCCATTTACACGCTATGTAAGCCATTAGAAATGGCACTCATAGAAATATAGTATATCCTGTCCCCCTGGGAAAGTAAAGTAACCATTCGCTTTGTGACTTTGCTGCAGTGTTTTTTTGTCTTTCCGACTTTAACACGTTTTACTCTGCAAATAGGACAATTAATTTGTATAAAAAAAAGTCCTTTTCTTTTCAGAAAAGAACCTTTTCAACAATGAAGCATCGGGGACTCGAACCCCGGACAACTTGATTAAAAGTCAAGTGCTCTACCGCCTGAGCTAATGCTCCTTAAAAAAGTGCCTTGTTCCGGAATCGAACCAGAGACACGTAGATTTTCAGTCTACTGCTCTACCAACTGAGCTAACAAGGCACGGAATTGCGGGAGAAGGATTTGAACCTTCGACCTTCGGGTTATGAGCCCGACGAGCTTCCTGGCTGCTCCACCCCGCGATATTAAGTTATAAGCTTAAAAGCTTAAGCCGATGATCGGACTCGAACCGATAACCTGCTGATTACAAATCAGCTGCTCTGCCAATTGAGCCACATCGGCGTTTACGGCCAAATATTTATTTGACTGCATGGGCGGTGGTGGATTCGAACCACCGAAGCAATGTGCAGCAGATTTACAGTCTGTCCCCTTTGGCCACTCGGGAAACCGCCCATATAAATGGGACCAATAGGGCTCGAACCTATGACCCTCTGCTTGTAAGGCAGATGCTCTCCCAGCTGAGCTATGATCCCATATAAACGACCCGGAACGGACTCGAACCGTCGACCTCCGCCGTGACAGGGCGGCGCTCTAACCAACTGAGCCACCGGGCCGTACTTTGTATTATACGTACCTTCAAAACTGAATACACATTTCCATACCTTCATGAGGATGGCCAAATATTTGTTTTTAAAAGTTTGTTTTAGTCTTTGTACTAAAACCGGTCATCTCGCATCTTCGATGCTCGATGTCATTTGCTTCGCAAATGTTCAGCCGTCAACATTTCCAGCCCTCGGAATGCGAGCATTCCTCGTTCCTTCCATGTTTCCGTCTGACCGCTTTTAAGTTATTGGTCAAACCCTCGACCGATTAGTAATGGTCAGCTGCATG
>JAUNAK010000101.1 GCA_030527665.1 Eubacteriales bacterium
GTCTTTGTGCTGTTATTTATCCGTCAGATATACCGTTCATCTATGATATTTATATATTTAAATCGAATAGGTATATTCCGGTATGATACGTTTCAGGAACTGCCTTGTTCTCTCTTCTTTTGCATAGAGGAAAATATCCTTCGGCGTGCCCTGCTCAACGATATTGCCGCCGTCCATGAAAACGATCCTTGTTGCGATGTCTCTGGCAAACTGCATCTCATGGGTAACAACCACCATCGTTTTGCCGCTTTTCGCTACCTTCTTCATGACGTCCAGTACTTCCCCGACCAGCTCCGGATCAAGGGCCGATGTCGGTTCATCAAACAGAATGACCTCCGGATCCAGTGCCAATGCTCTTGCGATACCGATACGCTGCTGCTGTCCGCCGGACAGCTGAGCGGGATAAGCATCGTATTTATCGGACAGTCCTACCAGATCCAGCAGTTTCTTGCCTTCTTCGACTGCCTTTTCTTTCGGTACCTTCTTCACATAGATCGGTCCCAAAGTGACATTTTCCAATGCGGTCTTGTTTTTGAACAATCCATATTGCTGGAATACCATTCCGACCTTTTCAACAACTTCCCTGATTTCTTTTTTGGAAGCGGAATTTGCATTCACGGTAAGATCATCGATACTGATTTCTCCCTTATCCGCTTTCTCCAGGAAATTGATGCTTCGAAGAAGAGTCGTCTTGCCGGATCCGCTCGGTCCCAGAAGTACGACCACTTCTCCGTCATTGACCTCCAGGTCAATGCCTTTTAAAACCTCATTCCCATGAAAGGATTTATGTATATTTTTCAGTTTTAACATGTTTACTTCTGCCTCCATTTTTTCACAAGCTCATCTGTCTTGAATAAGGCGGCGATGATATCTTCTACCTTTTCTCCTATTCCCAGCCCTGTAAAGCTTCCGAATTCATCGAAGGTTCTGTTGGCGATCACTGCCAGATCTTCCTGCGGATTATCAGCTAAGCCAAGATCCTCTAACGTAAATGCCTCATCGAACGATGCAAACTTCTGTATCGTTTCGCCGATGGTCTCTTCCGGTTTGTTCTCCAGCACCAGCTGTGTCAGGATGCCGTAGGAAACAAGCTCTCCATGCAGTGATTTCCGGCTGGCTGCAATTCTTCTGGAGGAATGATAGAAGGGATGAGCAAAACCGGCAAAGGCTTTGTTTCCGACAAAGCTTCCGACATATCCTGTCAGGAAAATGATGGCATCGATAACTTTTGTTACCTCTTTTGTCACCTGCCCGCTTCGAACCGCTTCCAAAGCTTTCTCTGTATTTTCATCCAGGATCTCATAGGCTAGTTTGGAACCAAAATAAGATAACTGATCGACCAGCTCATCCTCTTCTCCGGTAATTGCCGGAGCAAGTTCGAACCATTTTGCATAGGTATCTACGATACCGGCTTTTATATAACGTTCCGGAGCCTTTGCGATCACTGCATAGTCAACCAGAATCAGACGGGGTGTATATCGGTTGTTATAGAACTGTTCGAAATCTCCCTCTTCTGTATAGATAATCGAGACCGCTGCCCAGGAAGCACAGGTTGCTGCGATCGTCGGGATCGTAACCACCGGGATATCAGAAAGGCTTCCCGCAACTTTGACTACATCCATAACCTTGCCGCCGCCAAGTGCGATCAGAACTTCTGCTCCGATCTCTTTTGCTCTTGCCGCATATACTTCCGCTCTTGCGATACTCGGATAACCGCTGAACTCCTGCACTTCATATCGGATGCCCTGTTCTTCCAGCGACTGTACCAGATCTTGCTCTGCAACCTGTCTTGCTGTTTTGCTTCCAACGATCAGTGCCTTTTTTCCGTAACGGGCAATATATGAACCGGCCTCTTTTATGATTCCTTCTTTACCCACATATTTCTCAGGTGTTTTTATGTCTGCCATCTTTTCAGCCTCTTTATTCTCTATTCTTTATATTTCCTACGGGTTTAGTATGTTTATCAACTGAACCTATCATATCGGACAGAGTGGTATTTGTCTAATAGGTAAAATTTTGAATCAGTTATAAGCATTGCTTATATCCAGATGTGTCAGCGGGCATGATTGGCGGCATAATCGGTGCCAAGACAGCTGGATACTGATCTGCATAAAGAACTGCATAAAGACCTGCGAAAATGCGGCGGCCGCGGTAAAAAACAGCTGTAACAGCAGATATTATTTCCGACCGCTGCAGCAAAAAAGGATGCTGTCCCATAAGGAACCGCACCCTCTTTTGTCTATCAATGATTGTCTTTACTGTATAAAAGAATCCTTTCGTTCTCTTCCTGCATCCCCATTGGTTTGGATCTGCAGTGAATCCTCATTGACTTTTCATTCGATCACAGCCGTATCTCTTAGATCAGATCCTCCGGATACTGCACTGTCTCGACATGATTTTTGCATCCGTACAGCCGCAGCAAAGATGCGGCGCAGCCGGAACTTCCTACATAGAGTCCGGTATAGGATTCTACTTTATTGGGAGCACTTCTCGACCAGGCGGAATACCATCTGCGTCTGCCGTCCTTTTCATAGGAATTTCCGATGAGAATATCTGCGCTCTCACAGGCGAGCCGGAGATACTGTCTGTCATCTGTGAATTCGTACATATCCACAAAGAACTCCAGCATACCCGGTGAGCCGCAGCAGAAACAGTCGTTGTTCCAGTATCCTTTGGAATGCACCTGCGGTGCATGTGCCCGAATCAGACCGCCGGCAAGCCTGATCACAACTTCCCTGTAATGCTCTTCACCGGTAACCTGATACAGCTTTTTGAAAAGTTTCGATGTTCCGATCGGTCCATGGCATACACCCAGATAGAACAGCTCTTCTTCCGGCGGATCCACATACGGAATCAGGATTCCCCGGTCATCACCTACCGCAAGGGACTCGATATACTTTGCATTCTCTCTGGCAATCTCCAGATATCGGCTCTCTTTGGACAGCTCATACAGACTGGCAAACAGATAACCGACGCCTGCTGTTCCATGCGAAAAATTCGGGAAATATTTGCCTTTGCTGAATCCAAGCTCATTAAGCTTCAGAAGTTCAAAGCACTTGCCTGCCTCTGCATCGATGGCATTGGATAGAATAAAGTCTCCAGCGCTTTTTGCCGCCTCCAGATATGTCCGGTTACCGGTACGCTTATACAGGAACAGCAGATACAGTACAAGGCCGCCGTCCGACATCAGGTCGCTGACATCTGTCCAGTAGATTCCGTTGTCTGTTGTTTTTGCACCGGCAATGATATCCGCAGCAGCTTTTTCAGAAAATGCACGATACTTCTCATCCGGTTCAATGTCATATAAGTACTCTGCAAGAACACCGCCTCCGGCAGGTCCGTTATACAGGCCGGTAATAAAGCCTTCGATGTTCCAGGCATTTTCTGCATTGGACTGCGGATTTTTGGAAAAATCATAGAAGTCCGGACCTTCATATGTATTGGCAATATACTCAAAGGCTGCCTTTGCCTCGTTCAGATATTTCACATTACCCGTAACCTGATACAGACGGATATAGAAGATCGCAGTACCTGCGGAACCACCATACAGCGATTTCGGTGTAAACAGAGCTTCATAATCATAGTTATGCTCTGTCTCCGGGCTCTGCTTCCAGTATTTTCCCTGTTCGCTCTCTACGGAATATTCTTCGATCCAGTCGGATACTTCTTCTGCAATTTTGATATAATCATTCTCTTCAAACAGAGAACATCTGATCTTTGTAAATCCTTGTGCTGCCATGTTGTTTCTCCTGTTGATGCCGCTTACTTTTCCATGCTTTTTACCGCTTCCGCCAGCTGATCCAGTGCCTGTTTCAGTGTTTCCCGCGGGCAGGCAACGTTAAATCGTTCAAAGCCTTCTCCCACCGATCCGAAGATCGCTCCGGCATCCAGCCAGAGATTCGCTTTATTGACAACCAGATCCTCCAGCTGTTCCTCGGTAAGTCCCAGAGCACGGAAGTCTACCCATACCAGATAGGTTCCCTCCGGCTCGGTCATGCGCAGCATCGGTAGATGCTCCTCCAGATATTCCCGCATGAACCGGACATTTTCCTGCACATAGGACAGCATTCCTTTGTACCATTCTTCCCCGTTTCGATAGGCGGCTTCCGTTGCCAGAAGTCCCATGGTATTCAGCTGGCTGTATCCCGCCGCATTGACCTGCTTTCTGAATTTCCTGCGAAGTACGGCATTCGGAATAAAAATATTGGAAGCCTGCAGTCCGGCCAGATTGAAGGTTTTTCCCGCTGACGTACAGGTAACGGAGATCTCCCGGAAACGTTCATCCAGATCGGCAAAGACATAATGCTTATGTCCTTCCAGAATAAAATCCGCATGGATCTCATCGCTGACAACGACCACCTCATGCTTCAGACAGATCTCACCGATCTGCAGCAGCTCCTCCTTCGTCCAGACACGGCCGACCGGGTTATGCGGGCTGCAGAACAGGAACAGATGCACATCGTTCTCTACGATCTTCTGTTCAAAATCCGCAAAGTCAATGCCGTATCTTCCGTCCTCGCCGCGTACCAGATCGCTGCTGACGATCCTTCTGTCATTATCTGTGATCACCTCGCTGAACGGATAATAGACCGGCTGCTGGATCAGAACAGCATCACCGGCTTCGGTGTATGCCTTCACTGCCATTGCCAGTGCAAAAACAACACCCGGAGTCTTCTTCAGCCATTTTTCCTGTACCTTCCAGCCGTGACGCTTCTCCAGCCATCCGGCAACCGCTGAAAAATATTCCTCATCGGATTCCGTATAGCCGAAGATTCCATGCTCCAGACGTTCCTGCAGCGCATCCAGAACAAAACTCGAAGTCCTGAAATCCATATCCGCAACCCAGAGCGGAAGAATCCCTTCCGGACGTCCGCGTTTGACTGCAAAATCAAACTTCAGGCAGTCGGTATCCTTTCTGTTTATTACTGTATTGAAATCTGTATTTCTTTCTGCCATTATAGACTCCCTTCAAAACTTTCGATTGCCTGCTTCAGATCTTCGATCAGATCACGGCTGTCCTCAATTCCTGCCGACAGACGAAGTACTCTGTCTGTGACACCGTTTTTGATACGAACCTCCTCCGGAACGTCCGCATGGGTCTGTGTTGTCGGATACGTGATCAGAGTTTCCGTTCCGCCAAGGCTCTCGGCAAACGGGATCAGTTTTGTTGCTTTTAAAATATGATGCGCCAGCTCTTTGCTCTCTACCTCAAATGTCACCATGCTTCCGAAACCGGTTGCCTGCTTCCGGCAGATCTCATAGCTCTCGGTTCCCTCAATGCCCGGATAGTAAATGTTTACGACCTTCTCCTGCTTCTGCAGAAAGGCCACGATCTCCTGTGCATTCTGCTGTGCCTTTTCCATGCGAAGCGGAAGGGTCTTGATTCCTCTTACGATCAGCCAGCTGTCAAACGGTGCCAGACCGGAACCGACCGTCTTGATCAGAAAGCGAAGCTTCTCGGAGATCTCCTCGGAACTGGTAACGATAAAACCGGCAAGGGTATCGTTGTGACCGCCAAGGAATTTTGTACCGCTGTGAATAACGATATCCGCACCCAGCTCCAGCGGTTTCTGGAAGTACGGTGTCAAAAATGTATTGTCCACGATCAGCAGCAGACCATGACTCTTTGCCACTTCTGCCAGTGCACGAATGTCAATCACATTCATCATCGGGTTCGTCGGAGTCTCGATATAGATCGCTTTTGTATCTTCATTGATAAAGTCTTCCACCTTGTCCAGATGGAACTGGATGTGACTGAATTTGATGCCGTTTTTCTCACTGACATTGTCAAAGAGACGGATGGCACCGCCGTACAGATCGGAATCGGTGATGATATGGTCACCGGGACGGAACAGTTCCATGAGTGCAGTGATCGCAGCCATTCCCGAAGAAAATGCCAGTGCATCCACGCCGCCTTCCAGAGAAGCAACGATGTCCTCTACATGCTGTCTGGTCGGATTCTGCAGTCTGCTGTAATCGTAGCCGGTACTCTGACCGACTGCCGGATGTTCATAAGTAGCGGTCTGGTAGATCGGATAGCTGATCGCACCTGTCCGATCAAATGCATTTTCCTTCTTGTCTCCATATAAACATCGTGTTGCGATCTCATAACTCATCTTTCGTATCCTCCTGCTTCTGTATCCCTGCAGACCTCCCGGTTCTGCAATTCCGACTGATCCTTCTCCGATCCGCCGGATACTATTCTGCTGTATTGCTCTGCCTTTTCCGCATCGCTGTTCTGAGGACTACTTTAACAGATATTCCCAGTAAACTGGTATGACATAAAAAAAGTTACCAGTTATAAGTTTTGCTTATAACCGGTAACTCTCCAGAATCTCAATATATTTTCTTCCCATCCGTGACAGAGGCATTTTTCTTCGCTTGATATAGCCGATCTCCATCTCCTCATCGCTGTCCAGCGGAACCGCCTTGTATCCTCCGCCATTCAGTTCTTCACAGATAATGCCCGAACAAAGGGTGTATCCGTTCAATCCTACCATCAGGTTCAGCATGGTAGCCCGATCGTTTGCCTTGATGATCCGATCGTAGTCGTAGGTACTGAGCACCTCTTCCGACAGATAGAAAGCATTGTTCTCTCCCTGGTCAAAGGAAAGACACGGATATCCTTTCAATTCATCAAAGCTAATGATTTCCTGTCCGGCCAGCGGATGGTTCTCACTCAGATAGACATAGATTCCGCATCGGAACAGCGGAATGAATTCCAGCTCATGGGTGGACAGATTCTTCAGCATGGATCTGCGATTGAATTCATTCGTATAAAGGATCCCGATCTCACTTCGTCCCAGCTGCACATTGGAGATCACTTCGGCAGTCTTCGTCTCATGCACCGCCAGCTCGTACTCATCCATTCCGAATTCTCGCACCAGCTTGATGAAGGCTTCCACCGCAAAGGAATAATGCTGCATGGAAACACTGAATTTCTTCTGTCCGGCCGTATTGTTGATGAACCGGTCTTCGATCAGGTCATTCAGCTCCAGCATCTGCCTGGCATATCCGAGAAACTGTTCCCCCTCCGGAGTTACCGAGATGCCACGATTGTTCCGGACAAAGAGAACGGTGTGCAGCTCCTCTTCCAGACTTTTGATCGTCGTTGAAAGTGCCGGCTGCGAAACAAATAAGGCTTCCGCCGCCTTGTTCATGGATTTTTCATTTGCGATCGTCACCGCATAAAGTAATTGCTGTAAAGTCATTTAAATCTCCAACTTTTCTGCTTACAGGTATTCCCCCGGAAGTCACCATGCCCTCCGAGGGATCTTCTGCATTTTTCTATACGCATTATAATAACACGAAAATCTGTCAAAGCAATCCATCCAATTCCATTCTTCTCAACGGTCAGGTTAAATCACCACTCTCTAAGAGGCTTCCTGCACAGGTCCGGAATTTCACCGGCAGCCCCTCAATCCAGGTCAGAAGGAACCACTAAACCGTTCTTTTTACTTTTAGATGGTTCCTTATTCTCGGAAACTTTCAGGATATTCGGAACCTTCGGGTCATCCGGGAC
>JAUNAK010000102.1 GCA_030527665.1 Eubacteriales bacterium
ATTTTGAAAGGAATGTAAGTCGCAGGGGTTGCATCTCGATTTACAATTCACGAAAACTATACAGACAACCGTTTATCTTGTCAATATTCTGTCAATAGCACGTTTTGCCTTTGCCGGCTATTGAAAAGAGAATACCATCCAACACTTTGCCAGCGGTCGCTTTCCAGGTGACTTTTTAAAGCTGTAAATCAAAAAATGACCGCCTGACGGCGGTCATTTTTCTGCCTCACCTTACTTGACACCGTACCAGCCGATGCCTTCCTCCTGCCAGCCGACCCTGACAAGGAAATCCCGCTCTCCGGCTGAGGTCGTATAGTTATGTGTTCCTGTTACCGCATTCGGATTGTACTGTCTGTACAGCGGCATGCTCCTGGCATCATCCGAATACCAGCAGATATTCTCATAATTCCAGCCTGCAGCAACAAGGAAATCTCTCTCTCCGGCTGAGGTCGTGTAATGATGGTCACCGGCCACCGGATTATACAGACGATATACCGGCGTATTGGATTTCACCGGTGCATTCCAGCCGATTCCTTCATAGTTCCAGCCGACCTTCACCAGATAATTTTTCTCTCCGCTGCTTGCGGTGTAGAAGTGTTCTCCGCTGTTCGGATTATAGAGACGATACATCGGTGCCGTTTCAACTTCTGCCTGTACCGCAGGGATGACCTGGCCGTTTTCCAGCAGTGCTCCGCATGTTCCGCAGTAGATATCTCCGCTGTAACCGTCCTCTTTTCCGGCTGCTTTATCGTTCCTGATTTCCCGTTCCCCGACATGATTGGAAGGATCGGTCTCTCCGTAGGACTGTCCGCAGTTCACACATACTGCCGCGTTTCCGCAGTCTGCTCTTCCACCGCTGTGTACACCGGTTGCCGGAATCACATCTCCGTTTTCAAGCAGTGCATCACATCCGGAACAATAGGTATCTCCGGTATAGCCCTCATCCATACAGGTCGCTTCCTTCCTGTTCTTAAGGATCGTTTCAGCCACATGGTTGGATGCATCTTTGCTGCCGTAGTTCTGTCCGCAGACGCTGCAGACCGCAGCTTCTTTACAGGTTGCTGTTCCGCCGGTATGTTTTCCGGTTGCCGGAATCACGCTTCCCGGGGAAAGTTTTGCATCGCAGCCCTTGCAATGGGCATCACCGGTGTAACCATCTGCTCCGCAGGTGGCTTCCTTTGCATTCTTCACCTGGGTTCCGCCCACGTGCTTCGATGCATTCTTGTTTCCGTAACTCTGGCCGCAGACGCTGCAGACCGCTGCCGCCTTACAGGTTGCCGTTCCTCCGGTATGCTTTCCGGTTGCCGGAATCGTATTGCCGGATGCTGTTTTTGCATTGCAGCTTGTACAATAGGTATCACCGGTGTAGCCCTCGGCTCCGCAGGTGGCTTCCTTTGCATTCTTCACCTGGGTTCCACCCACATGGTTCGATGCATTCCTGTTTCCATAGCTCTGGCCGCAGACGCTGCAGACCGCTGCCGCCTTACAGGTTGCTGTTCCTCCGGTATGCTTTCCGGTTGCCGGAACCGCACTGCCGGATGCCGTTTTCGCATTGCAGCTCCTGCAGTAGGTATCTCCGCTGTAGCCCTCGGCTCCGCAGGTGGCTTCCTTTGCATTCTTCACCTGGGTTCCGCCCACGTGGTTGGATGCGTTCCTGTTTCCGTAGCTCTGGCCGCAGACGCTGCAGACTGCTGCCTCTTTACAGGTTGCCGTTCCTCCGGTATGCTTTCCGGTTGCCGGAACTGCACTGCCGGATGCCACTTTGACATTGCAGCTCTTGCAGTAGGTATCTCCGCTGTAGCCCTCGGCTCCGCAGGTAGCTGCCTTTGCATTCTTCACCTGGGTTCCGCCCACGTGATTGGATGCATTCCTGTTTCCGTAACTCTGTCCGCAGACACTGCAGACTGCTGCCTCCTTACAGGTTGCCGTTCCTCCGCTGTGCTTTCCGGTTGCCGGAACCGCTTTTCCGGAAGAAAGTTTTGTATTGCAGCTCTTGCAGTAGGTATCTCCGCTGTAGCCCTCGGCTCCGCAGGTGGCTTCCTTTGCATTCTTCACCTGGGTTCCGCCAGTATGAACAGAAGGATCTTTGCTTCCCTTTTCTGTCTTCACATCTCCGCATACCGTACAGGTGTAGGATGTGATCTGCTCCTCCGCGCAATTTCCGGATCGTGTAATCACACCTTCTCCGTAGCTGTGAGGAACATTCAGCGTATACGTTGACACAAGTGACGGACGGTAGGTCGGATAGATCTTCACTTCCGCAGTGCCGCAGCTCAGAAATGTCGCATCTTCTCCTGTAATCTTCGCTACCGAAGGATTCGATGATTCGATGGTAATTTCACTGTTATCAGGAGATCCGTCCACTATAGCCCAGAAAGTAAGTGTATCTCCGATTGCATATGTTCCCGAAATACGCGATGAGTACCTGGTGCCTCCGTTCTTTGCTCCATAGATACGAAGGCTGTCCGGTGTCGTAAAGCTTTCCGAATATCCGCATACCTTGCACGTACGGCTTGCCACATTGGAATCCGCATCTGCATAAGTAATCGTATACTGATGTCCGTTGTTGATCTCACTGACTTTCAGTGCCGCCGGATCACCGACCGGAATCTCATAGAAGGTAACATCTTCCTGTTCCCATACATACCAGATGCATTTGCCGTCCTTTACGATCGGAACACAATCGGATAACGCCCCTTCCTTCTCATAGATTCCGGAAACCGCCTGACCGCTTCCGTTGATTTTGCAGTAACAAAGCTTATCTCCCTTTGTCCAGAGCAAAAAGAATGTATCGTCATTCACTTTGACCAGCTGCGGTGTGGATGGACTTGTCTCACCCTCTCCATAGGAAGTGATCTGTGTTACCACGGGGCTGCCCTGCAGATTTTTGTCCACAACTGCGGTAAAAATATTTCTCACTGCAGAAGAGCTGTAATTGCTTCCCATTTCAACAGAATTACCGACAGCCATATAATTGCTTCCTGTAAGCTCAAAACCGCCTACGGAAACACCGGTATCATTATCGCCATGCTCACCGGATATGGAAAGCAGCTCTATACAGGATGTTCTTTTGTTGAATCCGGATGCCGTATAGGCATTGTTGTATTTCAGCAGAGCCACCGCACGGGGATTGGCATCACCGTGATCCAGTCCGACGATTTTTCCGTTATCCACCTGTACAAACTGATTAAAGGAATGGCTGACATAGCCCTCTCCGGAATTGCTGATCACATAGCTGCTGTCCACCATGGTCATGCTCTGTGTATTGATCTGCATCTGAACATTCGCCTGATGATTTATTCCATCCTTATATTTGTACATCGTATGACTGGTACGGATAAACAGATTATTTCCCTCATGTGCAAAACGTGCCCCCGCATCCAGCGGCCCAACGGTATTTGCACCCTTGAGAGAGGCAGCTCCGAGTCTCTGCCAGGAAGTACTGTATTTTGTCACACGAAAAACTTCTACCGAATTATCCTCTTCCTTGTTTGACTGTCCGCTGAGGATATAGTAGTAGGAACCATCCGTATAAAAACCGCCGAAAATCGGCAGTTCTTCATCGATCTGCAGATTTCTCTTATAATCGTATGCAGAATCATAGTACTCGACCAGATACTTGCCGTCGATTGCTCCGGCCTGCACGCGCATCAGTTCCCCCGACGGAGCCGCAGCCAGTGCCGATTTGATCGGTTCTGACCAGCGGGAATAATTCTGCGCATTTTTATTGGATCCGCTGTAGGTCGTGCACTGTGTCGTTAAGCCAAGAAGGGCCTCCTCCCCGGACTCCGTTTCCTGCTGTTCCGCATCCTGCCGTTCCACCAGCTGCTCCGGTTCATCGGCAGGCAGAATTGTTTCTTCGGCTGCCGCTGCCACATGCATGCTGCCCAGCATGGTTACCGCTGCCAGCATACCGAACATCGTCTGTGCCCATTTTCTTCCTTTTCTCATCTATTTCCTCCTGTTATGTAGTCAGAATTCTCATCGTCTGCTTTGCATTGGCCGTATCCGGCTTATTGCTCCGACTCTCCGTCTTCCATTCGTTTCTTCCGGATCTCTCATAGTCCTTTGCAAATATACGATTCGCTTTCTTTATCAGTATATACCAATACTGCTTCCAACTGACTGTCTTTTTAGTTTAAAATTTCCTGATCACAAAAATTCAAGTCGAGCCCTGCGAGACTTGCGCGGGATTCGGGTCAGCTTTAGCTGACATCTACCCATCCGAATCCCTGTGCATCCCCGCGGAGCGTTTATCCCAGTCGGAGATCGGACTCCCACTAAGGTGATCTTGTAATTGCTCACCACTTGCAGCAGTGGTAGTCTTCTCGACTGAGATAAAAAATGGCCGCCATTCCGGCAGCCATTCTTCTCTCCGTCGGGGAGTCCCATTATATTCTGTCGAAACTCCCGGGCAGTTTTCATGATACCCAAAGTCCCGACCGTGATTATTGAATATTTTCATTTTACACCATACCAGCCGATACCTTCATATTTCCAACCGGCAGATACCAGATAATCTCTTTCTCCTGCCTTGGTAGTGTAGTTGTGTGATCCTGTTGCTGCATTCGGATTATACAGTCTGTACAGTGCAATTCCCCTGGCATCATCCGAATACCAGCAGATCTTTTCATATGTCCAGCCATTGGCGGCAAGCATGTTCCGCTCACTGGCAGAAGTGGTGTAATGATGATCGCCGACTTTCGAATTGTACAAACGATATACCGGTGTTTTGGATGTAACAGGAGCATTCCAGCCGACTCCCTCGTATTTCCATCCCGCTTTAACCAGATACTCCTTCTCTCCGGCACTTGCGGTATAGAAGTGTTCCCCGCTGCCCGGATTGTACAGCCGATACATCGGCTGTGTTTTGGGTTTTACCGCCGGTATCACCTTTCCTTTTTCCAGAACCGTTCCGCAGGTACTGCAGCAGGTATCACCGGTATATCCGGCTTCCGTACCTGCCGCTTTTTTATTCCGCACGGTTCGGCCGCCCACATGATTGGACGTATTCACCGATCCATATGCCTGTCCGCAGCTGTCACAAATCGCAGCCGCACCACAGGTTGCCCTTCCGCCTTTGTGAGCTCCCGTTGCCGGAATACTTTTTCCTTTCTCGATTGTCACTCCGCAGCCGGAGCATACCAGATCACCGGAATAACCCGCTGCCCCGCAACCGGCACCGGAGGCATTTCTCAGCTCTGCACCGGCTTCACATGTATGCACGACCTTCAATGCAAGCGTCACACAAAGGGACGGACGATAGGTTGGATAGATCTTCAGTTCCGCCGAACCGGTGCCGGCAAATTCCACATGTTTTCCGGTAACCTTTATAACTGCCGGATTGGAAGACTTCACTGTTATTTCCTTATTCTGTGCACTGCTGTCTGTCTCGATCAGAAGATCCATATAGCCGCCGATATCGTACTGACCGGAAGCGGCCGCTGCATACTGTCCCTTTCCGTTTACTTTTGCATAGATCTTCATGCTGTCCGGTGTCGTAAAGCTCTCCGATGCACCGCATTCCCTGCAGACCCGGCTTGCTTTGTTTGAATTTTTCGATGCATTGACCACTGCATAGTTATGCGTTCGGACAGCTGCACGGGCATTCAGAGTATTCAGACTGCCGATCGACAACTCATAAAAAGTAACCTTCTCCTGATTCCACACATACCAGATGCATTTGCCGTTTTTCACTACCGGAGCACAGTCAGACAGATCACCGTCTTTTTCATATATGCCGGAGACTGCCTGTCCGCTTCCGTTCAGCCTGCAGTAGCAAAGCTTGCTGCCATGCATCCAGAGCAGAAGAAACGTATTGCTGTCAAACTTTACCAGCTGCGGTGTAGATGCACCGCCGGTGCCGGCCGTATAAGAAGTAAGCTGGCGTACCACCGGTTTGCTGCTGAGATTTTTATCTACGACTGCTGTAAAAATATTCCGCACAGCGTAGGAATTATAGCCGTCTCCCATCGCTACGGAATTGCCCGCTGCCATATAATTGCTGCCCGTAACTTCAAAACCGCCCACGGATACGCCGGTGGAATTCGATCCTACCGAACCGGAAATATCCAGAAGCGATACATAGGAGGTTGCCTTATTGAATCCGGAAGCTGTAAATGCGCTGTTATATTTATACAGTCCCACTGCACGCGGATAGGCATCGCCGTGATCCAGTCCGACAAGTTTTCCATTATCTATCTTAATAAACTGGTTGAATGAATGACTGGCATATCCGTTGGATCTGTTGCTGACCTCATAGGCACTGTCCACCATCTTCATCGTTTTTGTATTGATCATCATCTGCACATTGGCCTGATGATGATAACCGTCCGATGACTGATACATTTCATGCGCGGTACGAACAAACAGATAATTTCCGGAATGTGCAAAACGGGCACTTCCCGCATCCAGCGGATCATAGGTATTGGCACCATAGAGGGATGCCTGTCCGAGACGATTCCATCCGGTGCTGTATTTGGTTACCCGAAACACCTCAACCGAATTGCTCTCCGATTCATTTTTCTGACCGCTGAGAATATAATAGTTCGCTCCGTCACTGTAAAAACCTCCGTAGATCGGAAGCTCTGCATTGATCAGCTTTGTACTCTTATATTTATAGGCCGCATCATAATATTCGACCAGATATTTGCCATTGACTGCGCCCTCCTGTACACGCATCCATCCTCCATCCGCAGCTGCCGTCAGTGATGATGTAATCGGTGCCGCCCAGTAAAAATAATCCTGCAGCCAGCGGTTGCTTCCTTTATAGGAAACACAGACAGAAGCAGCTTCCAGCAGTTCCTCCTCCGCAGCCTCCGCTTCCAGAAGAGCCGCTGCTTCCTCATCTGTCAGTTCCCGTTTTTCCCTCTCGTCCGGATGCAGAGACAGCAGTCCGTCTGCCGTTTCTGCTTCCTCTTCTACAGGAAGCATTTCCGCATCCTCTTCACCCTTCTCTTCCGGAATTATCTCCAGTTCTGCATCGCTCTCTTCGGATTCCTTGCTGTCCGGAATGATTCTTTCATCGGCATCCGATTCCAAAACTGCCTTGCCGCTCCCTGCCTCTGCATCCGGTTCCCCGTTCGTTATCTCCGCTCCGTCTTCCGCCTCGATATCCACGGTATCAGAAAGTTCCGTTTCATAATCCATCCCGGTATCTGCTGCCGCCGGTACAGTTATTCCGGTCATCATCGTCACCGATACAAATACACCAAGCAATGTCCGCTTAAAACTGCCGCCTCTTTTCATTTGTGTTCTCCCTGCGCCCTTTGCAGAATACTGCAGTTCATCCCTTTCACATTTTCCCTTCATTCACAGGATGAGCCCCTTCGGTTCCGCAATTCAGTATACACTAGGTCTATTTTATTCCCATAGTTCTTATTTTCGAAAATTCATGTATTTTTTTCGTTTTTTCGTATTCCAAAATTGCAATAACAAGTTGCACACTTTTGCTCCATACCACACCTGTGGT
>JAUNAK010000002.1 GCA_030527665.1 Eubacteriales bacterium
CGACGATAGTCGGGTGTTCGTAGGAACCACGTGACTTAAGTCATGTGAGGTTCAGCAGCATTATCGGCCGGAATCATTCCAGTTTTATGACCGGATCATAGAGGATGCCATTGCATTCCGGAACGTTGATCCGAATCGTGTATACGTTCTGGGATTTTCTTCCGGAGGAGACGGTGTCTATGCCGTTGCACCACGATTGGCGGACCGCCTTGCTGCAGCAAATATGTCTGCCGGATTCCCAACAGTACATAATCTTGAGAATCTGTATAATCTCCCTTTCTGTATGCAGGTGGGAGAAAAAGATCAGGATTATGAGAGAAATATCCATGCGGCAGAGATTGACAACAGGCTCAATCAGCTGCAGCAAACATATGCAGGGGGATTCGTTCATGACACATTCATTCATGTGGGAGGAACGCATAACAGCGGATGGGACGACGATTCCACCACCAGACCGCAGACGATTATCAGGCAGACAGATCTGCAGCGCTGGATTCAGAATACCGCATCAGCAGACAAGACGGAGGTAAACACCAATGCGGTGGACTGGGTCAGCAGATATACCCGTGACCCCTTACCGGAGAAACTGGTATGGAATACCGGTGTCTATGCCGGAAAGCGAAAATCACAGGGATTCTACTGGCTGGATCGTGACGGATATCTGAAAGATACCGTAATAACGGCTTCTTACAATAAAAGCAGGAATGAAGTCCGCATCGAGCAGTGTGATGCAGCCAAAGGTATGCTGAAAATCTTCCTGTCCCCGGATATGGTGGATGTATTCCGGGATGTAAAGCTGAATATTCTTGGCACGGAGGTAACTGTCAGACCGATCGTATCTTCACAGATCATGAAAGAAACCATGGCTGCACGTGGT
Organism: Eubacteriales bacterium; assembly: GCA_030527665.1. Classification (GTDB taxonomy): domain Bacteria; phylum Bacillota; class Clostridia; order Lachnospirales; family Lachnospiraceae; genus Bilifractor. The sequence goes on from JAUNAK010000002.1 coordinate 878, forward strand.
GATATCAACTACGTATTTACCTCAGAAATCGACGTGAGTTTTGATTCTGACAACGGAAAAATCACCGTTAAACCGGTAGACAGGACAACGACCGATTATTCCGTAAAAGGAATCGACAGCCTGCTCTACTGGGACAGCGACGGGCTGTTCTATGTGGATCAGAGTCTTCTGGGCTGCAGCTATGAAGAGCTCCGCAGCAAACTGAATCTGGATCTTCCGAAACCCGTTCTCTGTGACTGGCTGACCGATGGAACCAGATATACATCGTATGACAAACTGAAATATCCCGGTGTCTGCTTCTTTTTCCGCAACGGAGTGTGCTTCAAGATCTATGCGGAACAGGAAGGTACTCCATCTGCTGCTCTGAAGTCCGCATTTCGTAAAAAGTTCGGTGCACTTTTCACTGAAAACGGCCTGCCTTCTTCTGTCTATGGTGCAGAGGGGGTCATAGGAAACGGCGGCATGAGCTGGCATGGAATTCACAACAATCCATACAATGGCAAAGATCACACCCAGCAGTACTATGAGCTGTTCTGAGGCTGTTTGTGCTGTTTCATCAGTTGGGGATTCTATTATTGTGGGATTGCAGGTACGGCAGGTATTCTTGGATTGACAGTACCGCCATGCCTGAGAACTCTGCTATCTATTGCAGAACTACATGTAGGTGAATACATTTTATGAAGATAACAGTATTAAACGGAAGCAATTGTTGACGTAAAACGTCGGAAAGAGATGTATGGAGTGAGGCGGATATGAAAGTACTGGTAATTCCTGACATCCATTTAAAACCATGGATGTTTTATCAGGCGATGGACCTGATGGAGAAAGGTATAGCTGAGCAGGCAGTGTGTCTGATGGATATTCCGGATGACTGGAACCAGGAATTTAATCTGGAACTGTATCAGCAGACATACGATGCAGCAATAGAGTTTGCCCGGAAGTATCCGCATTCTCGCTGGTGCTATGGAAATCATGATCTGTCCTATCAGTGGCAGTATCTGGAATCCGGTTACAGTTCCATGGCTGCTTTCCTGGTCAGAAAGAATATGACAAAACTGGAAGAGACACTGGATGAAGATAACCCGATACAATATGTCCACAGGATCGATAATGTACTGTTCAGCCATGGAGGAGTATCCGATTATTTTGTCAGACTGAGATTAACGACAGCTGCCTGCCGTAATGAAGAAAAAGCATTGAAAGAGATCAATGCTCTGGCTGATAGTGAAATGTGGAAAGACGAATCTCCGATCTGGCTGAGACCGCAGCATGGAAAAGTGAAGATGTATCGGCCGCGCAAGTTCCTTCAGGTAGTTGGGCATACGCCGGTGCATGAGATCACAAGGCAGGGAAATATACTCTCTACGGATGTGTTCTCCACATATCGTGACGGAAGCCCGATTGGTACGCAGCAGTTTCTTCTGCTGGATACGGTGACCTGGCAATGGGAACCGGTTAATATTTAAGAAAAACGATAAAAAACGTTGGTTTTGTGCCGCAAAGGAAAAAGGCTGTAGCTATTCTGACAGTAAAGGCAATCAGAACACACCCTCTAACCGAAGCAGAGCTTCCTTGACGGATACACCGGCCGCATAGCCGGTCAGGCTTCCGTCACTTCCGAGAACCCGATGACAGGGAATGATAACAGAAATAGGATTATGTCCGACAGCGCCTCCAACGGCCTGGGCGGACATTTTCTTTTTGCCTTGAAGAACAGCAAGTTCTGCTGCAAGCTGACCGTAGGTTCTCGTCTGGCCATAGGGAATGTTAAGCAGGAGCTTCCATACCGCTTCCCGAAAGGCCGTTCCTTTGGGGTGCATCGGCGGAAGAAAATCCGGTTGGCTGCCGGAAAAATAAAGATCCAGCCATGTACGTGTAAGGGTGATAACTTTATCGGTCTCAGAAGAAAGTACGTGTGACTGTGACAGAGAATGTATCCGGGACGGAAAATGTTCCTGTGACAGAGAAGCAATACCAGATTCATGAGACAGAGAGTCTATAAGGATATGCTCCGAGGAAAGATCCGGGGCATATTTTTGTCCTTCAAACCAAAGGGCAGTCAGTGCATTGTTTTCAACATTGAAATAGAGTGTGCCAAGCGGCGAGTGGTAGATGGAAGTATAAAACATATGGGATTCCTTCTGATTAGTTGAAATTTGTATTTCAGTCACGACATTTCGGTTTTAGGTAAGCAGGAATGTAATTTTCTGCGCAGGTTCACGGTATGCATGGAGGTCATATGTGTATTGTAGTACGCATAAAGAAAAATGGGAATGCTTTGAGACAATTACGGCTGTTCACTGGTCTAATCGGGAAAAATCAGACCACAGATTGTGAAAATCAGCAGCTATGTTAGAATATTAAGAAGAGTCAGGGATTTGAGGGGAAAATAGTAAGACAGAAACGGAGGAAATGCCATGCAGGAGCTGAAGAAGACCGGCAGAGTCATCGGATTATTTATATTTATTTTTCTTGCCGGCGGAATGGTCGCTCATCTGGGAGCACGATATGGTTTTTATCTGGCATCCACGCCGCTGTACCTGGCTGTGCTGGTGGTTATGATCTACCATTTTGCGGAGAGCATTGCCGATCAGGGCATGCTGCGCAGACTGCTGCTTTTGATCGGCTGGTGTCTGCTGTTTCATATTTTTCTTCGCGGATTGAAATACCATGCTTTTTTTGAATATGATACACTGCGCAGATACATCTGGTACATGTATTACATTCCGATCTGTCTGGTTCCGCCCACCGGTTTTCTGGCCGTTCTGTTGATGGATGAACCGATCGGAAAACCGAAAAAAAAGCGATTCATAGTTATGTATCTGATTGCGGCTGTATTGATGCTGATTGTAATGACCAATGATCTGCATCAGCTGGTTTTCAGGTTTTATGCGGGAATAGAGAAATGGAATACGACCTACGGTTACGGAATCGGATTTGCAGCAGTCAGCGTCTGGCAGTACGGGCTGTACAGTGCAACTCTGGTTCTTCTGGTGCGCAAATGTACACTGGCATCGGTAAAACGACTCTGGTGGCTGCCGCTGATTCCATTTATTATTGGAATGCCGGTCATCATTTTCTGCGTGTTTCTGCGAAATAATCACTTTGGCATTATCAGTCTGTCTTTTTCGGAAATCTATTGCTGGATGCTTGCTTTTTTCTGGGAATGCTGTCTCTGCACCGGACTGGTTCCGACCAATCATATGCATGGAAAATTGATGAACATTTCTTCTATGGATGCACAGATCGCCGATCAGACAGGACGGGTGATCTATCGTTCACAGGGGGCTGCCGATCTGACAGAAGAACAGATCACCACGCCCGGAAATTCCATGTTAGGTGAGGATACGATTCTGCACTGCATTAAAATTCCCGGCGGGTACGGCTGCTGGCAGGAGGATATTTCCGAGATCAACGAGAACAGCAGAAAGCTGGAGGAAATCCGGGGCGTATTGGAGGAGGAAAGTGAAGTCCTGCGTCTGGAAAATGAATGGAAGGAAAATCAGACGGCAACGCTGGAGCGAAGCCGCCTGTACGATACGATCGCATCGGATACCTCCGTTCAGTCTGCTCTGATCACCAGGCTGGCAGAGGAGGCGGAAAAGAATCCGGCTTTATATGAAAAAAATGCCCGGACGATCTGTTTTCTGGGGGCCTATATCAAACGATATGCGAATCTGACACTGATTGGCGCAAAGGACGGCTGTGTACATGCGGCCGAGATGGGAATGGCAATCGGAGAATCCCTGCGCTATATGAAAAATCTGCAGATCCAGGTCGATTCCATGCTGAGAAGTGATGCGATTCTGAAAACAGAAACCGCGCTTCTGGCTTATAAGATCGTGAATTCCTTTTTTTACAGAAATCTGGAATGGATGACCGGTGTATATGTGTCCCTGCTGGGAGATGCAGAGGCGGTTCTGAAGCTGACACTGGAAGGTGCCTCGGAAGCGGTCTGCCGGGATGTGATCGAACAATACCGGACGGACGAGCTGCCGGTCACGATGCTGGCAGAGGATGAGATTCTCTATATCCGTCTGTTTATGAACGGCACGGAAGCACGACCGGAGGAAGAGGAGAATGCCATACAGCCGTATTCCGTGCATGCAGATCCGGAACGTACTGTATCCGGGAAGGAAGGAGGTGCCGAAGTATGAATGGAATCATAGATATGCTGACATCTCTGCTGCTTCCTTTCGGACGAACGCCCGGAATCTTAAAAGATTTTTTCTTCGTGATCGGCATGATCCTGGTTGTTGAAAATCTATGGAATATTTCCTATTCCTACCGGATCAGACAGCTGCGCTATACGATCGTGATCGGTTCGCTGCTGGCGGGTGTGCTGCTGGAAGTATCGATCATCAGAGATTTTTATTATATGAGGGAAAACGGAACCCATGATCCGGCGGCGGAAAAACTTCTGGCACTGCCGTTTGTGATCTGGCTGCTTTTTCTTTTGCTGGTCATAGCAGGTACGATGGCCGCACGAAAACATATCAAGAAATGGGAAAGGGAGCATATCACCCCGATTTCCGTTCTGGAATGCGCCAACCAGATGCCGGCGGGAATCTGTTTTTTCCGGCATGACGGACTGGTGGTCTTCTGCAATCGGTTTATGGAACGGGCAGCGGAGCAGCTGACAGGAGCGGTTCTGCGAAACGGTATGGAATTCAGCAGACTGACGGCACAGAGGATCTTTGCGATGCCGGATGGAACCGTTGTTCGTTTTCAGCAGCGGGAGACCATGGTTGACGGAGAATCATTGCTGGAGCTTACAGCCTTTGATATCACGGAGCTGCACAAAAAAAATCAGGAACTGCAGAAGGATACGGAAAACCTGGAAAGGGTCAAGGCGAGTCTGAAGGAATACAATCTGAATATTGATGATGTGATACGAGAGCGGGAGATCCTCAATGCCAAGGTAAATATTCATGACGAAATGAACCGCCTGATGCTGGCAACAAAGGTGAGCTGTGATCGGGATGCGGGGGAAGAGGAGCGGAAGCATATACTTGCCCAGTGGAAGAGCAATGCGCTGCTGCTTTGCAAGGAAGGGGCTTCCGTAGGAAAAACGATTCCTAAAAAGGAGATTGGAGAGCTGGCGGATCTTCTGGGTATTCGGCTGCATTGGGAAGGGCTGGCAGCGGCTGATGACTGGATCCCTCCGGAGAAGATCTCGGAACTGATTGCAGCCGCAGCTCGGGAGTGCATTGCGAATGCGGTCAAGCATGCAGCCGCAGATACCTTGTGGATCGATTGTTTCGAAACGGAAAACGGACAGCTGCATCTGACTTTCCGGAACAACGGGGATCGTCCGGAGGGAGAGATCCGGGAAGGCGGCGGGCTGACCAACCTGCGAAGGCTGGTCCAGGCAGCCGGAGGAACGATGGGGTATGTGATCAATGAAAGATTCTGCCTGAAACTGGACTTTTGAGATCGGATCAAATGTGGGCATTATCAGCATTGTCCCTGACTGGTGCATGTGACTTTGCTCATGTGAGGCTTAACTACACAAATGGGTGAGGTGATTCTCACCGTGAGTGTTAAAATGAATAGTAAGATAACAGCAGTATTTGACCGAGATGTTCAGACAGAAGAAACCGCAGGGGGATACGATATGGCATATAAAGTATTGATCGTGGAAGACCAGGAAATGCCCAGACAGCTTTTTGAAATATTTATCAAGTCATCGGATGCTTTTCAGCATGCCGGATCGATCGCCAATGCCTCCCTTGCCTTATCGGTATGCAGGAGAACTCCGATCGATCTGATCCTGATGGATGTGATGACGGAACTGGGACATGACGGACTGGAAGCGGCAGCAGAGATCAAAAAGGCCTTTCCGAAGATCAAGGTCATCATCGTTACTTCCATGCCGGAGTATTCCTGGCTGGAGAGAGCCAGAAAAGCCGGTGTGGATTCCTTTTGGTACAAGGACGGAAACAAGCAGGATATCCTGCAGGTCATGGAACGGACGATGGCCGGAGAAAGGATCTATCCGGATGAGACACCGCTCGTACATATCGGAAACAGCAACAATCATGAGTTTACCGATCGTGAGCTGGATATCCTGCGTGAGCTGATCACGGGAGACAGCAACAAGGAGATCGGTGAAAATCTGAATATATCTGCCAATACCGTCAAATATCATGTGCAGAATCTGTTGGACAAGACCGGCTTCCGCACAAGAACGGAGCTGGCAGCCGAAGCCAGAAGCCTCGGCATCGTTGTACAGAAACGAAATGAATTTCAGTAAGTGAATGAAGAACCTGCCGAAAAACAAGGGGATATCACATTTGTGATATCCCCTTGTTTTTCGGCTGCGTATTTCCTTCACTTATTTCATTCCATACCACCCGATTCCTTCGGCCTTCCATCCGATTCTTACGAGATAATTGTTCTCTGCTTTGCTGGTGGTGTAGTTGTGTGTTCCGGTTACGGCATTTGGATTGTACTGCCGGTAAAGCGGTACACGCTTTTTCGGATCCGAGTACCAGCCGATGCCCTCGTATTTCCATCCCAGAGAAACCAGATTGTTTTTTTCACCTGCGGAGCGGGTGTAGTGATGGTCACCGGCATGCGGATTGTAAAGGCGGTAGACCGGAATGGTGGATTTGCTTGGTGCAGTCCATCCGATGCCTTCATATTTCCATCCGACGGAAGTCAGATGATTTCGTTCAGCAGCTGCTGCCGTGTAGAAATGCTCTCCGCTGTTCGGGTTGTACAGGCGGTACATTTTTCTGGGGGTTATCGGTTCCTCTTTTACGGTTATCGTACATTCGTCATATATGGATGAATTGTTGAAAACGGATGCACGGATAACGGCTTTTCCCTTTTTGTGAGTAGTAACGGTACCGTTCTTGTTTACACTGGCTACACTCGGGTTGCTGCTTTTCCAGACAACGGTTGTTCCGGTATCTGTGGCAGGAGAGGTAGAGGCTGTCAGCTTCTGGGTTTGACCATCATATAAAGTCAGTGCATGCTTATTCAGGTTCAGAGACCGAAGTGAGATGGGGGTTCCGAAACCTTTGATACGGAGATTTCCCAGGGAGTAGCCTTGTGAAAAATCCGGGATAAATACCATGTCCCTGTATGTGTAATCATCAGAATCCAGGTAATAACTTTCTCCCTGATTGACGCGGGCATTGCTGTAGTAAGTACTGTTGTGATAATAACCGTAATAGGTACAGTCTGTGATCAAAGCAGTATTTGTATTGCCGGCAGTGGATGTCAGTGTTACTTCGATAGCAAATCGGTCACCTCGTTTTAATGTGACCGGTTTATTCAATGCAATGGTGTACATGCCGGAAAATGCTGCACGGAGACTTCCTGATGCAGTCTCTGTCATGTCCAGGATGTTATTGATATCATTTCCAAAGTTTTTATAGACCTGTACATCCAGCTGGGTATTGGGGCTGTCTACACCGACAGCTACTTCTTTTAAAAGTTCCAGATCGGATTTGCAGGTATATACATTGACACCGCTTTCGCATTCGATGGAATCATCAATAATGGAACCGTCATATTGATAATTGTTCCGGTTTTTCTGTGCAATGCGGTAAGAGGCGCCGACAGCGGTATCAGCCAGTGTATTATCCGCATAGGAAAGCCAGAAATAGGTGTCTGCTCCAAAGTCATTGATACCGTCACTGTTCCAGCTGTTGCGGATCAGCCATGCACCATTGGTGGAAGGATAGCCATAAGAGCCGGAAAAATTCATACGGCTGAAATTGTCATTCCATCCGACGATGGCAATCGTATGATTGGTAGATTGCTTAAATGGACAGTAATAGGAATTATAGCTGGAAGAATAGTAGCTGCTGTTTCTGGCTGCACCGTCACCATAGAAGGAGGCAGCAACCGCGCCATGATTCATGATCCAGTTTTTTACCTGCAGCGGATTGGTTTTGATGTTCATATAACGGGCTTCGGTTATATGCAGATCATCATCCCGAACCGTATGATCGGAAAGCGTCAGATAAGGATTGCTGTCATTGTAAGGAACCTTGCTTTCTGCAACCACACCGGCCCATTGAAACAGGGTATTCATGGCATAACGGGGTACACCTCCGGTGGAAAGAAAGTCTCCCTCGGTATAACTGTTCCAGTCACCGTACAGCCCGCCCAGCGGATCGACCGGTGAGGTGGAATAGGTGCTGTAGGCAAGTGCCATTTCACTGTAATCCACATTGGTTCCGGCATAGCCTTTTTTGATGGCATCATACTCTGCTGTTGCAATTGTTCCAAAGGCCCAGCAGGTATCTCCGTTTCCCTGATTGCGGACACGCGGAGAAGTGCTGAGGATCGTCCGTGGATTTGCCGGATAGATCGCCGGTGCACCTAAAAGAGAATCCTCCGGATCATCATCGGCTGTTATAACCGCTTCGGGAGCCGGTTTTTCCGGTCCGGATTTGTAGCCGAAGTTGGAAGCGCCGTCTGAAACAGGACGTTCGGAGCCTGCTTCTTCATCCTGTAAAGGAATATCTTCGGATTCCGTATCGTCAACGATACGTTCCATGGAGTCTTCCGACTGCGTTTCGTCAGTGAGTGACTCGGAAGAGGAAACAGTATCTTCCGTTTCGGAAGCTGCTTCTATGGTTACTTCAGCAGCATCTTCGGCATAGACTGCTGCCGGTATTATCGTCAGAGACAGAGCAGCTGCAGTGAGAAAGGCTGTCAGGCGCTTATGATTCATAATAGTAATATCCTTTCCTTTCAGATAAATGGAAATCCCTGCATATTTCGTATATGTTTCCGGAATAATGCAAAGCCATCCTTACTATAACATGATAGAATATAATATAAAAGTACTGTCATGCAGACAAGGCAGACAAGGCAGATATGTTGGATTGGGCTGAGTCCTACTGCGGCAGATCTGGATTCTGTCTGCAAAAGGTTTGGGATAATTGTAATCTGGAGAATAAGAGAAGGAATGGATGTTAAGATAACAGAGAAGGCGGCAAACAATATATACTTTTCAGGGCTTCTGGAGACTGTGGATATGCAGCAGCTGCTGAAAAAAACAGGAGCAGGTCTGGAGACGATCCAGTTCGGCGTATCGGATAACCTGGATAACTATAAGGAAACGATGCAGAAGGAAAAAGAACTGCTGAAGCGATACGGAGATCCGGCAGTAACCGTACATGGACCTTTTCTGGATCTGAATCCCATGTGTTATGATCGGATGGTCCGGGATATTACGATGCTTCGATTCAATCAGGCGTATGAGGCTGCACAGGAACTGGAAGCCGACCGAATCGTTTTTCACAGCTGCATGGTCCCGACTGTGTATTATCTGTACGGCTGGGCAGAGCGAATGGCGGAGTTTTTCAATCGGTTTATGGAAGGAAAAAAAGGAATCCCTGTCTGTATGGAGAATGTTCTGGACAGGGAATGCATCCCTTTTCTGGAGGTGGCTGAGCAGGTGGAGAGTCCGGATTTTGGAATCTGCCTGGATCTGGGACACGCCTGGTGTTATTCCAATCATACGATCGAGGAATGGGTGGATCTGCTGAAGGGGAAGATCCGTCATGTTCATCTGCATGATAACGACCGTACGGCAGATCAGCACCGGGCACTTGGAAACGGAACCGTACCCTGGGAAGAGGCGGTTCGGATCCTGCAGGGGCAGAGACAGGAAATTACCTGGACGATTGAGAATAATACATTGGAAGATGCGGAGCTTAGCTGGAATAGGCTGTGCCGTCAGATGGAAAAATAAAAAGACGGAAATTGTGTGTGTTATACTACAAAATACACACAATTTCCGTCTTTTCATTGAACATTGTTTGCAATGTGATAAAATAAAAAACAAGTGGGAATAGTTTTTTAATGGAAATATGCAGAAAGAAAGAGATGGGATGCGGGTCCCTCTTTTTTTTCGTTTGGAGTATAGCGGACTCTTTGTGAATAGCTTCTGCATGGCGGAATTTCAAAAAGAAAAGCATTTTCCATCCGAGAACTTAGCGGAAAAAGGGATCGGGAAAGCTTAAGGAGACGTATCCTGGAAGAGGAGTTGTTTTTCCTTAAAAGGATGAGGATCCGATCATGATGAAAGGGGAAAGACTATGAAAAGTCGAATGACGAAACGTGTCTTGTCATTTCTGATTGCTCTCCTGATGGTGATCTCTGTGACGACAGCCGGTTATGTTCCGGCACAGGCAGATGAAATGACAGACAGCGGCATCACATTCACGGTTATCGGCGATACCGGCAACCATGGTGCAGATGCCAAAAATCACACAGGCTATGTGTATTGGCTGAAGGATTATCCGATCGCACTGGATCTGAATTCCCTCGAAGATACCTATATTGCCAAAAACGCAGGGGATCAGATCCGGGCAGGATTGGCATCTGCGGGAATCATTGCAGATGAGCTGGACAGTGGTTCACTGTATCCGACAAAACTGACCAGAGGAGAGGTAACACTGGAGAATTCCTATCCGAATGGTTACTGGTCAGTTATCGTTGCCAGACCGGACGGAACCTTTGATTCCATGAGCTGGGGAGATACAGCAGGGGCAGCACAGCTGACAGCAGGAGCCCGCCTGATCATGTACTGGTGCGACAGTACCACGGACTGCCGTGTAACAACAGATGAGAACTGGAACTCTTCGCTTCTGTATGATACCGATGCGGTGACAGCAGTAAGTCTTTATACGGATGAAAATCCGGACGAAGCATGCGCAGAACTGCAGATGGAAGCAGGCAATACGAAGCTTGTCAGAACAAGAATGACAGTACCGGCTGCATCTGCAGTCAGCCGTACGCTTACCTGGACATCCTCCGATCCGCAGATCGCCGAGGTGACAGAGGCAGAGGATGGTGTGCAGATCACAGCAAAAGCTGCCGGAGCTGCCATGGTTACAGCATCTCTTGTCAATACACTGGGGGAGACGATCGAAGCCTCCTGTACGGTAACCGTTACCGCTGACGGAACCGAGATCACAGGTATTGCCTTTGAAGAAGGAAATGCTCTTACGCTTGAACCGGGTGATTCAGGAGAATTAACACCGGTATTCACACCTGCTTTGGAAGAAGGAGAATCTGCTCCGACAATTACCTGGAATAGTTCCAATACAGCTGTCGTTACCGCAGCAAACGGTGAACTGGAGGCAGTTGGTGCCGGAACAGCAGAAGTAACAGCTTCCATTATCAATAACCGTGGTGTGACCGTGATCGGAACCTGCAGCGTAACCGTCTCGGCAGTTGCATTAGCAGGAATCACAGCAGAGCCGCAGGAGCTTAGTCTTGAAAAAGATGAAACAGCTGAAGTTGCATTGATTCCGAATCCGGTAAATGCAACCGAAATTCCGGAGATCCGCTGGAGTACATCTTCCGAGAAGGTTGCCACGGTCGTTGGAAACGGTATGCAGGCACAGGTAAAGGCAATCGGCGGCGGTACGGCTGTTATTACAGCCGAAGCCGGAAAACTGAAGGCGGCTGTCAATGTTACTGTAGCCGGCGCAACGGTGGAGACTGTTGATCCGCTGAAGGGGATCTTTGTTTCCAAAGATGCAGCAGGAACGGTTCCGTATGCGATCGTTTCCGAGCCGACGGAGGAAGACAGCACCTATGTAGTCGCTGTTCCGGAAAATGAGCAGGACATCTATTTTGCCGTAACACTGGAAGATGGTATCGATGCATCTGCAGAGCTTGTATACAACAATTATGCAAGCAAGGAAATTACCGCACAGCTTGCTTCCGGAAAACCTGCAAAGCTGACATCAACCAACAGACTGTTTAACAAAAATCGAACCGTTAAGGATATGCTTCTTCGTATTACCAGCGGAGAGAACGTAAAAGAGTATACGATCCACTGTATTCGTGAGACCTATCTGGGTGCGCTGTCCGGAACAGACAGCACCGGTGCGGTACTCAATATGGAGCCGCAGACCTTCAAGGATTCCGTTCATGCGTATACCGCTGCAGTTCCGGAGTCCGTAACTTCGGTCAGCTTAACGGCAGAACATTATACAAAAGCAGAGCAGAATGTATTGCTTCTTAACGGAGAAGAAATAGAAGGAACGACCGTTGAAGTTGCTCTTGACGGTGACGAGACGCAGATCGAGCTTGCCTCTAAATGCGGAGAAAGCATTGCTTCCACATATACGGTAACTGTTTACCGTCAGGGTGAGGTTCGTGCGTCCTTTACGACCACACCGGAAAATGCGGTTACATCCGTATACAATTCATACGGACAGAGAGTAACGCTTACCGACGGCTCTTTCTCCGGACTTCCGGGAGAGTATACCTATACCGTAACGGCAGCCGGATACAAGGCAAAGCAGGGAAGCTTCAGCCTTTACGGAAAACAGAATATTACCGTTGCGTTGGATCCTGTGGAGGAAGTTTCCTATACACAGTATGAAGCAACCTGGCCTGGACTTCGCAACAATGCGAACAATTCAGCTGTTGTTGACGCACCGACACCGAATGAGCCGGATTCCGCTGTTCTGAAGTGGGGCAAAAAGTTCGGCTCCGGATACAGCTCCGGTGCAACCAGTGTTCCGATCCTTGTAGGCGATTATCTGTATGTATATGCAGGTACCTCCCTGTACAAGCTGGATAAGACTACCGGTGATGTTCTGATGTCCGGTCCGATGGCGGCAGCTTCTTCCTTTGCCATCAATGCACCGACCTATGCAGACGGAAAGATCTTCGTAGGTCTGTCCGGCGGAAAAATCCAGGCATTTAATGCAGAAACACTGGAATCCCTGTGGCTGTATACCGATGCAATGGGCGGACAGCCGAACTGTTCCATTCGTTATGACAACGGATATGTATACACCGGTTTCTGGAACAGTGAAGTTAAGGATGCACATTTTGTATGCCTGACTGCTGACGATGAGGATACAACACAGAAGACAGAAGCCAAAACCGCCAGCTGGACCTATACCTCCAAGGGTGGATTCTACTGGGCAGGTGCATTCTCCAAGGGGGATTACATCGTTGTATGTACCGATGACGGCTACAGCGGATATAACCATGACACGGCATCTCTGCTGGTGTTCAATAAAGTTACCGGTGAGCTTGCAGACAGTAGGACCGGCTATACCGGTGATCTTCGTTCGGACGTAGCCTATGATCCGGAAATGGACAGAGTATTCTTCACCTCCAAAGGTGCTTATATGTACAGTGAGAAGATCGACTGGACAACAGGACAGATCCTGACTGAAGAGTCCAAGGCGATCGCACTGGGCGGTATGAGTACCTCCACTCCGGTCATCTATAAGAACCGTGCGTATGTAGGTGTTGCAGGTACTTCTCAGTTTGGTGCAAGCAGCGGACACAATATCGCTGTTCTGGATCTGACGAACTGGACCATTGCCTACCATGCATATACCGGCGGATATCCGCAGACCAGCGGTGTTCTGACGACTGCTTATGAGGAAGAAGACGGATCGGTATATGTTTACTTCTTCGATAATATGACGCCGGGATGGCTGCGGTATGTGAAGGATTCCGCAGGCGTAACATCCGTACAGGACGGATATGAGCAGAATGGTAAGATGTATGCACCGATCGTATTTACACCGCAGGGCAGCATGGCGCAGTATTGTATCTGCAGCCCGGTCGTAGATACAGACGGAACGATCTACTTCAAGAATGATTCCGCTTATCTGATGGCAATCACTATGAGTCAGGCTGCGCTTACCGGAGCAGCGGTTTCCGGCGGCAATGCCGTTCTTTCGCAGGAATTCAGCGGAAGTCTGCTGAATTACGAAGTGGCCGTAGATGCCGATGCAGCAAGTGTGCGTCTGGATCTCACCGCTGCTGATGATTGTACGGTTACGATCAACGGCGTGCAGGGAAGAAGCAGAAATATTACTCTGGAAGGTGAAGAGACGCTGGTAACCGCTGTAGTTGCCAATACAGACGGCAAAACAGGAACCTACACTTTCAAGATTCGTAAACGAAGCGGAAATGCTGAACTGAAGGATCTGAAGCTGTATACCAGCCAGTCCTCAGCGACTGATCTGTATACCGTACCGGTTACAAAAGAAACTACAGACGGCACAACCGAATATCGTGCCGAGACAGGAAACAAGACCGTTTACCTGCTTCCGGAATTTGCAGATGCCAAGGCAGCCGCAGAGATCAAAGCAGTGAGCGGTGTGAACGGAGAAATCACAGAGAAATCCGGAAGATATAAAATCACACTGACAGGAACAGAAACTGCTGAGCTTGTTGTCTGTGTAAAGGCGGAAGACGGAAACGAAAAGAATTATAAGCTTACACTGAACTACAGCGAGGCAAAACCGGAACTTACAGTCAGTGAGAATGCGGTATCCGGAAGACTCGAGAAAGAAGCTGTTATTTCTGCTCATACAGAAGGCGCAGCTTATGTTTACTTTTATATTCAGAAACAGGGGGTGACCAGTGCACCGAATGCCAACTCCATCATCAATGCCGGCAATAAGCTTCCGGCTGCAGACGGAGAGAATGCTCTGAAGATCACCGGTCTGACCAAGGCAGAAACAACGGTTTATCTGCTGGCAAGAAACCAGGCACTGAACCAGTCTGCAATCACAAGTGTACAGATTCCGGCAGGTCCGGACTATACGGCCGTCAATGAAGCACTTCTGACAGTACCGGAGGATCTGAGCGGATATACCGCTGCAAGTGCAAAGGCAGTTGAAGATGCAGTTGCTGCTGTTGACAGAACGCTGCCGGCAGACAGACAGGCGGAGATCGATGCGATGGCAGCAGCGATCCAGGCGGCTGTAGCAGGTCTGAAAGAAAGAATCGCAGTAGAAGAAATAAAGCTGGATGCCGATGAGATCGAACTTGTTACATTCGACAAGACATCGAATAACACCGAAGCAGCCACAAAACAGCTCAAAGCAGAAGTTCTTCCGGAAAATGCAGAAAATAAAAATGTGATCTGGAAGTCCTCAGATGAGACGGTTGCGGCGGTTGACCAGAACGGACTTGTCACAGCACTCCGTTACGGAACAGCTGTGATCACCGCAGAAACAGAAGATGGCGGACACATTGCGGAATGCAAGGTACAGAACCGATTCTATGACGGTGTCGAAGGAGTGAAGAACGGCAGCAACGTGATCACAAAGAACATTGCAGATTCTATCAACTGGATGGCGGAGGAAGGAATCACCACCGGATATGACAGAGTATCCTTCGGTTCCTTCAGAACAACATCCCGTGCTGACTTTGTAATTTTCCTGTGGAGATATGCAGGAAAACCGGAGGCAGTTCAGTCCAACCTGAAGACATTCAAGGATATTGAAGGTAAGTATGCGAAAACGTCTGCAACCTATCAGGCAATCGCATGGGGTGCATCCTCGGGAATTATCAACGGCTACAGTGACGGAACCTTCAAACCGACGGCTCCTGTAAACAGAGGACAGGTTGCCATCATGTTGTGGAAATACGCCGGTCAGCCGGCTGTAAACGGTACAGTGAAGAGCTTCCCGGATGTTAAAGTAAACAAGAACACCGGTGTAACTGCCAACATGGTAAAAGCTATTCAGTGGGCATCCGCAAACGGACTGGTGAACGGCTACAGCACTGGTGCAGACAAGGGTAAATTTGTGCCGACCGGTGACTGTCTGCGTTTCCAGATGTCGGTAATCATTTATCGTTATCACAAAAACATTGATAAAAAGTAAGAAACAGAGAGGGAACATTTTCCGGGTGACCGGGGGATGTTCCCCCTTTTTGCACGGGCATTCGAGAAGCACCGCGGCAGCTATGAGAAATCCGCAAATCGTATTTCTCATAGCTGCCGTAAAATAATCAATAATTCTTTTGGCTTTTGTGTTTTTTAGGTAGAATTGTTAAGGATAGGTTGCATAATCAGAAAAAAATGTGTACTATAATACAAGATATTTTTTAGAAGACAGAAGGAGATATGTGCAAGTGAAAAAACTTATGTTGGGTAATGAAGCCATTGCCCGTGGACTGTATGAGGCAGGTGTCTCGGTCGTATCCGCTTATCCGGGTACCCCTTCCACAGAGATTACTGAGGAAGCTGCAAAATATGATGAGATCTACTGTGAGTGGGCTCCGAATGAGAAAGTAGCAACAGAGGTTGCTTTCGGTGCGTCCTTACGAGGTGCACGTTCTGCCTGTGCAATGAAGCATGTCGGACTGAACGTGGCAGCGGATCCGCTGTTTACCCTTTCCTATACCGGCGTTACTGGCGGTATGGTTATGTTCGTTGCTGATGATCCTGCTATGCATTCCTCTCAGAACGAGCAGGATTCCAGACATTATGCGATCGCTGCAAAAGTACCGATGCTGGAGCCGGCAGATTCCGCAGAGGCAAAAGAATATGTAAAAGAAGCATACCGTATTTCCGAGGAGTATGACACACCGGTTCTTGTTCGTATGTGTACAAGAATCGCACATTCCCAGTGTGCGGTTGAACTCTGTGACAGAGAGGAAAGAGAACTTCCTGCATATGAGAAGAATCCGCAGAAATACATCATGGCTCCGGCAAATGCGCTGAGAAAGCATCCTTTTGTTGAGGAGAGAACACAGAAACTGGTTGCTCTTGGAGAGAAATCTTCCCTGAACAGAGTAGAGCTTGGCGGAGCAGAGATCGGTATTATCACTTCCGGTACCTGCTACCAGTATGTAAAAGAAGTATTCGGAGATACGGTCTCCGTTCTGAAACTTGGTCTGGTCAACCCGCTTCCGACAGATCTGATCAGAGATTTCGCATCCAAAGTCGAGAAACTGTATGTGATCGAGGAGCTGGACGGCATCATCGAGACACATGTGAAGAACATGGGTATCGACTGCATCGGAAAAGAAATGTTCTCTCCGATGTACGAGTACAGCCAGACAACGATCCGTAAGGCATTCGGTCTGCCGCTTCCGGAATTTACCGCTGCAGATACACCGATTCCGGTACGTCCTCCGGTTATGTGCCCGGGATGTCCGCACAGAGGTCTGTTTTATACACTGAGCAAGAACAAGATCACTGCACTGGGTGATATCGGCTGCTATACACTGGGAAGTGCCGCACCGCTGTTTGCACTGGATTCCACTCTCTGCATGGGAGCATCCGTTTCCGGTATTCACGGCTTTAATAAAGCCGGAGGAAAAGAGTCCGAGAAGAAGACGGTTGCCGTTATCGGTGATTCTACTTTTATGCATTCCGGCATGACTGGTCTGGTAAACATTGCCTACAATGCATCCAACTCCACTGTTATCATCGTAGATAACTCGATCACCGGTATGACCGGTCATCAGCAGAACCCGACCACAGGCAAAAATATCAAGGGTGAGCCGGCAGCTGCAGTGAATCTGGAGGAACTTTGCCATGCGATCGGTATCAAGCGTGTACGTGTGGTGGATCCGTATGATCTGGCACAGTGCGAGCAGGCAGTTCTGGAGGAGCTGGAGATCGAAGAGCCGTCCGTAATCATTTCCAGAAGACCCTGTATGCTTCTGAAATATGTGAAGCCGCAGCCGGCCCTTGTTGTGAACAAGGAGAAATGTGTAGGCTGCAAGATGTGTCTGAAGATCGGATGCCCGGCGATCAGTGTGAAGAACAAAAAGGCAGAGATCGACTATACACAGTGTGTTGGCTGTAAGGTATGTGCACAGCTTTGCAAAAAAGATGCTATCGAGGTGAAATAATGGAAACGAAAAATGTAATGATCGTCGGTGTCGGCGGACAGGGAAGTCTTCTGGCAAGCCGGCTGATGGGCGCAATTGCAATTGCGGAAGGCTATGATGTAAAGGTTAGCGAGGTGCATGGAATGAGCCAGCGAGGCGGTTCCGTTGTGACCTATGTGCGTTTTGGTGAAAAAGTATATTCTCCGGTCATTTCCGACGGAGAGGCAGATTTTATCGTATCGTTTGAACGGATCGAGGCTGCCAGATATGCCAGATGCCTGAAGAAGGACGGCAAGATCATCGTGAATACACAGATGATCGATCCGATGCCGGTCATCATCGGGGCAGCGGAATATCCGGTGGAGGTTCTGGAGGAGCTGAAAGGCAAGGGCGTATCCGTGGATGAAATGGATGCACTGACACTTGCCAATGAGGCTGGCAATGTAAAATCCGTCAATATGGTACTGATGGGCAGACTTGCCAGATACTTCGATATCGACTACGACAAATGGATCGAAGTAATGAAGACACTGGTAAAACCCCAGTTCGTGGATGTGAATGTCAAAGCGTTCTCGCTTGGATATAATTCGTAAATTTCGGACTGCAGACCGAAATCTTACAAAATGCAATACTATGAAACGAAAGGAAATAAAAAGCAATGGGTAAGTATTTTCAGCCGGAGATCGAGACCGCTTCAAGAGAGGAAATCATCCGGATCCAGAACGAGAAGATCGTAAAACAGGTAAAACACGTTTATGAGAACGTGGAGTACTACAGAAACATGATGGACGAGAAGGGAGTAAAACCGGAAGATATCAAGAGTATCGAAGATATCCATAAGCTTCCCTTCCTGAGCAAGGCCGATCTTCGCGATGCGTATCCGTATGGACTTCTTGGCTGTGACCTCAAAGACTGTGTCCGTATTCAGTCTACTTCAGGTACGACCGGCAGACGTGTAGTTGCCTTCTACACACAGAAAGATATTGATCTCTGGGAGGAGTGCTGTGCAAGAGCAATCGTAGCTGCCGGCGGTACAGATGAGGATGTCTGCCAGGTATGCTACGGCTATGGACTGTTTACAGGCGGACCGGGACTGAACGGCGGTTCTCATAAAGTCGGCTGTCTGACACTTCCCATGTCCTCAGGCAATACCGACAGACAGATCCAGTTCATGATGGATCTGGATGCTACCATTCTCTGCTGCACTCCGTCCTATGCCGCTTATATCGGTGAAACATTGGCGGAAAAAGGCTACAAGCCGGAAGATAACAAGCTGAAAGCCGGTATCTTCGGTGCAGAGCCCTGGACAGAAGAGATGAGACAGAGTATTGAGAAGAGCCTTGGAATCAAGGCATACGATATCTATGGTCTGACAGAGAGCAGCGGCCCAGGTGTTGCTTTTGAATGTGAAGAGCAGTCCGGTATGCATATCAATGAGGACCATTTCTATGCCGAGATCATCAATCCGGAGACCGGAGAGGTTCTGCCGGAAGGTGAGAAGGGTGAGCTGGTATTCACTTCTCTGGATAAAGAGGGATTCCCGCTGCTTCGCTACAGAACCAGAGATATCTGTGTTCTTTCCAGAAAGAAATGCTCCTGCGGAAGAACACATGTAAAAATGGCAAAACCGATGGGAAGATCCGATGATATGATGATCATCCGCGGTGTCAATGTATTCCCGAGCCAGATCGAGACCGTTCTGCTGAATGAGGGATATGCACCGAACTACCAGATCATCGTTGACCGTGTTCGCAACAACGATACACTGGATGTCAATATCGAGCTTCTTCCGGAGCAGTTCTCCGATAAGGTATCCGATATCCAGGCAAGAGAGAAGGCACTGGAAGCTGCTATGCGTACCATGCTCGGAATCGGACCGAAGGTTCATCTGGTTGCTCCGAAGTCCATTGTTCGTAGCGAAGGTAAAGCAGTCAGAGTCATCGATAAGCGTAAACTGCACGATTAATTCGGGAGGTAAGAAGTATGGCAATCAAACAGATCTCCGCTTTTGTGGAAAACAGACAGGGCAGTTTGTCCGAAACAATCAAAATGATCGCTGAAACCGGTGTGAATATGCGTGCACTGAGCATTGCCGATACCAAGGAGTTCGGAATTCTCAGACTGATCGTATCCGATACGGATAAAGCTGTTGAAGCGTTGAAGAATGATACGATCGTAACCACCACCGAAGTAATTGCGGTGAAGATGGATGATAAAGAAGGTACTCTTTATACCATTCTGAAGGTACTGGAGGATGCAAAGATCGATATCGATTATTCCTATGCATTCACCGGTTTTGAAAAGGGTGCATATGTTATCGTTCGTGTCAGTGATGTAGCTGCAGCAGAGAAAGTACTCGCCGATCAGGGAATCAAAACTCTGAATGATGTGGATATCAAGGAACTGTAATAAGGCTGGCAAATCAGAAAAAATTAGTTTTACAATAATTACCAGCGCTGATTTGTGCAAATGGTAAAGCGAAGGATCCCGTCGGTGCATCGCCGACGGGATTTTTTGACCGTTCACATTGTAATTTGTATGTGAATTGCGTATTATAATATAGGAAATTACAAATCAGCTTTTGTGGCAGATGCGCGACCCGGCTGCTGTCGGACACGCATTCTTGTTAACGGTAATACAGATCCTGAGCCGGCTGTGTCAGGGGCATGTTGTTTTATTCCTGATGAATAAAAAAGATAGTGCAGCTGTACAGCAGCATAACCGGTCTGGTGGTATCGTGCTTAACAAGGGAATCGGGTGAGAATCCCGGACATGTACAGGTTATGGGAAGCAGGCCTGTTTAATAGCTGTGAATGCAGAGTATCGGATCATACAGCAGCCGCTGTTTTTTATCTGGTGAAGATAACATATACAGATGGGGAAAACTGTATCGTGAAAGCGAGTCATTTAATTTCTGTAATGGAAAGGCGAGAAGGCGGATCGGATATGCGGAGAATAGATTTCTCGGAATGCATAAGTCAGAAGACCTACACAAGTAATCGATGAGCAGAAGATCAAAAGTGAATTCTGTTTATTACGCAGTACGTGCGGCACAGGAGCAGGAGATGAAAATCCCTGTTCTTTTTTTGCGTACTGTAACTTTCGCATGTCAGTTAATATGTATATGTCTGTTGTTTGACAGGTCGAGGTAGAAAATGAACGGTTTTTCCCAAAAAAGAAAAAAGTTCATATCAGCAGTCAGTGTGTTTCTGTGCATCGTACTGTTCGTAGGATCGTTTTCGATGCTGAATCATGCAGCGCCGGAAAATCCTATGGAAAAGAAAAAGGCAGATGCTTCGGAAATGTACAGAATGAGTCCGACTCTGCAGGTGGATGAGGAACTGCTGGCAGATATCCCGAATGCCAATATTTCTTCGAATGCAGACAGAGATGAGAGGCCCGAGGAACAGGAAATGCCGGAGACACCGGAGGAACCGGAGTCTCCGGAGGAACAGGACGAAGAGTCAAAGGAGCAGGAGGAGGCTTCGCTTCCTCAGGAGGAGGGACAGGAAGAAGTTCAGGAGACTCAGTGGGTACGGCAGCAGGTACGAATTGCAAAGGATCAGGACCCGCAGTCAAGGCCAGATCAGACAAACGATGAGGATCAGTCCGGAAAGCCAGTACAAGGCGGTGATACACCGGCCGCATCCGATCACGGGGATACAGAAGACGACAAAAAAGATGACAATGATCTGCCGGCTCTGAGGGAACAGGAGAAACCGGATCAGCAGACAACACCGACACCGACACCTGTACCAACGGTACAGCCGGAGAATACCCCGGATGTTACGCCTGGGCCTTCGGATGATCCGGAAAGCAGAAATTATTTTGAGACAAACCTGACAAACGGAATGTCTGTGCGAGAAGCCGGATTCATGCTGGAGGTTACGAGAACCGATGCTGGCATGACGGCAGGTCTTGTCAGTCAGACGGTAACGGTAAACGGGATTCCGTATCTGTTTGACGAGGTCGATCGAACATCGATCACCTTTGACAGCGGTGAGAATACAGTTGCGGTTACGCTTCGGTTTGCCGGCAATATTACACAGACTAAAACATACACCGTATTCTATATCCCGCAGGGAGAGTATCTCCTGAAGGTATATCGTGCGGATACCGGTGAGGAGATCGTTGACGGCAGTACGATTCTGACACATGAGGAGAACTTTTCAGTGAGAGTCTATGCACCGGTCGGTACGCCTTCTGTACGTCTGAATATGGACGAGATCAAAATGGATGAGTCGGGAACGGTTCCGCTTTCGCTGCATGAAGATGATAATTCCTTTACGGCGGCTGTGGGAAGCGGGATGAACGGGATCCGTTTTTCCTGCACCTTCCGTTACGATCCCGGTGAATTCCGTCTGACCTTTATCGATCGCAGCGGACAGATCAATGACCGGATCAGTGCGGAGAATCTGGGACAGGAGTTTTCACATACCTATCCGTCCGAGTCCACGGAATTTGCTTTCCGCCTGAACAGCTGGTCCAATACCGAACAGGGCGGCGTGCAGGCAGTCAGGGTAACGGACAGGAACGGAGAGACGGATGTAACTTCACAGAAGGGAGCAGACGGATTTACAACGATCCAGCTGGATGCGTCCAATAATAACGGAAACGGTACAGTTATTACAGTGGAATACACAGATGCGGAGGGCAGTTCCTATACAGGAAGATGGACGATCCTCTATGAACGGGCCGGCAGTACACCAGCGGACAAGCTGCCAACTCTTACTACCTGTAATCTGGCAGACGGGGAAATACTGACAGCCAGTCCGTTTGTTCTGCAGATCAGCGGCTGTGATTTCCGGTCAAATTCCCTGTATGCCAATGGAAATGTACCGGGAACCGATAAAAATCAGATCGAAGTCTATCTGAACGGAGAAAGGCTTGCCATGGCCGGTCAGGGAAATGATCGGGGGCAGGATCCGGTATATGAATACTATCTGAATCTGGCAGAAGGGGCCAATGAGCTGAACATCGTCCTGACCGACAATGAGCAGTATTCCTATAGCAGTACAAGAAATGTGTATTATGATCCTGCCGGCGGAAAAATCCGGGTATCCATTCGTGTGGATGCCAGCGAAGTGGGACTGGGAACGCTGATTACAGAGACTGTAGAGGTCGATGCAGGAAAAATGGTATCCGAGGTACTGGAAGAACGTCTGACTGCGTACGGTTACTCGCCGATCCATGTCGGAGAAGGGGAGACCTATTATCTGAAGGGAATAAGCAGGGACGGTCTGTTAAACGGATGGCAGGTTTCTGAAGACAGACAGCTGGAACTGACGGAACTGGGTTATACATTCCATGAACCGGATGATATGAATACATTGGATGACGGAAGCTTTACCAACCGCTGCGGCTGGATGATCAAGCAGAACGATAACCTGATCAATATGACCATGGGTACGAGAACGATTCGTGACGGCGATATGCTGGATCTGTATTATGTGCTTGCAGGATAAGCATACGAACAGGGAGGAAAACAGAGATGAATCAGAAAGCCAGTCAGATACTGGATGAAATTGAAAAAGTTATTATCGGTAAGCGTCACGTAGTGGAAAGGGTACTGATGGCGATCCTGTCGGAAGGACATGTTCTCCTGGATGATGTACCGGGAACAGGAAAAACGACATTGGCGCTGAGTACCTCCCGGGTTCTGGGAATGGATTACCATCGTATTCAGTTCACGCCGGATGTAGTGCCTTCGGATATTACCGGTTTTTCTATCTACAATAAGGCTTCTGACAGCTTTGAATTCAAGCCGGGCGTGGTCATGACCAATCTGCTACTGGCGGATGAGATCAACCGAACATCCAGCAAGACACAGTCGGCCCTGCTGGAGGTCATGGAGGAGGGCCAGGTCACGGTGGATGGTGTGAGCCATCCACTTCCGAAGCCTTTTGTTGTCATTGCGACCCAGAACCCGGTCGGTTCGGCGGGAACGCAGCTGCTGCCGCAGGCCCAGCTGGACCGTTTTATGATCCGTATTTCCATGGGATATCCGGATTTTGCCAGCCAGGTGAATATTCTGCGGGATCGACAGAGAAGCAATCCGCTGGAGACGATCGCAACGATCGTTCAAAGAGAGGAGATTCTGGATATGCAGCAGGAGGTTCGTATGGTGCATGCGGAGGATTCCATTCTGGCATACATTACGGCACTTGCAGAGGAAACGCGAAAAAATCCGATGATCCGCCTTGGCGTCAGCCCGCGAGGAGCACTGGCGCTTCTTCGAATGGCAAAAGCACGGGCATATGTCAAAGGAAGGGATTTCCTGATTCCCGAGGATATTCAGCGTGTGTTCTGTGATGTATGTGCACATCGAATCATTCTGAATCCCAAGGCACGTGTGGCGGAAAAAACGGCGGAGGATATTCTCAGAGAGATTCTGAAACATGTATCCTCACCGGATAACGGACGGGAGAAATAAACAATGGTGAGATCCAGGATCCTGTGGATCTGCTGGCTGTCAGGACTGGCTGTTTTCTGGTTTGTTACCGGAGAGCAGACCGGTATCGTTCTTCTGCTTTTGTCGGTACTGCTTCCTTTGCTGGCGGCAGTTCCGTTTGCAAAGGTGCCGAAAAAGCTGGAGGTCCGTCTGCAGTCGGAATCGGCGGGAATAAAAGGAAGTGAAGCGGCGTGCAGCGTTTTTCTGAAGAACAGCAGTCTGATGTCGGTGAACCGTGCCATGGTACGGGTGCGTGTGGATAATCTTCTGACAGGAGAGAAAACGTATGCGGCCGTCCGGATGGCAGTTCCGGCAAAGGGAGAAATGTCGACCTTTCTGCAGCTGAGCAGCCGTTATGCAGGAAGAGTACGTATCCGTGCCGTCCGGGTGACGGTTTACGATCTGTTCGGACTGTTTCAGTTCCGGGCAGCGGTCAATGGAAAAGAAGAGGCCAAATGTCTGTTTCGTCCGGAAACCTTCGGAATGGAAGCGGAGCTGTCCTACGGAGAAAATGCAAGCCTGGACAGTGATGTGTATTCCATGCGGAAACCGGGCTTTGATCCCAGTGAGACCTTTGCGATCCGTGAATACCGGGCAGGAGACCGGATCCGGCAGATCCATTGGAAACTGTCTGAAAAGTATGATGACCTGATGGTAAGAGATTATGGTCTTCCCATTCAGAATTCGGTTCTGCTGGCACTGGAAACCGGGCGGATGCCTGGAAGCAATGCGCCGGATCCGGCATGCATGGATGCACTTGCCGAGGCGATGGTTTCCTTATCCCAGACGCTGATCGAGCAGCAGGTCATGCACTGTATCGGATGGCAGAATCATGAGGAAAATGTTTTTTCCTGTGTTGAGATCGAATCGGATGAGGATCTGGCAGGCAGTCTGACCGGGCTGCTCAGTGCGGTTCCGGGCGAAGACAGCATGCATGTACTGGAGCATTATCTGGAAGAACATGAACAGCTGGCATTTGCACATGTGGTGCTGTTTACAACGGAACATAGAAAAGAGTTTGGCGCTCTTGCCGGGCAGTGCGTATGTACAGAAGTAATCTGCGGAAATGCGGGAAATGACTATACAACAGAGGATGGAATTACGGTGATCCGGACGACTCCGGAGACGATAGCAGAGGCAATGGTTTATGTCGAAATCTGACAGGGAGAACCGGAATACACTGGCTCTTCGTTCGATACAGGTAAAACTGAATACAAGGGAAAGACTTCTGCTGAAGGCATTGAGCTTTGTTTTTTTATGGATCTACACAGCAGGAACGATCGGTGTGCCGGCTTCCCTGCTGGAATGGCCGGTGAATACGGGGCTGCTTTTTGCTGCACTTGGTGCAGAGGCGGCGGTGTTCGCGTTTCTGCCTGCGGGAGAAAGCCGAATACAGGAAAAGATTCCTGTAAAGTTCGTTTACGGCGGCATCCTGATCTTGCTTGCACTGCTTTTTTATGTTTTCTGGATCAATGGACTGAACGGATTGTTAAACAGCAGCATAGACCGGATCGGAAGAGCGCATCCGTATATGCTTCCGTACTACAGAGTCAGTCTTTCGGAAGGCATGCAGAAGGCAGCGCAATGGTTTTTTATTCTCTGGGCGGGAGCCTGGGTACTGCTTCTGGGAAGACGTCTTCTGAAGAGCGGAAATATTGTCTTTCTGGGAATGCAGGAAGGAATCTTTCTGTTTCTGCAGATGGTAAGCGGTATCCATGCGGATCTGGTTATGAATCTTGCCGTACTTGCGGCTGTCCTTGTCATGTGGATCTGGGCACAGGGCAGCAGGATGCCGGAGGGCAGACACCGGCTGGCGGCCGCTGAGTCGGTTTTGCTGTTGGCTGTGTTTGGAATGGCTGCGGCGGTTCTGCTTACAGCTGCAGCCGGACGTATCCGTAAAAGCGGAAGTGCTTTTTCCGGAACGCGGGAAAAGATCAGCCAGGCGGTGGAAGACCGGCGGTATAAGGGGGAGAGCGAAGTACTGCCCGGAGGCAGTTTTGCGGATCTGGGGTCCTTTCTTCCGACTGGAAAAGAAGTATTGAAGGTAACGATGAGCAGTCCGCAGTCTTATTATCTGCGGGGCTTTATCGGTTCCGTATATGAAGGAAATCGCTGGACGGAATCGGAGAATGAGAAACGCTGGGCAGGCAGAGATCTGTTTTACTGGCTGCATGCAGACGGATTTTACGGTCAGCAGGAGCTTGCGCAGGCGGCAAAGGTTCTGAAACCGGAGGAGTATCAGGAGAATACAATCACCATCGAGAATATCGCTGCCAATCGGAAATATCTGCTGACTCCTTATGAACTGCAGATGAAGGAAGAGGAGACAAAGAAGCTGCTGCAGAAACAGCTGCTGGGTGATGAAGGAATCCGGTCTGCCGGACTGCAGGGAGAAAAGAAGTATACCTATACCTCATACCCGGCACTGGCGGCATCGTATCCGGAGCTTGTGGGAAAGCTTTCCAAAGCAGATGAGCCGGCGGAAGAGGTTGAACGATACAGGAAAAATGAATCCTATTATAATGAATATGTCTATGCAAATTATGTGGATCTTCCCGAGAATATCCGTCAGGATCTGAACGGGATCTTCGGAAATGCGGCAGAGACGCCGGCCGGACAGAAACATACGGATTACAGCAGCGCAAAGGAGGATATACTATATGTGCTGACAAGATCCTATACATATGAAGAACGGCTTTCAAGCCGGTGGAACGGACCGGATCTGGTCGATGATTTTCTGCAGAATACGAAGAGCGGTTATTCCGTGCATTTTGCAAGTGCGGCAGTTCTGATGTTCCGGTATTTCGGAATACCGGCCCGCTATGTGGAGGGGTATCTGATCACTCCGTCGGATGCGGAACAGATGGAAGCCGGCAGGGAAATCGTGCTGGATGACTCGCATGCACATGCCTGGGCGGAGTATTACCAGGATGGAGTGGGATGGCTTCCGTTTGAAACAACGCCTTCCTATCTGCAGGTGATGAATCAGGCACAGGAATTCCAGAATATATCCGATACGGAAGGCTCTTCACAGCAGGAACCGCCGCCGGAGGAAGTGGAAGAAGAGGAGAAAGAAGAGGAGCAGGAAAAGGAAAGTGAGATCGACTGGATCTTCATTATTGAATGCATTCTTGCAGGACTGATCCTTCTTGTTCTTGTCTTTTTGCTTCTGGTGATCATTCGGATCATTCGTGAGATTATCATAAGCAGAAGACTGCGCAGAGATTTTGAGAACGAAGACCGAAAAATCGCTGTGCGAAGTATTTTTGCATATTCTATGTATCTGCTGTCTGTCGCAGGACTGGAGATACGAAATCAATCCCTGTTTCGTTACGGAAAAGAAATTGAAGAGATGTACGGACCGGAACTGCGCAGGGAATATGCAGCAATTGTCCGGATCCGTCAGGAAGCCGTGTACAGTGAGCATCCGGTATCCGAGGCGGCATATGCCCGGATGCTGGCATTTGAACAAAAAATCTGGCATGCTGTATATGAAGAGGCATCGCCCATGCGCAGGCTGCAGCTGAAGCTGATCTATCTGCTGTAACGGTTCCGGACTGCAGGAAGTAACGTACGGGACTGAAACTGCGAATCAGATAAGAGGATTCACATGCGCTGCAGACGTGCAGGGCTTAATACCAACAGAGGAAATCATATGACGTATAGAAGACGGAAAAACAGAAAAGGCATTCGAGGGCTTGCAGCATTGCTGGCCCTTGTTCTGCTGCTTGGATCGTTTTCGGGCACAGCTGTCCCGGTAACGGCGGCGACCCTGGAGGATGCCTGGGACGGAGTAAGTATGTCCATGCCTTCTGTGGATGAAAATGGTTTTTACCAGATCTATACGGCAAAAGAACTGGCCTGGTTTGCGGATCAGGTCAATCAGGGGCAGGGAAAAATCAACGGCCGTCTGGAGGATACGATCTACCTGAATAACAGCACCTCCCGGTTCGAGTGGGTATTGATCGGAAATGACGAGGAGCATCCGTTCCGGGGAATATTTGACGGAAACGGATTTTCCGTGAACTATCTCTATGCATCCAGCTCGGAACAGGATTCCGGTCGACGATATATCGGATTATTTGGAGTCATTGACGGCGGTGTTGTCAGAAATCTGAAGGTCTCCGGTAATCTCTTACAGGGATATGGAAATTCAGGTTCCGCTGACAGCCTGAATGAACTGGCAGCAGGCAGCGGCGGAATTGCGGGTTATCTGAAAGCCGGAACGATCTATGCCTGCCAGAATTATGTAAAGACAACAATGACAGGAACGACACGGTATCGAAATACAGGAGGTATTGCCGGTATTTCTGCAGGCGGGATCCTGCATTGTACAAACTATGGAAAGATCAGTACAGCTGTTGCCTATGCACAGCGTCATGTGGGTGGAATTGCCGGACTGGTCACCGGACCGGGGGCATCCGTACGCTATTCACTGAACCGGGCAGATGTGCAGGGCTATTTTGAAGTCGGCGGTGTTGCCGGAGCAGTGAAATACGGTGCAGAAGTTCGTGCATCTGCCAACTATGGAGCTGTTTCCGGAAATGAGATCATCGGCGGAATTGCAGGTATGGTGACACGTACCGGAACACTGAGCAACGGTTCTGCAAAAGAATGCGGTATCTATGATGTGTATAATATCGGAGCGGTCTCCGGATTCGGAGATCACCAGGGCGATTCTATAGGTGGAATCGTCGGCTTTCTGGGATATGCAAGCTGGGCGGAAGCGGAACTTCCCTGTATGCCGGCAGTGGAAAATGCCTATTCGACGGCAATGATCGATAAGGTGTCCTTTAAGATGCATGGTGCCGCAGTCGGACAGTTTCGAAGCGGTTCCATCGGAAATCTGTACTGTCTGAAGGGAGGCAGTGCCGAAATGGTCGGCGCGCAGGAAAATAAAGTAACTTCCTATTCGTCTACCATTGCATTTCGTACATCCGCCAACATGAAGAAACAGGCATTTGCCGACCAGCTGGGAGCTGCGTTTGTGAAGGTCACTTCTTTTGAAGCGGATACAAAAGGCTATCCGAAGCTTGCCTGGCAGAAACAGACCTCCGATCTGTCGGCGGCTGTTGATGCAGCGGTTCTGGAACTGAACAGCTGGCTGACAGAAAGCAACCGGTCCCTGTACGGGAAAAATTATTCAAAAATTGAAGAACTGGTTTCTGTATATCTGCGCCGACTGGATCAGGTGACCGAAGAGGAGGAACCGGAACAGATCATGGAGGCAGCCAGAAAAGCACTGGGTGCGGTTAAACCGGGTAAAATGGCAGATGAAGAACGCTATGCGGCAATCGATGAAGCACTTAGTGCATTCGGTGAGTATTACGATAAAGTTCTGGCAGAACATCCGGAATTGACGGATGCACAGAAGGAAGAGCTGCAGGAAGAACGTAAAAAAGCAGAGGACCGGATCCGCAAAGGAAAAACGGATGAAGAGATCGAAGCTGCTCTGGAGGATGGTAAAAACATCCTCGATGAAAAGCTGGCTGCCTTTGCAAGAGAGGAAGATCTGGAGGAGATTCGCGCCGGCTATATAAAGACGCTTTCCGGATATGAGGCGGAAAGTGATTACGGAGAAGAATGGAACAACCGGATCGCAGAGGTCAGAAATGCAGGAATTGCCGAGCTGGAAGCTGCTGAAACGACAGCCGATGCCGATCGGATCTTCTCCGAGGCAAAGCGAGCGATCGACAATCTGATTGCCTCGGTACCGTCGGCAGATGCCTGGGACGGATCCGGGAAGAGGGAGCCGGCAAAGGACAGCAATAATGTATATCTGATTACTACGGCAGAAGAACTGGCATGGTTTGCCGATCGGATCAACAACGGAAATGACCAGACGCTTTGTGCCCGTCTGCAGAACGATATTCATCTCGGCGGCAGGGAATGGACACCCATCGGAACAGAAGAGAATGTATTCCGGGGAAGGTTTGATGGAGGCGGCTATACGATCCGCGGTCTGTCGGTAACGGAGGCGGAAGGATATGCGGGTCTCTTCGGTCGTGTATACGGAACAGATGGGAAAAGTATCTCCGATCTGACGGTTTACGGTCTGGTACAGGTCTCCAGAAACGTGACTTATGCCGGCGGAATCGTCGGATACTGCAGCGGTCAGAACGAAAATACCAGAAATGCAGTAACCAACTGCCGCAGTTATGTGGATGTAACGTTAAGCGGAATCACACGTATGAATTCTTCCGCCGGAGGAATCGCCGGTTATGCAAAATACACCTGGTTCCGGGAATGTGAAAATAATGGAAACGTATCGATTCCATCGACCGGAAAGGGAGGCATTACCTATTTTGCCGGAGGCGTATTGGGACAGGCATCGGCAGGAACTACGGTGCGCAGATCCTGCAATAACGGAAACGTAGAGGCAGCCAACTGTGCCGGCGGTCTGGTCGGACGTGTGATGGAAATGGCAACGGAATTTACATCCAATTACAATCGGGGAACCGTATATGCGGATGTGTATGCCGGCGGTCTGGCCGGATTGATCGAAGCTACTGCGGTTGATGCTTCCTTCCGGTACAGCTACAGCAGCGGTGCCGTGAATCCGGGACGCACGGCGAAATACAGAGGTGCGTTATTCGGAAATATGCAGGCCGGCGGCTGCGAAGAAGTGTATGCACTGAAGAGAGCCGATCAGACAGATCTGGATCTGGTAGGATATACAGCAGATAATTCTTCGGATGGTCAGTATGTATCCGAGCAGAAACTGCAGAGTGATGCCATGCTGAACACACTGAATGTCGGAGGAAGTTATTTTATCCGGGATTATCTGTTCCTGCAGGAGGGATATCCCATGTTTGGCTGGCAGATGACCATTGACCAGTTCCGGGATGGAGCAGTCAGAGAACTGCGAAGCTTTGTCAGTGAAGAGGAGTATACGGAGGAAAACTGGGAGAAGGTCAGCAGTCTGATCGATACCGGCTGTGAGCAGCTGGCAGATGCCGGTTCTTTTGATCGAATCAATGAGATCCTGACAGAGACGAAAGAAGCCGTTTATGCAATTGAAAGTCTGGAGGAGGTGCGTCTTCGCGAACTGGATGCAGCAAAGCAGGAGGCATTGGAGAAAATCGAGGTAGACTACAGCGATCGATCCGCCTACAGGGAGAAGGAGCAGATGCAGATCGAGACGCTTGTCACGGATGCGAAGCAGCGGATCTACAAGACCAAGACGATAGAACAGCTGCAGGAGATCATGGATACACTTGCAGATAAGATCGAAAGACTGAAGACGGATGCACAATATCTGGAGGAGGAAGAGAAAAAAGCTGTCAATACCGTTATTGCTGCCATCGGTCAGATCGGTGAAGTGGAGCTGGATCCTGCTGTACTTGTAACTATACAGACAGCAAGAAATCTGTATGATCAGCTTTCGGAGGAACGAAAAGAAAAGGTAACCAACTACGAGATCCTCATCGCAGCCGAAGAAAAATGGCAGCAGATGATGGAGGAAGCCGGACTGACAGAGGAGGATCTGGATTCCGCAGCCGTTGTGGATCAGCTGATCGAAGAAAAACTGGCAAATAAGGCGATAACGAAAAAGAATGAGGATGACATCAGGCAGGTGCGTGCGGCGTATGACAGTCTGACGGACAATCAGAAGCTGGCAGTCCGGAATCTGCCGGTATTGCAGAAGGCAGAGACGGATCTGAACCGGGCGTATGCCAATGAGGTGATCAATGCGATCGCCTCCCTGGGAAATACGATCACCCTGGACAGTAAAGCGGATATAGAAAAGGCACGAACTGCTTACGATGCATTGTCTGCTGAACAGAAGGAGCTGGTAACGGATTACCCGGTTCTGAAAGCGGCGGAAGAGACGGTGATGAATCTCGAAAAGGCCGCGAAGGTTGAGGAGCTGATCGGTGATATCGGTACCGTGACAGAAGAAAAAGCAGCAGAGATTCAGGCAGCAGTAAAGGCGTATAACGATTACAGAGCATGGCTGGAGGATCCAAAGAGGGAATGGTCTTCGAAACAGACCGATCAGGTATCCAATTACAAGCTTCTGGATGCTGCAGTAAAAGAATTGCAGTCAGTGAAAAAAATCCGGGATGCAGAGAATTCGGTGGAGCAGATCGGAAGCGTGAATGCAGCCAGCAGAAGTCTGATCGAAAAGGCCAGAAAGGCATACGATGCACTCGGTGAAGGAGAAAAAGCAAAGTTTTCTTCAGAGAAGCTGAAGATGCTGCTGGATGCCGAGAGAGCCTTTGAAGCACTGAATAAAGCAGATGAGGAGCCTGACGGCGGAAATACCGGCGGAACAGGAGGAACAGCAGATAACGGTTCCGATAACGCAGGCGGAGACAGCAGCAATACCGGTGATGCAGCCGGAAGCTCCGAAGGAAACACCAGCACCGCCGGAGGCAGCAGCGGAAGCAATGTTGTGATCACCGGAGAGGATGCGGATTACTACTACGGATATACCTATACACAGGTGACAAGTCCACGTACGGGAACCGGTATCGCACAGGCATCCGGTACCGCGAATGCATCCGATACGGCAGAGCAGCCGTCAGCTGCTGCAGCGGAAATAGACGAACCAACAGAAGAACAGACTTCTTCTGAAGAACTGTCAGAAGATGAGACTGAAGCAGCTGCAGTGGAGAAGAATCGATCGGCGATCGCCTGGGATACGGATCCAAGAGCCTCTCTGAAAGAGAACGACAGGAACTTGGAAGAACAGCGGACTTCCCAAGCACGGTTTAAAGAACTTTTGATCAGGCATCCCTTCCTGTGGATCCTGGTGCTGATTCTGTTTTCTCTGACAACCCTGACCGTATTTATGTTTGTAATGGCAAAGAAGGCAGAAGAAAAGAGAAACAGACGAAGGGTACTGTTTTAAGCACGACCTGAAAGCAGTAGGGAAGAACATGATTTGAAAGAATGATAATGAAGGAGTATTAGTGATGAAAGTCGGAAAGATACAGTGGAAAAGAACAGGAGCCATGCTTGCGGCCGTACTGATCGGCATCTCTGCGGCAGCTATGCCGGCAGCTGCAGAAACAATGACGGCAGAGGATGTTCGCGGAATGCAGCAGAATGCCCTATACTGGGAGAATGAACGGACAGAAGAGGAAGGTGTTCTTTCCGGTTCTGTTCTGGATGCGGCAGGAACACCGGATTCCGACTGGGTTGCTTTTTCCATCAGCCGCATGGGTGTGGAAGATAACCAGGCTGCCTATCTATACCGGCTGCGAGAGACGGTGGAAGAGATGTATGCCGATCAGGAGAAAACAAAAAAAGAACATCTTCCGTCGGATCTCTGCCGGATCGCATTGACCGTCAACGCCTGTGGTGGAGATGCCTCTTCCTTTGGAATCGACCCGGAAGGGAATTCCATCGATCTGATCAATGATGCGGTATGGAACTGCATCTACGGTGATCCGGGCATGCAGGGTATCAACGGCTATATGTGGGCACTTGCGGCTGCGGACAGCCAGGATTATCAGGAAGTACCGGGGGCGGCCTGGAAGCGAAAAAAACTCCTGGAAGCCATTCTGTTTCAGCAGCATCCGGACGGCGGTTTTTCACTGAATCCGGCAGAAGAGGCAGATACCGATCTGACAGCCATGATGCTGACGATCCTTGCACCGTATGAGGAAAGTGCTGATATTTATGAGGGGACGAATGCAGTAACAAACGAGACACAGAGTCTGACAGCTGCCGATGTCTGTGCACGGGCTGCCGACTATCTGGAAAAACATATCGAAGCGGACGGCACCGTGAAAAGTATGGATCAGAGCAATTCGGAATCCACCGGATGGACGCTGCTCGGACTTTCTGCGCATGGGGTGGATTGTGCGGCTGATCCCGCTGTACTGCAGACAGACGGAACAGGCCTTCTGGATGGACTGAAACGTTTCCAGCTGGAGAATGGTGGTTTTGTACATAGTCTGGATAAAGAGCAGGCAGATACGACCGGAAACGCGATGGCGACCTATCAGGCACTGTACCATATGGAAGGTTACTGCCGCCTGGCAGAAGGCAGAGAACGGCTGTTTCATATAACGGATGCCAAAACTGTCAGTGATGACGAAATCAGCAAAGCCGGTGAAACACTTGGAGAGAGAAAAATGGCAGAAACAGCTGTCGTGGGTGTGGATAACGATTCGGAGAGCAGCGGGGAGAATGCGGCAGAAGCCGGATCGGGAAACAAGATCCGTATCATTGCGATTGCCGCTGCAGTGGTTCTGCTTGTACTTGCTCTGGCTGCCTGGCTGCTGCTCAGAGAGAAGAAAGGAAGCGGAAAAGCCGCTGCAGGAAGCCAGCCGGCCGGCATCGGATCACAGAAAACGTCGGATACAGATGCGGGTTCCGGTTCCTATAAATATGAGGATGATGAGGATGAGGACGAAGAGTGGTAATCGATGGAAAAAAAGTCTCGTTCTTCTGGCCGCACTGGCTGTACTGATCCTGTTTTTCGGTATATTCGGGAAGTTTGAGACCGTCGATGAATTCTATCTGACACATATGGAGGATATTACAGCTGATACCGAGGTCGTCAGGATCAGTATCAACTGTAAAACGATTCTGTATAACTGGAGCAGGCTGGATAAGCAACTCCGGGACGAAAAGTATGTGCCGGCAAACGGAGTGATCCTTCCGGAGACGGCTTACGTATATCGGAAGGGAGATACCGCCTTTGATCTGCTGGAGCGGGTCTGCCGCTATAACCGGATCGAGATGGAGTATCGGGGAGCCACCGAGACCGGTTACGGATCCGCCTATATCCGGGGAATCAATTATCTGAACGAACGTTCCTGCGGCGAACTGTCCGGATGGATGTTCAAGGTAAACGGAGAGTTTCCGGGAGTCGGCTGCAGCTCGGTCGTACTCCAGCCCGGTGATACCGTGGAATGGATCTATACCTGTGATCTCGGCAGAGATGTGGGAAATACCTACAACGGAGCCGGCGCAGATTACGGAAAATAGGTATGTGCGAACCATTTGCGGGATTGTTTTCGCTTCTCACATTGCACAATGCCATCGCAGGCACGCTCCCGCTACCCTCGGCACGCAGCGGTACTAAGCTCAGCCGTCGCAGAGCTCGGCTTCGCTAAGTGCCGGCGGCCTCAGAGTACCTGCTCAGGGCATTTGTACAATATTCGAAGCAATGTACACATAGAATGGTTCGCATATAGTGAAGGAAAATAGGGGAAGGAGAGAAAGATGAGAGGATTCCAGGGCTATCACCCGGCAATATTATTTCTGTATTATGCACTGCTTCTGCTGCTGTCTCTTCTGACGATGCAGCCGGTGCTTCTTCTTTGCTCTCTCTTTGGTGCATTTCTGCTGTATGCAGCCTTGTTCGGCATTCGGGAGATGCTTCCGGATCTGGTCTTCTATGCGCTGCTGTTCGTCCTTCTGGCTGTGATCAATCCGCTGGTAGTTCATGACGGAGAGACGGTCCTGTTTTTTCTGAACGGAAAGGCCATCACGAAGGAGGCGATTGCCTACGGCGGTGCCGGCTCCCTGGTAATGATCACCGTTGTGGTCTGGTCTGCCTGCTACACGGAGCTGCTTACCACCGACAAGATCCTGTTTCTGTTTGGAAAGGCGCTTCCCAAGCTGGGGCTGATCCTTTCCATGACCTTCCGGTTCATTCCGCTGTTTCAAAAACAGGCGGACAGGATCGGGCAGGTGCAGCGGACCATGGGACTGTACAATGGAAAGAATCTGAAGCAGCGGTTCGGCGGTGCCTATCGAACCTTTGACAGCCTGCTTACCTGGTCCATGGAAAATTCCATCGATACCGCAGATGCCATGAAAGCCAGAGGCTACGGTCTGCGTGGAAGAAGTTCCTTCTCTGTTTTTCGTTTTCGGCTGCGGGACGGAAAAATGCTGGCGCTGATGCTTCTGCTTTCCGGAATCGTGCTGATCGGAGCAGGAAAGGGAAATATGGACTTTTATTTTTATCCGCATCTGGCAGAGATCGAGACCGGTGCGGAGGCATTTGTGTACTATCTTGCGATGCTGCTGTTATGCTGTATTCCGGGATTCTGTGAATGGAAGGAGAGCCTGTCTTGGAATTACTTAAAGTCGAAAATCTAAGTTTCTCCTATCCAAAGCAGGAGAAAGATACCGCACCCGCAGGAAAAGTGATCGAGGATCTTTCTTTTTCGGTAGAAAGCGGAGAATTCATCGTGATCTGCGGGGCATCCGGATGCGGCAAAACAACACTGCTGCGGCTTCTGAAACGAGAACTGTCTCCCCATGGAATCAAAACAGGGGAGATTTTATTTGGCGGAAAACGGCAGGAGGAGCTGACGGACAGAGAGGCTGCCTGTCAGATCGGATTCGTTCTGCAGAATCCGGAAAATCAGATCGTGACGGATAAGGTCTGGCATGAACTGGCATTCGGACTGGAAAATATGGGGATGACATCCTCGGAGATCCGAAGGAAGGTGGCGGAGATGGCCTGCTATTTCGGAATCGATGACTGGTTCAGACACAAGACATCCGATCTTTCGGGAGGTCAGAAGCAGCTTGTCAATCTGGCATCGGTCATGGCGATGGATCCGAAGCTGCTGATCCTGGATGAACCGACCAGCCAGCTGGATCCGATCGCGGCATCTACCTTTATCAATACACTGTATAAGCTGAACCGGGAGCTGGGACTTACGATCATCCTTACCGAGCACCGGCTGGAGGAGGTATTTCCAATCGCCGACAGGGTACTGATCATGGATAAGGGGAGAAAGCTCTGTATGGCGGAACCGAGAGAAGCGGGAGGGCTTCTTCGCCGGCAGGCGCCGGATCACCGGATGCTTCAGGGATTTCCCAGTGCCATGCGGATCTACCAGGGACTGGATCCGGAGGAGGAAGTATGTCCGGTAACCGTTCGGGAAGGCAGAGATTTTGTGGAACGGAAGTATGACAACCGGATCCGAAGTCTGAACCGGCCGGAGGCGGAGAACGATGGGAAGATCGCCATGCGAATGAAGGATATCTGCTTCCGGTACGAGAAAAACGGTGACGATATTCTGCAGAATGTGCATCTGACTGTCCGGCACGGAGAGATGGTCAGCCTTCTGGGAGGAAACGGTGCCGGCAAGAGTACATTGCTGCAGGTCATTGCGGGAATTCTGCATCCCTATCGGGGAAAAATCGAAGTATTCGGAAAGCGGATCGAGCGGTTCCGGGACAGTGAACTGTATGTACGGGGACTGGCGTTTCTGCCTCAGAATCCCCAGAGCGTATTTCTCAAGATGACGGTGCTGGAAGACTATGAAGAGATCCGTCCGGTCATGGGGTATTCCAAAGAGGAATTTGATCGGAAGGTTCGTGAGATCGCAGCGTTTCTGGAAATTGAGGACCTGCTGCAGCGGCATCCCTATGATCTGTCCGGCGGAGAGCAGCAGAAAGCTGCCATCGGCAAGATCCTGCTGCGTGAACCGCGTTTTCTGCTGCTGGATGAACCGACCAAAGGAATCGATGCCTGGACAAAGAAGCGCTTCGGTGAACTGCTTCAGAAGCTGAAGGCACGGGGAATCGGCATTCTGATGGTTACCCATGATGTGGAATTTGCGGCTGCATATTCCAACCGATGCGGCTTGTTTTTTGATCATGAGGTGCTGGCGATGGAAACGCCGGAGACGTTTTTCTGCAGCAACAACTATTACACGACGGCTGCAAACCGGATCGCCAGAAGACAGTATGACGGTGTTCTGCTGGTGGAGGATGTGATCGAACTGTGCAGACAGAACGGAAGCAGACAGGTGAGGGAGTAAGCGAAACCGATCTATTTACGAGATATTTTTACAGGGAGACAGAATGGGAAATAAAAACTCGGAAAACAGTTTTGTGCGGCAGGAGGAATACGAACCTGCCCATATCATGTCCTACAGCAGAAAACGAACCGTTCGCTGGGGGATCGCTCTTGTCGGGGCAGCTGTTCTCGTACTGTTGGGAGTAAAACTGTGGGCGGACAGAAAATATCATCTGATCTCGTTTCTGATTGCGCTGCTGAGCTGCTTTCTTTTCTATTTTTCCTATGAGAAACGGGAGGGAAGCATACGCCGCATCGTGCTGATCGCAGTGATGACGGTAATGGCGATCGTCGGACGTCTTCTCTTCATGCCGGTTCCGGCAATTAAACCCGTCGGTGCGATCGTTATCCTGACCGGTATTTATATGGGACCGGAGGCGGGATTCCTGGTGGGTTCTCTGACGGCGGTGATCTCGGGAATGACTTTCGGACAGGGACCATGGGTAGCCTTTCAGATGGTAGCCTGGGGATTAAACGGTTTTATCGCCGGCCTTCCGGGGCTTCGTTTTCTGCTGCGGAAGCGGATACCGCTGATCCTGTACGGAATCTGGGCAGGTATTCAGTATTCGCTGGTCATGGATATCTGGACATTGTTCAGTCTGGACGGAACCTTCGCTTTCGGACGATATCTGGCAGTTTTGGGGACAGTCGTTCCGTATATGCTTGCATATGCAGCGGCAAATGTGGTATTTTTGCTGTTGATGGTCAAACCGCTGGGGGAAAAACTGCAGCGGATCCAGATCAAACATGGTATATTTTAAGAATGTTGATATGGGGGCTGCTGTTTTTATGGATGGCACCCCCCCTTTTATATAATAAAGGAGCAGAATGCATGAAATATGATTATCTGATCGTTGGTGCCGGTCTGTTTGGCGCGGTTTTTGCTTATGAGGCAATGCAGAGAGGAAAAACCTGTCTGGTCATTGACAAACGTCCGCACATCGGCGGAAACATTTATTGTGAGGATATCGAAGATATCCATGTACACAAATACGGAGCTCATATTTTCCACACCTCCGACAAGGAGATCTGGAACTATATCAACCGTTTTGCGGAGTTTAACAATTACATCAATTCACCGGTTGCGGTATATAAGGACGAGCTGTACAATCTTCCGTTCAATATGAATACCTTCAGCCGTATGTGGAAGATCCGTACACCGGAGGAGGCAAAGGCAAAGATCCGGGAGCAGATCGAGGAACTGCATATCACCGAGCCGAAAAACCTGGAGGAGCAGGCGCTTTCTCTGGTCGGTACCGATGTGTATGAGAAACTGATCAAAGGCTATACCGAGAAGCAGTGGGGACGGTCCTGTACCGATCTGCCGGCGTTTATCATCAAACGTCTGCCGCTTCGCTTTACCTATGACAACAACTATTTCAATGACCGTTATCAGGGCATTCCGATCGGTGGATATACGCCCATTATCGAAAAAATGCTGGAAGGTGCTGATGTACTGATGAATACGGATTATTTTGCCTTCCGCAGAGAGAATTCGGATATCGCGGAAAAGACGGTGTTCACCGGAATGATCGATGAGTATTTTGGATATTCTCTCGGACCGCTGCAGTATCGAAGCGTCCGTTTTGAGACCGAGGTACTGGATATGGAGAATTACCAGGGAAATGCGGTTGTGAACTACACCGAGAGAGAGGTGCCGTATACCCGTATCATCGAGCATAAGCATTTCGAATTCGGAAAGCAGCCGAAGACAGTCATCTCCAGAGAGTATTCCTCCGAATGGAAAGTCGGCATGGAACCCTATTATCCGGTGAATGACGAGAAAAACGGAAAGCTGTATGAAGAATACAGAAAGCTGGCTGAGAAAGAGAAGAATGTGATCTTCGGAGGAAGACTCGGACAGTATAAGTACTATGATATGGATAAGGTGATCCTGGCTGCACTGGAGTGTGTAAAACGGGAGTTTGATGACTGAAAGGGGACCGCGATCCCGAATAAAATCGTAACAGGAGAAAAAATTTGAAATATTTAGAACGACTGAATCCGCAGCAGAGAGAGGCTGTGGAATGTACCGAAGGACCGCTTCTGATCCTTGCGGGAGCCGGATCAGGCAAGACCAGAGTATTGACCTGCCGGATTGCCTATCTGATCGAACAGAAAAATGTTCGCCCCTGGAATATTATGGCAATCACATTTACCAATAAAGCAGCCGGAGAGATGCGGGAGCGTGTGGATGCGCTTGTCGGTGAAGGGGCCGAGGATATCTGGGTTTCCACCTTCCATTCCAGCTGCTGCAGGATCCTCCGCCGGTTTATCGACCGGCTGGGATACGAAAGGAATTTTGCTATTTACGATACCGATGACAGCCGTCAGGTCATGAAGGCAGTCCTGAAACAGCTGGAGCTGGATCCGAAGATCTACAAGGAACGCTCGGTTCTGGCCAAGATCTCTTCAGCCAAGAACGAGATGATGGATCCGGATGATTT
Organism: Eubacteriales bacterium; assembly: GCA_030527665.1. GTDB lineage: Bacteria > Bacillota > Clostridia > Lachnospirales > Lachnospiraceae > Bilifractor. Next base: position 41,151 of record JAUNAK010000002.1, read on the forward strand.
TGAAGCGGGGGCGGAGTCCTGGAGCGACCGCAATATTGCCCGCTGTTACCGGGAGTATCAGAAGCAGCTGGTAAAAAATAATGCATTGGATTTTGACGACCTTCTGATCAAGACCGTAGAGCTGTTTCGGCAGGAGCCGGAGGTTCTGCAGTATTACCAGGAACGTTTTCGCTATATTATGATCGATGAGTACCAGGATACCAACTCGGTGCAGTTTGCCTTTGTTGAGCTTCTGGCATCCCGCTACAGGAATCTCTGTGTTGTCGGTGACGATGATCAGTCCATCTATAAGTTCCGTGGAGCAAACATTCAGAACATTCTGAATTTCGAGAAGGTATTTCCCGGCGCAAAGGTGATCAAACTGGAACAGAACTATCGTTCCACCGAATATATTCTGCAGGCTGCCAACGAGGTTATTGCCAACAATGTGGGAAGAAAACAGAAACGTCTGTGGACGGAGAATAAAGGCGGAAACAAAATCCATTTCCGGAATTTCAATAATGCATATGAAGAAGCGGAATTTGTGGCGGAAGATATCGGAAGAAAGGTTCGAAACGGTGCTTCCTATCAGGATTTTGCGATTCTGTACAGGACCAATGCCATGTCCCGTCTGTTCGAGGAGCGTTTCATTACTGCCAATATTCCTTATAAGCTGGTTGGAGGCGTAAACTTCTATGCCCGCAAGGAGATCAAGGATCTGCTGGCCTATCTGAAGACCATTGATAACGGCGTGGATAATCTGGCGGTGGAAAGAATCATCAATATTCCCAAGCGGGGAATCGGCCAGACGACAATCGGAAAAGTAGAGACCTTTGCACTGGAAAACGGGATGAGCTTTTACGATGCACTTCTGATCGTCGATCAGATACCGGGACTTTCCCGGGCTGCGGCCAAGATCGCCGGCTTTACGGCCATGATCGGCAAGTACAGGGGAATGGCTGCCGAAGGCTATTCTGTCCGGCAGATCCTGGAAGTGATCATCACCGACACCGGCTATGTCAAGGCGCTGGAGGAGGAAGGAACCGACGAGGCGAAGGCAAGAATCGAGAATATCGATGAGCTGATCAGCAAGACCGAGGATTATGAGGAGAGTACCGATGACCCCTCTCTTTCTGATTTTCTTCAGCAGGTATCGCTGGTAGCGGATATCGATTCTGTAGAGGACGGCGGCGCCTATGTACTGCTGATGACGCTGCACAGTGCCAAGGGTCTGGAATTCGACAATGTATATCTGACCGGTATGGAGGAGAATACCTTCCCCAGCTATCTGTCCGTCTCCGCCGGTGACAATGAGGAGCTGGAAGAGGAACGCCGTCTCTGTTATGTGGGAATTACCAGAGCGAAGAGAGATCTGACGCTGACGGCCTGTCAGATGCGGATGGTCCGCGGTGAAACACAGTATCTGCGGGCTTCCCGCTTTATAAGAGAAATTCCGGAGGAACTGCTGGAGCTGGAGAGAGATACCACGGATACCAGGAGATTTATGTCTGCACCTGCTGCAGAGGAAAAAATGTTCGGAGAGCCGTCGTACGGAAGTGCCGGTTACAGAAATCCGGTCAATACACAGATCCGTCCCAGAAAGAGTCTGCGAACCGATCCCCGCTTTAACCCGAATGCCTATAAAGTACAGAAACTGGACAGTCTGGACTACGGTATCGGCGATCAGGTACGGCATATCAAATTCGGTGTGGGAACCGTGCAGGAAGTCAAAAAAGGAGAGAAGGATTTTGAAGTTACGGTCGATTTTGAGAAGGCCGGTGTAAAGCGCATGTTTGCTTCTTTTGCCAAACTCAAAAAAGTCTGATGAATATTGCCGAAAAAATCCTATTGAAAGAATAAAAAAACGTGATTCGGTAAGCTTTTCACTTTTGCGGTGATATGTTAGACTATACACGTAAAGTTACGCCCGGGCTTCAAGCGCAGATTCTGAAATCGGTAAACGCGTGAATCTTTTTCTCGATTCGCGGGATTTTATGCAGGGAATCTGCGAAGGTCAGGACGATAAAAGCAACAGAAAACAGCAAGGACAGCACTAAAAATGGTTATGGATCATAACCGAAATTGCATATAAGAAAGGACAGACAGAATGAGTCAAGTCAGAAGAGTATATGTAGAAAAGAAACCGGAGTTTGCGGTTGCAGCAAAAGATCTTCGTCACGAGATCGTAAACTATATGGGCGTTACCGGTGTTACCGGCGTTCGTATTCTGATCCGTTACGATGTGGAAAATGTAAGCGATGAGGTGTTTGAAAAAGCATGCCATGTCGTATTCTCTGAGCCGCCGGTAGATATCCTGTATCAGGAAAGTTTCCCGATGGAAGAGAATTCTGCCGTATTCTCGGTAGAGTATCTTCCGGGACAGTTTGATCAGCGTGCCGATTCCGCCGTTCAGTGTATCCAGTTCCTGAAGGGGGATGAGAATCCGATCATTCGTACTGCCACTACATATGTAATCGAAGGTAAATTCTCTGAGGAAGAACTGGCTGCGATCAAGCATCAGTGCATCAACCCGGTGGATTCCCGTGAGACCGGCATTGAGAAACCGGAGACTCTGGTTATGGAGTTCCCGGATCCGGCAGATGTAATCATTTTTGATGGCTTTAAGGATATGCCGGAGGCAGAGCTGAAGGCTCTGTATGATTCTCTGAATCTGGCAATGACATTCAAGGATTTCCAGTTTATTCAGGAGTATTTCTCCGGTGAAGAGAAGAGAGATCCGTCTGTAACCGAGATTCGTGTACTGGATACCTACTGGTCCGATCACTGCCGTCATACAACATTCTCCACCGAGCTGAAAAATGTAGAGTTCGGCGAAGGTGACTACAAAGAGCCGCTTGTAAATGCATTCAACCGTTATACAGATGATCACAAAGTTCTGTATAAGGGAAGAAACGGAAAATATATCTGTCTGATGGATCTGGCTATTCTGGCTGCCAAGAAGCTGAAAGCAGACGGCAAGCTGACCGATCAGGAGGAGTCTGATGAGATCAATGCCTGCAGTATCGTTGTTCCGGTTGATGTGGACGGCGTTGAAGAAGAGTGGCTGATCAACTTTAAGAACGAGACACATAACCATCCGACCGAGATCGAGCCGTTCGGTGGTGCAGCTACCTGTCTGGGCGGAGCGATTCGTGATCCGCTTTCCGGACGTACCTATGTATACCAGGCAATGCGTGTTACCGGATGTGCGGATCCGACCGTTCCGGTATCCGAAACACTTGCCGGCAAACTGCCGCAGAAGAACCTGACCAGAGGTGCCGCAAAAGGATACAGCTCTTATGGAAACCAGATCGGTCTGGCAACCGGATATGTAAAAGAGGTATATCATCCGAACTACGTTGCAAAACGTATGGAGATCGGTGCCGTTATGGGTGCAGCTCCGAGAAAACAGGTACAGCGTCTGAACTCCGATCCGGGTGATATCATCATCCTGCTTGGAGGAAGAACCGGACGTGACGGTATCGGCGGTGCTACCGGATCTTCCAAAGTACATACAACATCCTCTCTGGAGACCTGCGGTGCAGAGGTGCAGAAGGGTAATGCGCCGACCGAGCGTAAGCTGCAGAGAATGTTCCGTCGTCCGGAAGTCAGCAGCATCATCAAAAAATGCAACGACTTCGGTGCAGGCGGTGTTTCCGTGGCAATCGGTGAGCTGGCACCGGGTCTGCAGATCGATCTGGACAAGGTTCCGAAGAAATACGCAGGTCTGGACGGAACCGAGCTTGCCATTTCCGAGTCTCAGGAGCGTATGGCTGTCGTTGTAGATCCGGCAGACGTAGAGGCATTCCTGGGCTATGCACATGAGGAGAACCTGGAGGCGATCAAGGTTGCTGTTGTAACCGAAGAACCGCGTCTGGTTCTGAACTGGAGAGGAAAAGCAATCGTTGACCTTTCCCGTGCATTCCTGGATACCAACGGTGCGCATCAGGAGACTGATGTCAAGGTTGAGATTCCGAACGGTGCAGACAGCGTACTCAAACGCAGTGAAGAAATTGCCGATGTTCGTATCGCATGGCTGGACAGCCTGAAGGATCTGAATACCTGCTCCCAGAAGGGTCTGGTAGAGATGTTCGACTCCTCCATCGGTGCATGCAGCGTATTGATGCCGTACGGCGGAAAATACCAGATGACCGAGACACAGAGTATGATTGCAAAAGTTCCGGTTCCGAACGGAACGACCAATACCGTAACCATGATGTCCTATGGATTTGATCCGTACGTATCCAGCTGGAGTCCGTACCATGGTGCTGTATATGCAGTAACCGAATCCATTGCCAGAATCGTAGCTTCCGGCGGTGATTTCCATAAGATCCATTTCACATTCCAGGAGTACTTCCGCAGAATGACCGCTGATCCGTCCAGATGGAGCCAGCCTGTTGCAGCACTTCTGGGTGCATATGAGGCACAGCTGGAGTACGGCCTTGCTTCCATCGGAGGAAAAGACAGTATGTCCGGTACCTTCAATGATATCGATGTACCGCCGACACTGGTTTCCTTTGCTGTTGATGTTGCAAAGGTACAGGATGTAGTTACACCGGAGCTGAAAGCTGCAGGAAACAAACTTGTGTGGGTATCCATTCCGAAGGATGCCTGTGAACTTCCGGTTTATGCAGAAGTCTGCGCACTGTACGAGAAAGTATATGCCGATATGCAGGCAGGACGTGTTGTATCCGCTTATGCACTGGATCGCAGCGGTATTGCAGCAGCAGTCAGCAAGATGGCATTCGGAAACAAGATGGGTGTACAGATCCATGCAGATGTAGACAGCAGAGATCTCTTCAGCCCGCTGTTTGGTGATCTGGTTATGGAGGTTCCGGCAGATAAGGTTGAGGAACTTACCTGTGCATACCGTGTGATCGGTGAAGTTGCCGATAACGGTGTATTTGCTTACGGTGATGTGAAGATTTCCGTAGACGAGGCACTGGATGCATGGAACGGAACACTGAAAAAAGTATTTAAACCGGTTTCCGGTGCAGCTGCAAATGAAATTCAGGTAGCTGACAACGGTCTGTATACCGAGAAGAATATCCATATCTGCAGCCATAAACTTGCACAGCCGACGGTATTTATTCCGGTATTCCCGGGAACCAACTGCGAGTTTGACAGCGCACGTGTATTTGAGGCAGCAGGTGCAAAAACCATCACCCGTGTATTCAAGAACATGAATTCTCAGGATATCATGGATTCTGTACAGATGTTCAGCGATGCGATCGAACAGGCACAGATCATCATGTTCCCGGGCGGATTCTCTGCAGGTGATGAACCGGATGGTTCTGCTAAATTCTTTGCAACTGCATTCCAGAATGCAAAGATCAAAGAGGCTGTTACCGATCTTCTGGAGAAGAGAGACGGTCTGGCACTTGGTATCTGCAACGGCTTCCAGGCACTGATCAAGCTTGGGCTTGTACCGCATGGTGCTATTACCGGTCAGACAGAGGATTCTCCGACACTGACCTTCAATACTATCGGCCGTCATATTTCCAAGATGGCATATACAAGAGTTGTATCCAACAAGTCTCCGTGGCTTGCAGGTGCAGAACTGGGCGGTGTATATACCGTTCCGGCATCTCACGGTGAGGGACGTTTTGTTGCCAGCGCCGAGTGGATCAGAAAACTGCAGGAGAACGGTCAGATTGCAACCAGATACTGTGATCTGGACGGAAACTTTGTGGATGATGAATACTGGAACATCAACGGATCCTACTTCAACATCGAGGGTATCACCAGTCCGGACGGACGCGTGCTTGGTAAGATGTGCCATGCAGAGCGCCGCGGCGACGGCGTAGCCGTAAATATCTACGGTGAGCAGGATATGAAGATCTTCGAGTCCGGTGTAAATTATTTTAAATAATACATGCGAAGCAGAGCAGATGCTCTGAACAGATGCAAAAACCGCAGTTCTTCGGGACTGCGGTTTTTTATGCATATACAGAACGGAATTCCGGCATCTGACTGCAGATCCCGCAGAGGAGCTGTGTGCAATGCTGCAAGTCCGGAAGACCGGTGCTTATTGCCACGGAGAATCCATGGGAAGGCTGCTGTTTCACAGATACAATTTTTGATATCGGAAATTGGTCTAAACATACAAAAATATACTCTTGGGGCAGATAGAAAGGGAAATAGAACAGTACAGTTGTGAAGAATAGACGAAAAATCTCCCGTAGAATACAGGAAATACTGAAAAATAACTATTGGCAGAGTGATTGACTGCATAGGAAAAGAATGGTAAAAAAGAATCAGCAGTCTTTGCAGGAGCGGAAATTGCAAAGATTATTTCGTGTACAATTGTCCGTTTTCGTGAGGAACGGATCAGGTGGCGAAAGCAGCATAGTATTGTTTATTATTTATAAAGGAGATATTCAAAATGGCTTATCCGGCGAATTCTACACTGAGAGAGCGTTCTTTTGACCGCTTCAGCAAGGCTTTAAGAGGCGAGAAAACAGATGCACATGCAGTATTTCATTTTTACACATTCCCGTTTTATCATGCCTGTACCAATGTAAACCTGAAAGAGTATTTCAGTGATCCTAAGGTTGCTTTTGAGACACAGCTGGAAGGAATTGAGAAACTGGAGAGAATCGGAAATCTGCAGCCGGACTTCGGTATCAATATCGAGACATCTGCCCTTGGCGGTACCGTTCGTTATGACAAAGAGGGCTTTATGTCCGTTGAGAAGATGCAGATCGAGACAGAGGAAGAGGTTGCCGATATCAAGCTGCCGAATCCGTGGGATACCGAACTGGGATACAAATGTCTTTCTCAGCTGCAGTACTTCAAGGAGAACTGTCCGGACTGGTGTAAGGTAAACGCACCGACAGTTACCGGACCGTTTACGGTAGCAGCACAGCTTCGAGGTATCACCGATTTTATGTGTGATACACTGGAGGATCCGGATTTCTGTGAGGCTCTGATCGAGAAATCCACAGAGTTCTGTATCATGTACATGAAAGAAGTAGAGAAGATCCTGGGACATATCCCGCATCTGTTCCTGTCGGATGACCTGACATCTTTCCTGCAGCCGGGACCGTTCAATGAGTTTGTAGCTCCGGCATACAAAGCACTTTTCAAAGAGTTCCCGGACAGCCAGAGATGGCTGCATAACGATGCACAGGCATGGCATCTGGCAGAGTCCCTAGAGAATGTAGGCATTCAGGCATGGCAGTATGCAAAGAACCTGAATCCGGCTGAGCTGGCAGAGAAGACACATAACAATATTACTCTGTTCGGCGGTCTTGATCCGCTTGCTTTCCAGAAGATCTCTGCACAGGAGACCTATGATATCTGCATCAACCGCCTGAAAGAGTTCAACGGAAACAGCAGACTTGTTCTGGGTGCCGGCGGAACCGTAAACCAGATCCCGGTTGAGAATCTGCTCGCAATTCTGAAAGCAGCTGATGATTATAAGATCAGCTGATCTGTAAAAAATTGTAGATCATCACACAAAAAGAATACCCGAAGCAATGGCAATTGAGCTGGTGTTTCGGGTATTTTTCTGATAGAATAGAATCATTGTTTGGAAAAATCAGAAAATAATTAAATGTGGATAAATGTTGAATCCCGATGCGAATTCTGTTCTTTTAAGACAACGGAGGAAAATGGTTATGATGCCTTGTGACGAGAAAATGGATGAGATCTGGGAATTGCTTGCCAAAACCAATGCCCCGAAGTTGGACAATATTGAAGAGGTAAGGGAATATACGGCAGCAATTACAAAACTGATCTATGATTACAAAATGATCGGGCTGATCTATGGTCTGTACACGGCTGATGTGGAATATCATAAACAAAGCGGCATTGAGATGCATACGCCGGACGAAATCGCCCGGCAGATCACGGAATTCACCGCAGAATTTCCGAACCTTACGGCAGAGATCCAGAATATCATTGTACATCAGGAATCACCGGAGTTTTACAAGGTCTGGAGACGATGTCTGCTGCGAGGCAATAATCTTCGTTTCAGTCCTCAGGGACCGGCAACAGGAAAATCGCTGGGGGAACATTGCCTGAATCTGACCATGTTTTATCTGCGGAAGATCAACGGAGAGTGGAAGATCACTTTTGAAGTGAATTCCGATTGCGAGAGTCTGATCAGTGAAGCGAAACGCGGGGAGGCAGAAGCATGATCCGAATGACATTAGATGATTTTTCAAAAGGCAGCAGGCAGGTGGAAAAATTCTGCAGAGAATGCGAATTAAAGTTTCCTGAAGAAGTTGCAAAGCTCTTTATTGCCTATACCGAATGGATCTGGCAGTATAAATACGTGGGAACGATCTATCAGTTCTACTGTGAGGACACTGTCCTGCATACCTGTGACGGAGACAGTGTGGGTGTTGAGAGCGTAATTGCCAATACGCTTTCTTCGATACGTACATTTCCGGATCAGACAGTGAATTTTGTGGATATTTTTGCGGAAGGAAATGAAGAGGACGGCTATTACTTCGGGCAGTGTACCGAATTTAAATGGAAATGCGACGGCTGGAGTGCCTATGGAGCACCTACCGGGAAAGCATTGGATGACAACGGCAAACGGGTAATGTCCATGTGCGAATGCCGGGTCGCAAAGATCGACGGACGGTGGAGAATCGCAGAAGAATGGCTGGTCAGAAGCCATGAGGCGATGATCCGTGTACAGCTTCCGGATTGACGGACTGCAGGGAAGCGGGCTGTACGAATAAACAGTAATACCAGAGGGAAATATGAACAATTATCTTATTCTGGAGCAGACACATGTTCTGTCGCAGAACCAGATCCAGTCACTGGAAGTTCTGGCGATGGACAGTGTTACTCTGAATGAATTTATGAATAACGAGTATCTGGAAAACCCGGTTCTGGACAGAAATCATGTTTCGGATACGACCATTGACCGGATCGCAGAGAATATCGATCATCAAACCGCAGCGGCTGATGCCGCTGCGGTTTATAACGGGCAGGTCGCATCGGGGGAAGAAACGGAATATCAGATTCCGGATAAAAAACTGGATGATGTTCGGGAGATGATTCTTGGACAGCTGATCGAAAGCCGCTATTCATCCGAGGAAAGGGAATTGATCAAGTTTATGATCGATTCGCTGGATAAGTCCGGTTATTATGACATGACGGCGGAGGAAACGGCCGTGGTTTACGGGATCGATGAACAGACAGCAGCAAGGTGTCTGCATGATCTCAAAGGAATGGAACCCTGCGGAATTTTTACGTCCGGGTTGGAAGAGTGCCTCCTTCGTCAGCTGGACCATGCCGGTGAACTGGACGAAAACCTGCAGAAGATCGTGACGGATCATCTGGAAGATGTAGCGTCCGGAAAACTAAAGAATATCACCAGAGCACTGTCAATCAGTACCGTTGATGCCAGAAAGTATATCGAAGTGATCAAACGGATGAACCCCCGCCCCCTGCAGGGATTTGATCAGGGCATTACGGAATATGCAGTACCGGATATTATTGTTGAGCCGGGGAAAGACGGCTGGATCATTACGCTGAACGATAAATGGATAGAAGATTATCGGATCAGTGATTACTATCGGAAGATGATGGAACAGACAGAGGATCAGGAACTGCTGGCATATTTTCGTTCGAAAATGGAAAGGGCCAGACTCCTCCTGAAGAATGTAGAACAGCGCCGGAGTACGATCCTTCGGATCGCGGAGACTGTCGTTGATTATCAGAAGGACTATTTCGAGGGAAAAGGGCCGCTTCGTCCATTGACGATGCAGGAAGTTGCGGATCGGATCGATATGCATCTGTCAACGGTCAGCCGCGGGATTCGCGGTAAGTATATCCAGAGCAAGTGGGGGACGGTTCCTCTGAAAAGTCTGTTCAGTCAGTCAGTGAATGCACAGAATGCTTCCGGAGATACCGGAATGACGGCGGAGTCTGTAAAGAAGCGGATCAGGGAGATCATTGAGTCAGAGGATAAAACAAAACCATACAGTGATATGAAAATTGCATCACTGCTGGAGAATGAAGAAATCTCTATCTCCAGAAGAACGGTGGCAAAATATAGAGAAATGCTGAATATACCCGGTATTTTTGAGCGGAAGATATGAATGATGTGATGCGATATTGCATCACACATAACTGCTCCGGTCGGAAAAACCGGGGTTTTTATGTGCTTTCTGAGTTGGCATGGTAATTGCTCTTTAGAAATAAAACGACGTCTGTCTTGTGACAGAATAGTATGGAACCAGTGTATGGATGGCCTGAATACAAGCTTTTTACAACAATATATTAAGAAAGTATAGAGAGGGTTACTATGGCGAAAATTCTGAAAGCTCCCGGAAAATATGTTCAGGGACAGGGGGAACTTGACAATATCGGCGTTCATGTAAAGAAAATCGGCACGTCCTTTGCCGTGCTTCTTTCCGAAAACGGAAGAAAACGTTTTGAGGATAGAATTGCATCCAGTCTTTCCGAGGCGGGATATCCGGCTGCTTTCTTCACTTTCAACGGGGAATGTTCGCTGGAAGAGATCGACAGACTTTGTGAAGAAGTCGGAAAGATCGATTGCGACTGCGTTATTGCTGTCGGCGGCGGCAAGATTCTGGATACAGGAAAAGCAGTGGCAGTTAAGCTGGATAAGGCAGCGGTAATTGTTCCGACAGTTGCTTCCAATGATGCGCCCTGCAGCGGCCTCAGCGTTGTATATGATGACAAAGGACGGGTATGCAAGGTCATTTTTTCAAAGCACAATCCGGATCTGGTTCTGGTCGACAGTGAAGTTATTATGCATGCACCGAAGCGGCTTCTTGCTGCGGGAATCGGAGATGCACTGGCAACCTGCTACGAAACACGTGCTGCAGCTGCCACAAAAGCTGTGAATATGGTGCGTGGAACCGCAACCCGCACAGCAGTAGCGCTGAGCGACACCTGCCTGCAGATCCTTTTGCTTTACGGACAGACGGCGATTCGGGATCTGGAACAGGGAATCTGTTCCGATGCGCTGGAGGATGTGATCGAGGCAACGATCCTTCTGTCCGGAGTCGGATTCGAGAGCGGCGGACTTGCTGTGGCACATGCATTCCATGACAGTGTAGGATTTCTTCCGGAGACCCATGCAAGCTATCATGGGGAGAAGGTGGCATTCGGAACAATGGTACAGCTTATGCTGGAGCATAAGAAAAACGGAGCTGTTACCAATGAAGAACTGGAGAAGATCGGCCGTTTCTGCAAAGATCTGGGTCTTCCGGTGACGCTGGCAGAGATCGGCATTACAGAAGATGTATGCGAAAAAGTCGCAAAAATTGCAAAGGGTGTCTGCCATCCGAAGCAGTTTGCAAAGAATATGCCTTTCCCGGTCAGTGAGGCAGAGATCATTAACAGTATTTTTGCTGCAGATGAACTGGGAAAACGATTATAACAGCGGAAAAACAGAGAGTCTACTCGTTTGAATACAAAAATCGGAGGTAGAAAAAGATGAAAAGAGTGACTGTATTAACAGCAGAAGAAGCGGTAATGAAGGTGCAGGATGGGGATACCATTGCAACCGGCGGTTTCGTTAGCTGTGCCTGTCCGGAAACATTATCAAAAGCGATTGAGAAACGGTTCCTTGAGACGGGACATCCGAAGGATCTGACACTTTTCTTTGCAGCCGGTCAGGGACACAGAGACGGTACCGGCGGCGATCATTACGGACATGAAGGCATGGTTAAGCGGGTAATCGGCGGACACTGGGATCGGGCTCCGAAGCTGGGTGAACTGGCTCTGAATAATAAGATCGAAGCATACAACCTTCCGCAGGGGGTTATTTCCCATATGTATCGTGATATAGCTGCACACAATATCGGAACGATCACGCATGTCGGTCTGAATACATTTGCCGATCCCCGAATCGAAGGCGGAAAACTGAATGCCTGCACAAAAGAGGATATCGTAAAGGTCGTAGAGATCGAAGGTGAAGAACGCCTTCTGTACAAGGGATTCCCGATTCATGTGGTATTCCTTCGTGCCTCCTACTGTGATGAGTATGGAAACTGCACCGTTCATCGTGAGATCGGACCGCTGGATGTAACTGCCATGGCGCAGGCTGCAAAGAATTCCGGCGGAAAAGTAATCGTACAGGTTGAGAAGATCGTACAGGGCGGATCTCTGGATCCGAAACTGGTTGCTATTCCCGGAATTTATGTTGACTGCGTTGTTGTCGGAACAGAGGAAGAAAATATGCAGTGTCTCGGAACACCGTATGACGGGGCGCTGACCGGTGAGTACCGTATTCCGATGGATGCAATTCCGCCGATTCCGCTGGATGCAAAGAAAATCATTGCACGCCGTGCGGCAATGGAACTTCCGAAGAATGCGGTTGTTAATCTGGGAACCGGAGCTCCGGAAAAGATTGCCAATGTAGCTGCCGAAGAAGGTATCTCTGATGAGATGACTTTAACGGTAGAGGCTGGATCGATTGCCGGTGTACCGTATGGCGGAACACAGTTTGGTGCAGCTGCCAATGCCATGTGCATTATTCCGCACAATGTACAGTTTGATTTCTACCAGGGCGGCGGACTGGATATTGCATTCCTTGGTCTGGCTGAAACAGCTCCGAATGGTGACCTGAATGTATCGAAATTCGGTGTGCGTCTTGCCGGCTGCGGCGGATTTATCGATATTACGCAGAATGCCAAGAAAGTTGTATACTGCGGTACACTGACAGCCAAGGGACTGAAGGTTGCCTGTGAAGACGGCAGACTGGTGATCGTAAACGAAGGCGCCAAGAAAAAATTTGTAAATAAGGTTGAACAGATCACATTCTCCGGTGATTACGCCAATAAGGTTGGACAGCCGGTACTGTATGTGACGGAGCGTGCCGTATTTGAGCTGCGTCCGGAAGGCGTTACTCTGATCGAGATCGCTCCTGGAATAGATCTTCAGACACAGGTACTGGATCAGATCGAGTTTGCACCGATCATTGCTGAGGATCTCAAAGTTATGGACAGCCGTATCTTCCGTGAAGAGAAGATGGGGCTTGATCAGATGTTTCAATGATTACATGCAGACATATCACGGATCTTCCTTATGCCAATAAACTGACCTGCAAAGCCGGAAAGACGGGGCTGAACAGGGCTATCCAGTGGGTACACTACCTGGAAGTCCCGGAATACGTAGGATGGCTGAAAGGACAGGAACTGGTAATCGTTTCGGGTGCTATGATCCGGGGCAGCGAACGAGGAATGATCGGGTTGATCGATCAGTTATATGATAAGGAAGTATCCGGAGTTGTAATCAATCTGAGTACGTATATCGATCACATTCCGGAATCGGTTATACGAAAAGGCGATGAACTCGGACTGCCGATTTTTGAAATGCCTGCAGAAGTACGTATTGTGGATGTCAGCCAGAGTATATGTTTTGCTATCTTTCAGGATAAAAGAAAGGAAAATATGTACAAGGATATCCTGATGGAAGCAATCAACGGGAAGCGCATGACGGAAAAACGCTATAAGCTGCTGGAAAAAGCCGGCTTTGTAGAAGGTCAGGTCTATCGCGCCGTGATCGTTCAGGTCAGAAAAAATACGGTCATGGATGAAGATAAGCCCTTCTATGATGAAGAATCTCTGGATACGCTGCTTCTCCGTCTGGAGGATGCGGCGGCAGAGTATTTTTCACAAAAGCGAAAAACCGTGCTGCACACTTCGACAGAAGACTATCTGCTGCTGGTTATGAAGGTGGAATCGGAGAGCGGACGGGATATATCGGAGCGGGTTTTTCTGCTCGTAGAATGGCTGAAGGAGAGAGAGAAGGATCTGGAACTGAAGGCTGCGATCGGTACGGAGTTTCATACGATCCGTGAGATCAAGCACAGTGTTGAAAATGCACTGGATCTGCTTCGTATCTGCCGTGATGATAAGGATGTGGTTCTGGATTACAGAAATCATACGCTGGAAAGGATTCTCGGGGAACTGACAGATACAACGGTGCTGAAGGAAGTGATCCGGGGAATTCTCGGTCCTCTGCTGGAAGAGGATCAGAAGGAACTGCTGGAGACTTTGCGGGTTTATCTGTACTGTGGTGAAAATAAGAAGAATGTTGCTGCACAGCTGTTTGTGCATGTGAATACACTGAACTACAGAATCAATAAACTGGAACGCATGCTGGGGCAGGATCTGTCTGACCCGCAGACCCGCTTTACGCTTGAACTTGCCATTCGCATCAACGATTATTTTGTGAAAGTGTAGATGTAATACAAAAACGGACTGTATTATTGTTGCTTATCAATAAAACGGTCCGTTTTTTGGGAGTCAGGACGTGCGAAAAACGGAGAACGAATGGAAAAAGGGGAGAAAATAGAGAAAACTTCTTGTTTTCCGGAGGGTTTTCACGAACATTGGAGGCGGATATACTGTGGGAGAATCAAAAAACGATTTTCATCGGGAAAGAGGAAAAAATGGGAGAAGAAAGAGTTTCATTAGGTAAAACTCTCCAGAGAAAAGATATCTGGGGATTTGCATTCGGTTCCGTTGTAGGATGGGGCTGGATCATGATGGCAGGAAACTGGGTTCGCATGGCAGGTACCATGGGTGCGGTAATTGCCTTTGTTATCGGTGCAGTCATTACTGCGATCATCGGATGCATCTATGCAGAGATGACACCGATGCTTCCGCTGTCCGGCGGTGTTATGGTATGGTCCTATCGCTGCAGCGGCTATAATTTCTGCTGGTTCACCGGTTGGGCGATCTGCTTTGCATATCTGGCAACGGCCGCTTTCGAAGGCCCTGCATTTGCAACAGCAATCATGTATCTGTTCCCGATTCCGCAGGGTCCCCTTCTGTGGACCATTGCCGGTTATGAGGTGCATCTGACATGGCTGATCATCAGCCTTGCAGGTATCTGCGGTGTTATGTTCCTGCATTACCGCGGAACAAAAATGGCAGCTAAGTTCAATACGATCGCTGCGGTTGCACTGGCAATCGGCGGATTGATCTTCTTCTTCGGAAGTGTAACACTCGGTGATATTCAGAATGCCATGCCGGCGATCCGTGACGGTATCGGCGGTATTGAACTTGTTATGATGAGCGTGCCCTGCATGTTCCTTGGCTTTGACGTAATTCCGCAGGCTTCTGAGGAAATGGACATTCCGCTGAAGCAGATCGGGTGGATGGTAATTTTTGCGATCACACTTGGCGCTCTCTGGTATATCGGTATGATCCTTGGTGTTGGTTTTGCAGCTCCGCTGGATATGGTGATCGATGAGCCGATTCCGCTGGCTGCAGCAGCTGAGATCGTGTTCGGAAGCAAGATCTTCGGATTTATCCTGATCGTTGCCGGTGTAGGCGGTATCATTACCAGCTGGAACGCAATGTTTATGGGTGCTACCCGTATCATGTTTGCGATGGCAAGAGCAAAACTTCTGCCGGAAGTATTTGCAAAAACAAGTAAATACAATACACCGTATGCAGCGATTATGCTGACCGGTTCCATCGGTATCATTGCTCCGTTCCTGGGCAAAAATGCTATTACCTGGTTTGTAGATGCAAGTTCTCTTGGCTCCGTAGTTGCTTATCTCTGCGTTGCCATCAGCTTTGTACTGCTGAGACGCAAAGAGCCGAATCTGGAAAGACCGTGGAAGCTGCCGGCCGGCAGACTGATGGGTGTACTCGGTGTAGTAAGCTGTCTGTTCTTTATCAGCCTGTATATGCCGTTCGGATCCAGTTCTCTTGGACTGCATGAGTGGTCCATGGTCATTCTCTGGGTAGTGATCGGACTGGTTCTTTACTTCATGAACAAGAGACAGAAAGTCACACTGAAAGAAAGAGAACTGCTTCTTTTCGGTGAAGAGTATGCAAGACCGGAATTTATGAAAGATACATATAAATAATACCTGTCACCCTGCCCCGCAGAAACTGTAAGGCAGGGTGAAGCAATAGGAACATGCAGGAGGCAGACGTATGAATAAAACATCAACCGCATGCGTACAGTATGCAAGAGATTATGAACATGGCGGACCGACAAAAAAAGCATCCGTTGCATGCATCCAGTTTGCGCCTGTCACAAATGACAAGGCGGCAAATATCCGTAAGATGGGAAGCTGGATCGAATCGGTCAAGGCTGAGCATCCGTTTGTGGATCTGATCCTTTTTCCGGAACTGGCAATCAATGGATATGATGCAACAAAGGAAGAATTCCGTGCAATGGCAGAGACGCCGGAGCATGGAGATGCTTTGGAAGCAATGAAAATCATGGCAAGGATCTGCCGCACCTACATTGCTTACGGCTATGCAGAAGACGGCGGCGAAGATATGTATAACAGTATGATCATGATAGGCCGTGACGGAGAAGTGGTTGAGAATTACCGCAAGATCCATCCGTTTGCGGATGAGAAAAAATGGTGCGTAGCAGGTGAGGAATGGAAAGTAGCGGAAACTGACTTTGGAAAAGTCGGAATGATGATCTGTTATGATACATCCTTCCCGGAAGCGGCCGGTACACTGGCGCGAATGGGCGCCGAAATGCTGGCAATTTCCACTAACTGGGAAGATCCGCATCTCTATGACTGGGATCTGGTGACCGCAGCAAGAGCATTTGACAATTCTCTTCATGTTGTGAGCTCCAACCGTGTCGGAAGAGACCGTATTTTATCGTTTTCCGGCCACAGCCGCATTCTGAGTCCGATGGGAAGGCCGATCTGTGAATTGATGGAGCCGGAAGAAGGATATATCTATGCAGAACTGGATCTGGAAGAAACCAACCGTCTGCGCAGCGGATATTATACTTCGATTCGTGACAGAAGACCGAATACATACAAATAAAGAATCTGGTTCAGTGGTTTTGCAGGGCGTTGTGCTTCTACGGCACGGCGCCTTTTTTATTTATGCAAATCAGTTCGATGGAAGGTCTATGCGATGCGTATATGCATCGCACATATCCGGCTCATACCGGATAAACACAGAAAACACGCAGATTTCTGTCAGCTGGATAAGTTGGCACGGGATTTGCTGTTAATAAAAATAAAAAACAAAGTTGCATGGAGGAGCAAAATATGGATTTTCAGTTATCACCGGAGCACGTTCTGTTAAAAGAGATGTGCGCTTCTTTTGCCGAGAACGAACTTAAACCGATCGCTCGCGAGATCGACGAAGAAGAAAGATTCCCAGTTGAAACCGTGGAGAAGCTTGGAAGATACGGCTTCATGGGAATGGCATTCCCGAAGGAGTACGGTGGACAGGGAGTAGACAACCTCGCTTATGTTATCAGTATTGAGGAACTCGCTAAAAAATGCCTGAGCACAACAACCATTTACTCAGCACATTGTTCTCTGTGTGCAAATCCGATCAACCAGTTCGGAACAGAAGCACAGAAACAGAAATACCTGCCGAAACTGCTCAGCGGTGAGTGGCTTGGCGCTTTCGGTTTTACAGAGCCGAATGCAGGTACCGATTCTGCCGGACAGCAGACAGTTGCAGTACTTGACGGAGATGACTATGTAATCAACGGATCCAAGATCTTTATTACAAACTCTGCACACGCAGATGTATTTATTGTAATTGCTGTTACAGACAAGACTCAGAAACCGAGCCGTGCATGTTCTGCATTTATCGTGGAGCGTACAACTCCGGGATTCACGGTAGGCAAGAGAGAAGAAAAGATGGGTATCCGTGCATCCGATGCCTGTGAGCTGATCTTCGAGAACATGCGTGTTCCGAAAGAAAACCTGCTTGGCAAAGAGGGACAGGGATTCAAAATCGCCATGCAGACCCTGGATACAGGCCGTGTTGGTATCGCTGCACAGGCACTGGGACTTGCAGAAGGTGCACTGGAAGAGACTATCAAATATGTTAAAGAAAGAAAACAGTTCGGCAGACCGATCGCTGCATTCCAGAACACACAGTTCACACTTGCTGAGCTGCGCACAAAAATTGAAGCTGGTCAGATGCTGGTTTACAAAGTTGCCCGCATGAAAGACAACAAACAGAACTATTCCGTTAATGCTGCAATGGCAAAACTGTATTGCTCCCAGCTTGCAAGCGAAGTAACGACCAAATGTCTGCAGCTGTTCGGCGGTTATGGATACATTCGTGAGTATCCGCTGGAGCGTATGATGCGTGACGCAAGAATTACAGAGATCTATGAAGGAACCAGCGAAGTTCAGAAGATGGTTATTTCAGGTTCCATGCTGAAATAATTCTGTTGCGGATAAATAACGTCGTTTCCGCAGCAGGAAGCGGCAGCATGTCGAATACATTAGAAAACTGAAAGGATGATAAGAATGAATATCATTGTTTGTATCAAACAGGTACCGGATACCACTGAGGTCAGACTCGATCCGAAAACTAATACACTGATTCGTGACGGCGTACCGAGCATCATCAATCCGGATGACAAAGCAGGAATCGAAGCTGCTCTTCAGATCAAAGAGAAGACAGGAGCTGCCGTAACGGTAGTATCCATGGGACCGCCGCAGGCAGAGAAGGCAATTCGTGAAGCACTTGCTATGGGATGTGATAAAGGCGTTCTTGTTTCCGGCAGAGAGTTCGGAGGCGCAGATACCCTGGCAACTTCCACAACCATTGCACAGGCTGTAAAGAAACTGGATTATGATCTGATCATTGCAGGCCGTCAGGCAATCGACGGAGATACCGCTCAGGTTGGTCCGCAGATCGCTGAGCATCTCGGCCTTCCGCAGATCAGCTATGCAGAATCTGTAGAGGTTGAAGAGAACAAAGTTGTTGTTAAGAGACAGTTCGAGGACAGGTATCATGTTCTGGAGGCAGAGATGCCGGTTCTGATCACAACACTGGGTGAGAGCTTTACACCGAGATATATGACAGTCGGCGGATGTTTTGATGCATACAGAGAAAAAGAAGTAGCTGTTTGGGGATATCAGGATCTGATCGCTGACCTCAGCGAGGAAGAAGCTGCAGAGTTCACCAGAAACATTGGTCTGAAAGGTTCTCCGACCCGCGTTAAAAAATCCTTCGTAAAAGAGGCAAAGGGCGCAGGTACTATTCTGAAAGATATTACTGCAGACGAGGCTGTTGATGCTATTATCGGCAAACTGCAGGAAAAACATCTGATTTAAGCAGGAGGAGAAAAGACAAATGAGCAAAAATGTATTTGTAATGGCAGAACAGAGAGATGGTGTGATCAGCAAAGTAACTCTGGAACTGCTTGGAAAAGGCAGAACTCTTGCAGATACTCTCGGACAGGAGCTGGTAGCAGTTGTTCTGGGAAGCGGAATCGCCGATAAAGCAAACGAGCTGATCGCATACGGTGCGGACCGTGTGCTTGTAGTTGATGATCCGATGCTGAAAGAGTATCTGACCGAGCCGTATGCAGCTGCAACAACCAAAGTTATCAGAGAGTATGAGCCGGATATCGTTTTGTATGGAGCAACCAGTATCGGCCGTGATCTTGCACCGAGAATTTCCGCAAGAGTAAAAACTGGTCTGACAGCTGACTGTACAAAACTGGAGATCGATGAGGAGACAAAACTTCTGGCTATGACCAGACCGGCATTCGGCGGAAATATTATGGCAACCATTATGTGTGCCGATCATCGTCCGCAGATGGCAACCGTTCGTCCGGGTGTTATGCAGGCGCTGGAGAAAGACGAGACAAGAACCGGTTCTGTAGAGAAGGTTGATGTTGATCTTACCGGATGCGATTCCAAGGTCAAGATTCGCGAAGTTGTTATGTTTAAGAAGAAAGCAGCTGATATCACAGAGTCCAAGATGCTTGTTTCGGCAGGACGCGGTATCGGAAGCGAAGAGAATATGCAGATGGTCAAAGACGTTGCTGCGGCTCTGGGCGCTGATCTCTGCGGTTCCCGTGCTGTCATCGACCAGGGATGGCTGGCTAAAGATCTGCAGATCGGTCAGACCGGCAAGACCGTTCGTCCGCAGCTGTATCTGGCATGCGGTATTTCCGGTGCTATCCAGCATGTAGCCGGTATGGAAGGCTCCGAGCTGATCGTTGCCATTAACAAAAATGAAGGCGCACCGATCTTCAAAGTTGCTGACCTGGGTATCGTTGGTGATCTGAAAGTGATTCTGCCGAAGCTGGCTAAGAAACTGGAAGAGATCTGATCAACAGAATGGAAACCTCCCGTCCTCGGACGGGAGGAAATTATAGAAAAGAGGGAATAAACGATGAGCACAGTATTATATGAGAAGAAAGGCCATGTGGGTCTGATTACATTAAACAATCCGAAAAAGCTCAACGCTTTAAGCGCAGCTTTCATGACTGAGATCGAGAATGCAGTAGCAGAAGTTGAGAAGGATACAGATGTGTATGTCTGCATCATTACAGGTGTTGAAAAAGCGTTTATTGCCGGAGCTGATATCAGCGAAATGTGTCCGCTGACAGCTGCAGGTGCAATCGCATGGGGCAAACAGGGGACCGATCTGAACCTTCGTATTGAGAATCTTCGTGTACCGGTTATTGCTGCTGTTAACGGATTTGCACTGGGCGGCGGATGTGAGCTTGCCATGGCATGTGATATTCGCATTGCTTCCGAAAAAGCAAAATTCGGTCAGCCGGAAGTCGGCCTGGGAATCACGCCGGGTGCAGGCGGCACACAGAGACTTCCGAGACTGGTTGGCGCAGGAATCGCAAAAGAACTTCTGTACACCGGAAGAATGATCAATGCACAGGAGGCATACCGCATCGGTCTTGTTAATAAGGTAACCGCTCCGGAAGAACTGATGGATGCAGCATTTGCACTGGCTGATGAGATCATCAAGAATGCACAGATTGCCGTACAGCAGACAAAACGCTGCGTAAACCGCGGTATCGAGACCGATATTGTTACCGGTATTGATTTTGAGCAGCAGGCATTTGCAGTATGCAATGCAACAGAGGATAAGCAAATCGGTATGGGCGCCTTCCTGCGTAAAGAAAAAGAGAAAAATTTCGTTTACAGATAAGTACTGTATAGAACAGTTATGCAGCATGTGAAGCATGCGTGAGGGATTAGAAAGGGAAATTGCTATGGCATTAATGACAGGTGAGCAGTATGTGGAGAGCATCCGCAATCTGCATATGAATATCTGGCTTTTTGGAGAGAAAGTTGAGAATTCGGTAGATAATCCGATTCTTCGTCCATCTCTTAACTCGGTTCGTGCAACCTATGATCTGGCACAGGAAGAAGAGTACCGGGATCTGATGACAGTCGTTCTGGATAACGGAGAAAGAATCAATCGATTCACCAATATTCACAGAAGTACCGAGGATCTTGTTAATAAAGTAAAAATGCAGAGACTTCTCGGACAGAAGACGGCAAGCTGTTTCCAGCGCTGCGTTGGCATGGATGCCATGAACGCTGTATTCAGCACGACCTATGAAGTGGATCAGAAATACGGTACGCCGTATCATGCAAACTTCAGAAAATTCCTGGAGATGGTACAGTCCAGAGACTATACCGTTGACGGTGCAATGACCGACCCGAAGGGGGATCGTTCCCTTCCGCCTCATAAACAGGCAGATCCGGATCTGTATCTGCATGTTGTAGAGCAGAGAGAAGACGGCATCGTTGTCTGCGGTGCAAAAGCGCATCAGACAGGTATTGTTAACTCTCACGAAGTACTTGTTATGCCGACCATCGCCATGGGAGAAGCTGACAAAGATTACGCAGTGTCCTTTGCGGTTCCGACCGATACCGAAGGCATTACCATTATCGTAGGCCGTCAGTCCTGTGATACAAGAAAGAAAGAGAGAACCACCATTGACGTTGGAAACAGCGTATACGGCGGTATGGAGGCTCTTGTTGTATTTGATCATGTATTCGTACCGAATGACCGTATTTTCCTGAACGGAGAGTATGATTTTGCCGGCATGCTGGTTGAACGTTTTGCCGGATATCACAGACAGAGCTACGGCGGCTGCAAAGTCGGTGTCGGCGATGTACTGATCGGTGCAACTGCACTTGCGGCTGATTTCAACGGTGTGCAGAAAGCTTCCCATGTTAAAGACAAACTAATCGAGATGACTCATCTGAATGAGACTTTGTACAGCTGCGGTATTGCATGTTCTGCACAGGGTACAAAGACAGCATCCGGAAACTATATGATCGATCTGCTTCTTGCAAACGTATGCAAACAGAACGTTACCAGATTTCCGTATGAGATCACCAGACTGGCAGAGGATATTGCCGGAGGTCTGATGGTAACCGCTCCGTCTGAGGCTGATATGAATTCTCCGGAAGTTGGTCCGATGGTTAAGAAATATCTGCAGGGAACTTCAGCTGTAAGCATGGAGGATCGTCTGAAGATCTTCCGTCTGATCGAGAATATGACTTTGGGAACCGCTGCTGTCGGATATCGTACCGAGTCCATGCATGGTGCAGGTTCTCCGCAGGCACAGAGAATCGTTATCTCCCGTCAGTGTGATATGAACGGCAAGAAGGAACTGGCTAAGAAACTGGCACATATTGATTGATCGTTGATCGAAAGCCCGCTTTGCGGGCTTCGTTATAAGAGGTGATTGCAAATGGCAAAAGAAAAAATTGGTGTTGTCGGTACAGGCAACATCGGAGCCTGTTATGCGACTCTGTCTGCAGGAAACGGTTTTGATACAACCGTTATTGCCTACAACGAAGCCGAAAAAGAAAGATGTATTAATACTTTTGAGAAAAACTTTGCAGATCTGGCATCTTATGGTCTGGTAACAGAGGCCAATATTGAAGCAGCCAGAAAGCTGCTGCATATCTACTGCGATTATTCCGCACTGGACGGCTGTGAATTTGTATTTGAAGCTACACTGGAGAATATCAATGTTAAGAAGGAAGTATATGCCAACATTGAAGCTGTTGTTGCTTCCGATACGATTATTGCATCCAGTACGTCTTCGATCACAGCTGAACAGCTGGCCGAGCATGTGAAGGTGAAAGAAAGACTGATCGTTGCACATCCGTTCCAGCCGGCACATCTGCTTCCGCTTGTTGAACTGGTAGGAAACAGCACAACAACACCGGAGATTCTGGCAAAGGCAAAGAGAATTCTGGAAAGCATGGATCGTCAGGTCGTAGTTCTTCACAAAGATGCTGCCGGATTTATTGTAAATCGTCTGGCACAGGCACTTTTCAGAGAATCACTGTATCTGGTAGAGCAGGGAGTGGCAACCGTTGAGGATATTGATAAATCCATCAAATATGCGGTTGGCATGCGTTATGCATCCATCGGTCTGCTGGAGTATTTCGATGATGTAGGTTTTGATCTGGAGAAGAGCATTGCTCTGAATGTTTACCCGGATCTTTGCGGAACGACAGAGATCCAGGATATCGTGAATAAGGGTATCGAAGCTGGAACCACCGGTCTTCTGGCAGGCAAAGGTCTGTATGACTGGAGCGACCGTGATGTGGAGGAATATCGTCAGCGTAAATTAAAACCATATCTGGATACTTTCCATTGGAATCTTCCGGAATAAAGGAGAAACAAAATGAGAGTAAATGAACTGAAAAAAAGAATTAAAGCCGGAGAACCGGTGATCGGTACTTTTGCAAAAATCAACGATCCGCTTGTAGCCGAGGTTCTGGCGCTTGCAGGTTTCGATTTCTTCGTCCTTGATACGGAGCATGTGGCAATGGATCGTGAGCAGCTCACCAATATTCTTCGTGCTGCCGAAGCCTTCGGAATTACGCCGATCGTTCGTGTGCGTGAGAACAACCAGGTTGAAATCCTTCAGAATCTTGATCTTGGATACATGGGAGTTCAGGTTCCGAACGTAGATACACCGGATGAGGCAAGAGCTCTTGTACAGAGCGTGAAATACCAGCCGCTTGGTGTTCGTGGATTTTCTCCGAGTGTTCGTGCATGCGGATACGGCTCCTGCAGTATTCCGGAGTATATCGAGATGGCGAACGAGAATACAATGGTCGTATCGCATTGCGAGACAAAGACCTGCGTGGAGAATATCGATGAGATCCTTACCATTCCGGGTATCGATGTAATCTTTATCGGACCGATGGATCTGTCTCAGTCTTACGGCAAGACCGGCTTCCCGGGAGATCCGGAAGTAAAAGGTGCCATCGACACAGTAATCGATAAATGTGTAAAGAGCGGCATGGCAGTTGGTACCACTGCTGCAAATGCACAGGCTGCAAAAGCTCTGATCGACCGCGGCGTGCAGTACATTCTGCTCGGAAGCGACCAGGGAGCGATCCTCGGATGGGGTAAAAATCTGATCAAGCAGATCAAAGAAAGCTAAGAAAGGCAAAAATTATGAAGATTTTTCTTACCGAAAAAATTCATGAGAATGCAGTCGCATTCTTGAAAGAGCATGGTGAAGTTGTTCAGGGAACTTCGGTAAAGAGCGAAGATATTCTTACACAGGCTGCTGACTGTGATGCGATCCTGATTCGCTCCGCGAAGATCACAGGAGAAATGATGGAGCAGCTTCCGAATCTGAAGGTAGTGGCAAAACACGGAATCGGTGTTGATAATATTGATGTTGAAAAAGCTTCGGAGCTTGGAATCTATGTGGTAAATGCTCCGTTCTCCAACCTGAATGCTGTTGCTGAGCATTCACTGGCTCTGATCATGGCACTTTCCAAAAATATGGTGCTACTGGACACCGCTACACGCAATGGCGGATTCAAGAAGAGAAATGCTTATGTGAATCTGGAACTGAAAGGCAAGACACTTGGTCTGGTTGGCTTTGGACGTATTGCAAAGATGCTTGCAAAAAAAGTCAGTGCGATGGACATGAAGGTGCTTGCAAGCGATCCTTACGGCAATCCGGAGGATGCAAAGGCACTGAATGTCACACTCTGTGACATGGATACACTGATTGCAGAGAGTGATTTTATCAGTGTACACGTTCCGCTTCTGCCGGATACCAGACATATGTGCAATGCAGAATTCTTCGGCAAAATGAAGAACAGTGCTATGCTGATCAATGCATCCAGAGGCCCGGTCGTAGATGAGGAAGCTCTGTATGAAGCATTGAAAAACGGTGTGATCGCCGGAGCTGGTCTGGATGTATTCGAACAGGAGCCGCCGCAGGATGACAACCCGCTGTTCGATCTGGATAATGTGATCGTATCTCCGCATAACGCTGCACTTACCGATGAAGCACTTCTGGCAATGGCAATGGACAGTGCAAAAGGCGTTGTGGAAGTACTGGAAGGACAGACACCGGAATTTTTCGTAAACAGAAATACATTCAAGAGTAAATAATTTTCAGCAGAAGAGCTGACAGGAGGATAAAGTAATGTCATTTACACAGGTTTATCGTTTTCAGGATCTGAACGGATATGAGTCTGTAATTTCCAAAGCAAATTCCGATATGCACTTCATGGGCTTCGGCCGCATTCTTCTGAATGCAGGACAGACCTATGAGTATGAGGTTACCGGAGAAGAGCATGCACTTGTACTGCAGAGCGGTGATTTCACTGCATGGGTCGAGTATAACGGAGAGGTTGTACTGGACGGTGTGAAAGGTACAAGAACAAATGTATATGACGATCTGCCGACCGCTCTGTACATTCCGCCGAAGGCAAAAGTAAAACTGTACAGTGAGAACGGTATGGAAGCACGTGTATTCACCGCATGGTGCGAAGAGGGAAATACTCCGTATTTCTGCCCGCCGGAAAATGTGGAAGAAGGCGAGCCGGGAGAATACATCTACAAGAGAAAATACAGATTTATTTTTGGACAGCCGGGTAAACACAATGACAGCATCACAAAGAAACTGATCGTAGGTGAGTCTGTATCTGTACCGGGCGGCTGGATCGGATTCCCGGCACACAGACATGATTACTGGACAGAGAAAGAGTGTGTTCTGGATGAGATCTTCTCCTTCCAGGTAACCAGCGGAAGTCCGGATGGAAAAGGCGGACTGTATCAGCATGGATATGATCTGGATGAGAACGGCAAAAAGATCTGGGATGAGGTAAATGTAATCGAAGAGAGTAATACAGCAATTGCACTTCCGTCCGGATTCCATACAACCGTTGCGATGGCAGGTTCTGTCGTATATCTGCTGTGGGGCCTTGCAGGAAAAGATGAGAAGGTATATCGCGTTCAGTTTGATGAGCGCTATTCCTGGCTGGAAGGCTGCCTCTACTAATCGGAAGCTGGAATAAAGAGATGAAACTATTCCGAACCCTTGTTCCGTGTTAGAATAGCAATGATGCTTATGAGCTGTTGCAGAGAGCTCTGGAACGGGTTCGGAAAGGAAAAACAGGAATGACCGAGATAAAAAAGGAAGGCACCAGTCGTTTGGAAAAAGTAGAGAAGACCCTGTCTGATCAGGTTTTTGGCGTGGAGGATCTGGGAATGATTCTGGACTGCTCCAAGGATGGTATATGGATCACCGATGGAGAAGGAAAGGTCATTTATGTCAATGACACGAATGCGTCAATGATTGGTGTCAGTAAAAAGGATCTGATCGGTAAAAGTTGTGCAGAGCTGATCGAGGAAAAAATATTCCAAAGTTCCGCGGTTATGGAGGTTATCAAGACCAAGAAGGCCGTGTCCATGATGGGATATAACTACAAGACAAAACTGCACGTTGCTATTGCTGCAACACCGATTCTGGATGAGAAAGGGAATATTAAGTACATTGTCAATAATGTGCGTAATCTGACCGAGATCAAAAAGCTCATGTCTGACATGAGGATGAAAGATCAGATCATCCATGAACAGCGGCAGGAGATGGATGCTCTTCTTAATGTAAATAATGCAAAGAAGGGAAGATCCAAAGACATTGTCGTTGCTTCCAAGAAGATGGAACTGCTCATGGAAAGAGTGGAAAGAGTCAGTCGATTCGATTCGACAGTTCTGATACTCGGTGAGTCCGGTGCAGGAAAGGAAGTTATTGCCAGAGAAGTTGTTCGTGAAGGCAAACGTGCCGGCAAGGCGTTTATCAAGGTAAACTGCGGCGCAATTCCGGAAAATCTATTGGAATCGGAACTTTTTGGATATGAAAAAGGTGCATTTACCGGTGCGGACCGGAATGGAAAAATGGGAATGTTTGAACTTGCGGATAAGGGAACGATCTTCCTTGACGAAGTTGCGGAACTTCCTATGCATCTGCAGGTAAAACTGCTTCGTGTTCTTCAGGAAATGGAAATTGTCAGAGTTGGCGGTACAAAACCCATCCAGCTGGATGTACGTGTTATTGCAGCGACCAACCGCGATCTGGATAAGATGGTAATGGAAGAGACTTTCCGAAAGGATCTGTATTATCGTTTGAATGTCGTTACGCTGGAGGTACCTCCGCTTCGGGAAAGAAGAGAGGAGATTCCGCAGCTGATCAATGTGTTTACAGACAATTTCTGTAAAAAACATCAGATCGAGCGGGTGTTTACCGGTGATACGATTCTTGCCATGATGGATTATGACTGGCCCGGAAACATCCGGGAACTGCAGAATATTGTAGAAAATCTGATCATCATGTCGGATGGTGAGAAAATCGATGTGGCTGCTTTGCCAAGACAATTTATGAAAGAAGAGGAAACAACGCAGGCGGTTGAACCGCTTGAACTGGATGACGATCTGAATCTCAAAGACGCTTTGCAGCGGGCTGAGCAGCAGATCATTACCAGAGCTATGGAGAAATACAAGAATACCAGAGCGGCAGCGGAGGCTCTGGGCGTCAATCAGTCAACGATTGTTCGCAAAATGAAGCTGTTTAAATGAGAGAATAGATGAGATAAGAGAGGAGCGGAAACGCGATGGGATTAGCAAACGATATTGCTTCTACCTGGGTAAATGAAGGCGAGCTGGCCATTTTCTGGCTGGGACAGGCCGGGTTTTTGTTAAAAGACAGTTCCGGAAGACAACTTGTGATCGACCCGTATTTATCCGATTATGGTGAGCGAATGCGAGGATTTAAGAGAATCTCTCCGAAGTTGATCTCTCCCAGCGATCTCAAACCGGATTATTACCTGATATCGCATCATCATTTTGATCATCTGGATTACGATTCTGTTCCGATTATTGCATCTTGTAAAAAAACGCTGTTCACAGCTCCTGCAAGCTGCGTTGAGGAACTCCGCAAAATGGGTATTCGCGAAGAACAGTATATTGAAGTGGAACCGGGAAGTCGTCTCCTTCTGGGAGATATCATTGTAGACGTTGTAGATGCTGATCACGGCACTATGGCACCGGATGCAATCGGATATATTGTTGAAATGGGTGGTCACAGAATTTATTTCTCCTGTGATACCTCCTATCGTGAGGACATTTTCAGTGTGGTAAAAGAACTGCATCCGGATATCGCAGTTGTGTGTATCAACGGTCAGTTTGGAAATATGAATGCAGAAGAAGGGGCAAAGGCAGCTGCATTTGTCGGCGCCGATCTTGCGATTCCGTGTCATTACTGGACATTTTTGGAACACTGCGGATGCAATCCTGCAGATTTTTCAAAAACGATGAAAAAACTGGATACCGATTGCAAGGCTGTTCCCATGCGTCATGGCGAATGTTTGAAGGTTTGAAAACCAGGGAGGAAATAAATGAAAGCAGTTCAGTTCATGGAGCCGGAAGTTATTCAGGTAAATGAAGTTCCGGATCCGGTGATGAAAGACAACGAGGTTGTTGCAAAAGTTGAGTATGCAGGTATCTGCGGAACCGATATGGATCTGCTTACCGGTGATATGGTACATATCAAAAACGGAATGACCAAATATCCGATCATTCCGGGACATGAGTGGTCCGGTACTGTTATCAAAGTCGGTAAGGATGTAAAGGGATTCAAAGTAGGTGATCGTGTTACTGCCGATGTAAGCCTTGGATGCGGCGAATGCCCGATGTGCCGTAAAGGATTCTACAATCTCTGTCCGAATCGTGAGGTTATCGGTTCCTATAGAAACCGTCAGGGTGCTTTTGCAGAGAAAATCGCTGCTCCACAGAGACATCTGTACAAGATTCCGGATGGTGTTTCCATGGAGGAAGCAGCATTGGTTGAGCCGGCAGGAACTGCTGCATACGCAGTAAAGCGTGCCAATATCACCATGGGATCCAAAGTTCTGATCATGGGTGACGGACCGATCGGACAGCTGGCAGCACAGTTCGCAAAACTGAATGGTGCATCACAGGTTATCGTATCCGGCAGCTGGGATGAAAAGCTTGCAGTAGCAAGAGAGTGCGGTGCAGATGCAACGATCAACTATCATAACGTAGATACCGTTGAAGAAGTTATCCGCCTTACAGACGGAGGTCCGGATGTCATCATCGAGTCTACCGGAAATGCTATGGCTGTGAATCAGGCAATCAAAGCAGTGAAGCCGAACGGCAAGATCGTATTTATCAGCTGGTATACACTGCAGGAGATTCCGATTCCGATGAATCAGGTTATTGTTAAGAACCTGGACCTGATCTGTACACTCGCCAGCCCGAACGTATTTGATGCCGTTCTGGATTATATGGCAACCGGAAAGATCAATGTAAAACCGCTGATCACACATGTTGAGCCGTTGGAGAAAGTTTCCGACATGATCAAGCTTGTTCGTGAGAAGAAAGTATACAGAAATAAGATTCTGTTAAAACCGTAATAGATATACAAAAAATACGAAAAATCCAGTTAATTTTTCGTAGACGGCAAACAAAATAGGGTTTACCGGTATAACAGGTCAGAAAAGACTGTTATACTGTAAATACAAATGTCAACAAAGAAAGGACGAAAAGACAATGCTGAAAGAACAGAAAGTTTTTAAGAGACCGGAAGAGGGAAGAGATTCTGTATGGTTCCAGGACAACTCCGCACAGGTTAACCTGAAATATATCAAAGAGGTGAACGACTTCGCGATCCTCCCGATCGGTGCTATTGAGCAGCATTCCGCTCACTGCCCGACAGGTATGGATAGCTTCAATGCTATCGGTCTTGCTGAGAAAGTTGCAGAGAAATCCGGTGCTACCGTACTTCCGTGCCCGATGTACGGCGGACATCCGTACATGCATATGGGTATGCCGTGCACCATTCCGCTGAACTATGAGACAAACATTGCTCTGCTTCATGACATCATTGCAGGTGCTGCTAATGCTGGATTCAACAAATTCCTGATTCTGTCTGCACACGGCCAGGACAGCTCCATGTATACAGCAGTACACAAACTGGGTATGGAAGGATACTTCACCATGGTTTCCAACTGGTATGATTTCCTTCGTGATGACAAAGAAGTACTGGATACCTTTATGTGGCATGCAGATGAGGCTGAGTCTTCCATGGGTCTGTCCCTGTATCCGGACAAGATGCATATGGATCTGGTATTCGAGGATGACGGCAAGACTCCGGCAGTAGATTCCTACGGAACCAAACTGGTAGACGGAAAATGGAAAATGGCTCCGGGCGAAGCTTCTCATCCGTGGCAGATGTATCACTTCGGCGGTACTTTTGCTCTGATGGAGAAAGATGATCTTCCGTACGGTGTTATCGGTGAGCCGAGCCGTGCAACCAAAGAAAAAGGTGACAAGATGGTTGAGCGTGTTACCGATGGATTTGCTGAGCTGATCAAAGAGATCATGACAGACTTCCCGGTTGGTATCAACCCGCTTGGATTCCGCAATCCGCTTGGATTCATGGGCTGTTCTGATATCAAATATGATGAGCATCATGATGAGAAAGGCCGTCTGATCAAATAATTACGGCAGTAATACTATAGATGCGAAAATGGTTCATGGGCAGTGATGCAAAAATGAACAAATGATGCGTAAATGCATACCCGTTTTTTTCTTCAATGACGAAGTTGAGAGAAAAACGGGTATTTTTATTAGGAAAAAGTCACATTTTTTTATTGGAATCAGTTGGCACGCTTATTGCTTTATAAATAAACAGGTGGTGCGTGATGGACGCGCTGAGTCAGAAAATCAATATAAAAAAAGGAGGCAAGGGATATGTACCTGGCAGATAAGCTGTACGATGCCATGATGGAAGTCGATGCCAAGATCAAAACACTGGAAGTAACAGATGAAGCTTCCATGGCAGAGTATATCAGATTGTACACGGAATTGATCTATGATCACAAGTGGATCGGAAGCATCTATGATATCTATGCAGATGATGCAAAATTGTATCGCGAGAACGGTGTCCTTTTCGAAGGCAGTCATGCGATCATGCAGGAAACAATGAAATTCTGCTCCTGCATTCCGAACCTGAAACTTCAGATGAGAGATTGCTTTGCAGTAAAGAAGAGTGAGACCTGCTACAAAGTATGGCGTTACTTCGTTATGGAAGGAAACAACTTAAACTATAGTATCTACGGTCCGGCAACCGGTAAGGCTCTGAATCCGGACGAAATGATTTCTATGAGTATGGCAACTGTTGAACTTATCGATGGCAGCTGGCTGATCACCAGAGACTGTACGATGTACAGTATCGACTGTGTGGAAGCTGTCTGTACGATGGACTGATCAGAGAGGAGGCTTTTATCATGAAACAATCCGAAAAAAAGATTACAGAAATGACAAGAGAAGAGATCCTCGCTGAGAGAGCGTATTATGAGGAAATAGTTAAGAACTGCAAATATGAAAAACCGCAGGATATTGCAGATCTGTTCCAGGCTTACACCATGCTGATCTGGAAGCACAAACAGGTTGGCCGTGTATACGATTTTTATTATGACGGTCTGCAGGAACAGCGTGACGGCGGTGCGAATCTGAACGGTTCCGAACATGTGGTATGGGATACGCTTTGTGCCTTATCCCGTTTCCCGGATCTGGACTGCATATTTGTAGATATTCATTGTACCGGCAATCCGAAGGATGGTTTCCGCTTCGGCCAGGTCGTTTATAATCTGGCTGGTGCGAAGGGCGGAATCGGACCGAACGGACCGGGTAAAGACCTCGCTTTCGAACCGTTTGAAGATCTGGAGATGTGCGAATGCTGGATCGAGTTCATTGACGGAAAGTGGAGAGTCGCTAAAGAGGCAAGCATTCGTTCGAACGGTGCGTATCGGCGAATTCTTGGATAATAATCAAAAAAGTGGAGGAAAAAACATGAAGAAGAGAACAAAACAGATCGTAGCGGTAGTACTTGGTACTGCAATGGCAGCATCTATGGTTGGATGCGGAAGCAAAGCAGAAGAAGCTCCGGCAGCAGCATCTACAGCAGCTGCAAGCGAAGCCGTTGCAGAGACAGCAGCAACATCTGCAGCTCCGGCAGCAGGTGATGTTGACTACACACAGGGCGACAAAATGGAGATCAAGATCGGAACCGTTCTGACAGAGGCATCCATCTCCGGACAGGCTCTTCAGATGTTCGCTGATGAACTGAAAGAGAAATCCGGCGGACGTGTAACTGCAACTGTATATTACAACGGCGTTCTGGCAGACTCCGATGCAAGCTTCGAGATGCTGCAGACCGGCGACATCCAGATGCTTACTCTGAACCCGGTAGCATATGAGACACAGGTTACACAGCTTGCTACTCTTGATGAGTATTATATGTTTGATGATCTGGCTCATGCACACAGATTCCTTGAGGGCGAAGGCGGACAGTATCTGAATGACGCATGGCAGTCTGTAAATATGCAGGGTCTCTGCGTATACGGACTTGGATTCCGTGAGCTGTCCAACAACAAAAAAGAAGTTAAGACAATGGAAGATATGAAGGGACTGACTCTTCGTGGATATTCCACTATTCAGATCGATGCATGGAATGCAGCAGGTGCATCTCCGACATCCGTTGACTGGAATGAGCTGTTCGTATCCATGCAGCAGGGTCTGCTTGATGGACAGGAGTCCGCTCTTTCCACCATCAACGACTTCTCCTTCTATGAAGTACAGAAATATGTAACACTGACAGACCATGTATTCACCATGGACTGGGTAGTTGGTTCCAAGGTATGGCTTGACGGCCTCAACGAGACAGACAGAGCTCTGGTTGATGAGTGCATCAAAGATTCCTATGAGTGGCAGAAAGATGCTTATCAGAAAGATCTGCAGAATCTGGCAGACAAGTTCACAAATGAGTATGGTCTGACCATCACTGAGATGGATCCGGCTGAGAAAGAAAAACTGAAAGAAGCTATGCAGCCGGTTACTGTTGAGTCCATCAAAGCTGCGGCAGGCGAAGACGTATACAACACTGTACATGAATACGTTGAAGCAGCAAGATAAGTTGCTAGTAAAAATCCAGCTTTAAGTGGAGGACTGGCGGCCCGATGGGCCGCCGGTCTTATATGATAGGAGTTGCCAATGAAAAAAGTACTGAAATGGCTTGACCTCAATGCCGAAGTATTGCTTTGCGGTTTGTTCTTCGCCGCTATTTTGATTGTTATCACTGTTCAGATCGTTATGAGAAACATTGTCGGCCACGGTTTAAACTGGGCTGAGGAAGTGACCCGTTATCTTCATGTATGGGTTACCTATATTGGTCTGTCATACGCAACACGTATGAACAGCCATATTCAGATCGACGTATTCCGTCAGAGATTACCTGAGAAGGTACAGAAGGTGATCATGGTTATTATCCAGCTCATCCTTCTTGCATTGTTTGTTGCACTTTTTGTCGGTTCTCTTCAGGTCTGCATCAAAGTTGCTACACTGAATAACCGTGCAGAATCCATGAATGTCAGCCAGAACTGGATGTACATTTCCGCTCCGCTGGGACTGGGCTTCTGTATCATCCGTCTGTTCCAGACACTGAGATGGAAAGTGAAGACCTTCAACAAATCCTGGGAACTGTTTGAAGACAAAGAGGGTGTTTACTCCGGCGCACTGGAGACCTTCTGCTATCCGGAATACGTTGTTGAAGAACTGAAAGAGACACAGACAGAGCGTGCTTTGAAAGAACTTGAGGAAATGAATGCCAAGAAAAAGGGAGGTAATAAATAATGATTCCTATGCTATTGGTTATCTTCCTTGTGCTGATGATCGGCGGTGCTCCGATCGCGGTTGCACTTGGATGTTCTACAATTATTCCTTCTGAAGTTTATCACCAGATTTCCCTTTCTGCTATTACCAAGATCGGAACAGGATCCTGGGCTTCCTACCTTCTGGTTGCCTGCCCGCTGTTCACCTTCTCCGGTGATATCATGGCAAAGGGCGGTATTTCCAAACGACTTGTTAATGTTGCCAACCTTATTTTCGGCAACATCACCGGTGGTATCGGAATGGTTGCCATCGTTGCTGCTATGATCTTTGCTGCTATTTCCGGTACCGGTTCTGCTACGGTATCTGCAATCGGTATGATGATGATTCCGGAGATGGTTAAATGCGGATATGACAGAGCCTACGGAACTTCCATGGTTGCTGCTGCAGGTACCATCGGTACCATGATTCCGCCGAGTATCTGTATGGTCGTTTATGCTGTAACTGCAGGTGTATCCATTACTTCCATGTTTACCGCAGGTATTCCGGCAGGTATCCTGGTAGGTGTTATGCTTTGCCTGTACTGCTACATCTCCTCCAAACAGAGAGGTTATACTCCGAAGGAAAAAGTACATCATTCTGCTAAAGAAGTTGCTAAGATCGTGGTTGATGCGATTCCGGCATTACTCGTTCCGGTTATCATTCTTGGTGGTATCTACTCCGGTCTGGTAACACCGACAGAGTCTGCTGCACTTGGCTGCGTTGTTGGTATCATTGTTTCTCTTTGCATATACAAAGAGGTTGATGTGAAGACACTGCCGTATCTGGCCAGCCATTCCATGACAATTGCTGCACCGGTTATGTTCATTATCGCTATGTCCAGCGGTTTCGGAAGTCTTCTGTCCATGGCACAGGTTCCGAAGCATGTTGCTGAGTTCATCCTTGGCATT
The DNA here is from genome assembly GCA_030527665.1 of Eubacteriales bacterium. Lineage (GTDB taxonomy): Bacteria > Bacillota > Clostridia > Lachnospirales > Lachnospiraceae > Bilifractor. The sequence goes on from JAUNAK010000002.1 coordinate 75,775, forward strand.
ACCGACAGCCGTATCATCATCCTGCTTGTAATCAACGTGATCTACCTGATCATGGGTACATTCATGGAGACAAACGCATGTATCATTCTGATGACGCCGATCCTGCTTCCGGTTGTTACCGCACTTGGTGTCAGTCCGGTTCATTTTGGTATCATCACCATTGTAAACCTTGCAATCGGTTTCGTAACTCCGCCGCTGGGTGCAAACCTGTTTATGGCATCTGCAATCGGACATGTTGAGTTGAATAAACTGTCCAAGACGATCTGGCCGTGGATCATTGCCATGATCATCGCGCTGATCCTGATCACATACATTCCGGCAATCACACTTGCACTGCCGACTGCAATGGGATTATCAATCTAAGATATCCGGATATTCTTAGATAAAGAGGCTTTAAAACCTGAAACGTCTGTACACTCGAATACATGAACATCATGAAGAGGGTACAGGCGTTTTTGTTTGCCAAAAATATAACAAAACACGAAAAAAAAAAAGAAAATACAAGTAATATAAAGCAAGGAGAGTAAAAAAATGAGTAAGAGAGTAGTTATCGCCAGTGCATGTCGTACCGCCATCGGCAGCATGGGAGGAAGTCTTTCCACTACGCCGGCACCGGAACTGGGATCCATCGTTATCCGCGAAGCGGTTAAACGTGCCGGTTTAGCCCCGGAGGCTGTTGACCATGTGTATATGGGCTGTGTTATTCAGGCCGGTCTGGGACAGAATGTCGCACGGCAGGCATCTGTAAAGGCCGGTATTCCGGTAGAGGTTCCGGCAGTAACCGTGAATGTGGTATGCGGATCCGGATTAAACTGTGTGAACATGGCTGCCCAGATGATCATGGCCGGTGATGCAGATATCGTTGTTGCAGGCGGAATGGAGAATATGTCCATGGCACCGTATGCAATGAAGCAGGCGCGTTACGGCTATCGCATGGGCAATGCGACTATGGTCGATACCATGGTAAATGATGCGCTGTGGGATGCTTTTAATGATTATCACATGGGTATTACCGCAGAGAATGTTGCTGAACAGTGGGGACTTACCAGAGAAGCTCTGGATGCATTTGCAGCAGCTTCTCAGCAGAAGGCTGTAAAGGCAATTGCAGACGGAAAATTCAAAGAAGAGATCGTTCCTGTTGAAGTGAAAAAGAAAAAAGAAACGGTGATCTTTGATACCGATGAAGGCCCGCGTCCGGGAACAACAGCAGAAGGTATTGCAAGACTTCGTCCGGCATTCAAAAAAGACGGTGTTGTAACTGCCGCAAATGCATCCAGTATCAATGACGGTGCTGCAGCTGTTGTCGTTATGAGTGAAGAAAAGGCAAAAGAACTGGGAATCAAACCGATGGCATACTTTGCTGCAGGTGCTCTTGCAGGCGTGGATCCGTCCATCATGGGTGTTGGACCTGTTGCAGCTACAAAAAAAGTACTGGCAAAGACCGGACTTACAGTAGCGGATCTGGATCTGATCGAGGCAAACGAGGCATTTGCCGCTCAGTCCCTGGCTGTAAAACAGGAACTGGATCTTCCGGAGGAGAAGCTGAATGTAAACGGAGGTGCAATTGCACTCGGACATCCGGTTGGTGCATCCGGCTGCCGTATTCTTGTCACCCTGTTGTATGAGATGCAGAGAAGAGATGCGAAACGCGGTCTTGCAACACTGTGTATCGGCGGTGGCATGGGCTGCGCAACGATTGTAGAAAGAGACTAAAAAAATTTGACTTGAATGTATTAGTGAGGTGTAGAAAATGAAAGTAGGAATTATTGGCGCAGGTGTTATGGGATCCGGTATTGCACAGGCTTTTGTTCAGAATGAGGGGGTTGAAGTATGTCTGTGTGATATCAACGAAGAGTTTGCAGCAAACGGCAAGAAGAGAATCGCCGCTGGTCTTGCAAAGAGAGTTCAGAAAGGAAAGATGGAGCAGAGTACAGCGGATGATATGCTTGCACGTATTACAACCGGTATAAAAGATATCTGCGGAGACTGTGATCTGATCGTAGAGGCTGCTCTGGAGAGAATGGATGTAAAGAAATCCACTTTCAAAGAACTGGACAGCATCTGTAAAGAAAGCTGTATCTTTGCAACGAACACATCTTCTCTGTCGATTACCGAGATCGGTGCCGGAATTACTCATCCGGTAGTTGGTATGCATTTCTTCAATCCGGCTCCGGTTATGAAACTCGTAGAAGTAATTGCCGGTCTGAATACACCCGCAGAGACTGTTGAGCAGATCAAAGCTATTGTAGAGAAAATTAATAAAGTTCCGGTACAGGTTGAAGAGGGTGCCGGATTTGTTGTAAACCGTATTCTGATTCCGATGATTAATGAAGCTGTTGGTATTTATGCAGAGGGTATTGCAACTGCAGAAGGTATCGACACGGCAATGAAACTTGGAGCTAATCATCCGATGGGACCGCTTGCACTGGGAGATCTGGTAGGTCTGGACGTTTGCCTGGCTATTATGGAAGTTCTGTATTCCGAGACAGGCGATCCGAAGTATCGTCCGCATCCGCTGATGAGAAAAATGGTACGAGGCGGAAAACTCGGAAGAAAAACAGGAATCGGTTTTTACGATTACACAAAATAAGCATTCAAAAGAAGAACAGCACCCGGGCATACATGCCCGGGTGTTTTGCTCCTATCTTCTGTGTTGCAATTCCGGAGGGATTCCAGTATACTAGTGAGTGGTTGTTTCGACAGCCCATAATAGATAAATAACGAAATTAAGAATAGGTGGAACAGATATGGCATTATTACAGGATTGGCAGGCAGTTGCCTATAACCAGCAGGCAGACAAAGGTAAACTTCAGAGATTCTGGGAGCAGTATTTCCTTATTGAGAAAGGAATGTATGAGAAACTGCTTCAGAACCCGGATGAGGTAGTCAGCGGTACAGTGAAAGAGCTTGCTGACAAGTTCGAGATCGATGTTATGACTATGACCGGATTTCTGGATGGTATCAATGACAGCCTGAAAGAGAAAAACCCGATCGAGGAGATGACAGAAGATACGGTCGTTAATCTTGGATTTGACAAAGCACTTCTGTACAAGAACATGGTAGATGCAAAGGCAGACTGGCTTTACAATCTTCCGCAGTGGGAGACGATCTTCACTGAAGATGAGAGAAAAGCACTGTACCTTGAGCAGAAGAAGTCCGGTACAATTATCAAAGATAAGAAAATCGGAAGAAACGATCCGTGTCCTTGCGGAAGCGGCAAAAAATACAAAAAATGCTGCGGCAGATAATCATTGATGACTGTTGAGATACAGGATTATTGCTGAAGATAAGTCAAAGCCCGGGATAAGATCCCGGGCTTTTGTAGTAAGACAGAATCCCGACGGCGAATGCTGATTTTATCTCCGTCGGAATCTATATATTATATAGAAGGAAAAGTTATACATGAGCAATGCATTTACAGCATCGGCCCGTACAGCCATTAATCAGGCGAAAAAAATCGCGCAGAATGCAGAACATCCCTATGTGGGTACCGAGCATCTGCTGGCGGGCTTGTTAAAGGAAGGAAAGGGAACAGCAGCTGTCGTTCTTCGGAAGTTTAAAATTACCGAAGATCGTCTGATGCAGCTGATCGATAAACTGATTGCACCGGAGACGCAGGGAGACCTTGCTGTAAAACCGGAATTGACACCTCGCGCACAGAGTATTTTGTACGAGGCAGAGGATATTGCCCGCATGCAGAATCAGGAAGCTGCCGGTACCGAGCATATTCTCCTGGCACTTGTGCGGGATGGGGACAGTATTGCTGCCAAGCTGCTTCATACATTAGGCGTGAGCCAGACAAAAATCTACAGTGAACTGCTTCGGGCTTCCGGAGAGGATGCAGAGACCGTAAAAAGAGAAGTGCAGGCATTGACAGAAGAAGAGGATGAGGGCTCACCGACACCGTTCCTGGATCGATTCAGCCGTGATCTTACAGAACTGGCAAGAAACGGAAAACTGGATCCGGTCGTTGGTCGAACGAAAGAGATCAACCGGGTAGTGGAGATCCTGAGCCGCAGAAAAAAGAATAATCCCTGTCTGATCGGTGAACCGGGTGTCGGAAAAACAGCTATTGTAGAGGGACTTGCCCAGCAGATCGTAAAAGGTCTGGTACCGGACAGTGTCAAAGACAAAAGACTGCTGGTACTGGATATGTCCGGCATGGTAGCAGGATCCAAATATCGCGGAGAATTTGAAGAGCGTATGAAGCGTGTCCTCGGGGAAGTGATGAATGACAGCAGGGTGCTCCTGTTTATTGATGAGATGCATACGATCATCGGTGCCGGCGGTGCGGAAGGTGCGCTGGATGCATCCAATATTTTGAAACCGTCATTGGCACGAGGAGAAATACAGCTGATCGGTGCGACCACATTGGAAGAATACCGCAAGCATATTGAAAAAGATGCGGCTCTTGAACGTCGTTTTCAGCCGGTTACCGTGGATGAACCCGGAGAAGAAGAGACGATGGAGATTCTGCGGGGACTGCGTCCTTATTATGAGGAACATCATGGGGTTCAGATTACAGATGAGGCAGTTGAAGCGGCTGTAAAGTTAAGCACAAGATATGTCAATGATCGTTTTCAGCCTGATAAATCCATCGATCTGATGGATGAAGCGGCTGCAGCTGTTCAGCTGCGGCAGGCGGTTGCCGGCGGTACGTCAAAAGATCGTGCTGCAGCTCTTGAAGAGGAACGGTTACAGCTGAGCGAGCAGAAAGAAGCGCTGATCAGAAGCGGAGAATTCGCTGAGGCATCCGAGGTTTTTAAAAAGCAGGAAAAAATCGAAAAGCAGTTGGAAAGACTGCGCAGCGGTGCCAGAAAAGATGACCGGCGTACCGTATCGGCAGCTGATATAGCAAAGGCTGTTTCCGTATGGACAAAGATACCGGTGGAACGTATTGCCGAAGAAGAATCGCAGCGGCTGGCAAAACTGGAGGAGATCCTTCGTAAACGCGTTGTCGGACAGGAAGAAGCGGTAAAAGCAGTGGCAAAAGCCATTCGACGCGGACGTGTGGGATTGAAAGATCCAAAGCGGCCGATCGGTTCCTTCCTGTTTCTGGGACCGACCGGTGTTGGCAAAACGGAGCTTTCCAAAGCACTTGCAGAGGCGGTATTCGGAAGTGAAAATGCAATTATCCGTGTGGATATGTCCGAATATATGGAAAAGCACAGTGTTTCCAAACTGATCGGCTCACCGCCCGGATATGTGGGATACGAAGAAGGCGGACAGCTGTCGGAAAAGGTGCGGCGAAATCCCTACAGTGTTCTGCTGTTTGATGAGATTGAAAAAGCACATCCGGATGTGTTTAATATTCTGCTGCAGGTACTGGATGACGGACATATTACCGATGCGACCGGAAGAAAAATAAGCTTCCGTGAAACAGTCATTATTATGACTTCCAATGCCGGCGCAAACCGTATTGTACAGCCGAAGCGACTTGGCTTTTTATCGGTGGATGACGAAAAACTGAATTATGAGAATATGAAAATGCAGGTAATGGAAGAAGTACGGCAGATGTTCCGGCCGGAGTTCCTTAATCGTATCGATGATATTCAGGTATTCCATTCGCTGACAAGGGAGGATATGAAGCAGATCGTGCAGATCCTGCTGCAGGATCTGAAAAAACGCTGCCGGGAACAGATGCAGATCGATCTGCAGGTAAGTGACGAGAGCTGCAGCTGGCTGATCGATCAGAGCTTTGACAGCAAATACGGTGCACGTCCTCTGAAGCGCAAGATCCAGACAGAGATCGAAGATCTGCTTGCAGAAGAGATCCTGGATGGAAAAATCAATGTCGGTGATACCGTACTTGTTTCCTGCAGTGAACAGGGGCTGAAATTGAAGAATTGTCTGAAATGACTGTAAAAAACATAAAGTTGATTGCGCAGTTCAAACAAAAAGACTATAATAAAAATATCAAATTCTTCTCATAGGAAATTCAGGAGGTAAGATATGGCAGCTGTTAAAGAACTGCTTCGTGCAGAAGAGAACGGCACTTTAAGTTTTGGTGATTATGAATTGGCAGCAAAAAAGAAACTGGCTGATTTTGAATTCAATGGTGACTTGTACAAGGTAAAAACATACAAGGATATCACAAAGCTGGAATGCAATGAGATTCTGATCTATGAATCGGTTCCCGGAACAGCCGTACAGGGGCTGCAGGTATCCGATAAAGGAATGACATTCCATGTAGAAGGTCCGGAGGATGCACAGATTACACTTGGCGTAGAAGAAGATACCGAATATGAAGTACTGGTTAACGGTACGGAAGTCGGACGTATGAGAACAAACATGGGCGGAAAGCTTTCCTTCAGTGTTGAATTTACAGAAGGAGAAGCAGTTGCCGTAACTGCAGAGCGTGTTTGATTTTCACTGCAATAAGGAAGATCAATGGTACGTACCGGTTAGGAGTCATGCAGAAGCATGAATCACGAAGGTTGAACATGTACAGCGCAGCCAATTGGCTGCGCTGTTTTTGGTATCAGAAAAGAATGAGAATTTTGTATGATGATAGTTACTGGAAGGAGCAGCAGTGTGAAAGAAGGTAAATCTTTTATCACTGCTTGTGTCGTCGCAAAGCGACGGAATGGAGAGCAGGATGACATATAGAGAACGGCTGCTGCAATACAGGGATGAGAAAAATGCGGCTTTTCAGAGAAAGCTGACACCGGGACCGGCGGAAGATTCTTTTCTGGGGGTTCGGGTTCCGGACTGCCGGAAACTGGCTAGGGAACTGGTAAAAGAAGGCGGATATGAGTCTTTTTTTTCGGAATTGCCGCATACGTATTTTGATGAGAACATGTTGCATGGAGTAATGATCGCAGAGTTAAAAGATGCAGACAGGTGTATAGAAGAAATCGAACGATTCCTGCCCTATATCGACAACTGGGCGGTATGTGATTCCATGAATCCGAAAGTGTTCAAAAAGAACAGGGAGCAGCTGCTGCCGAAGATCAGAAAATGGATCGGTTCAAAAGATACCTATACCTGCAGATTTGGAATCGGTATGCTGATGACACATTATCTGGATGAAGGATTTCGGGAGGAGTATCTTGAACTGCCTGCAGCGGTACGTAGCAGTGAATACTACGTCAACATGATGATTGCCTGGTTCTTCGCTACGGCACTGGCGAAGCAGTGGGATGCGGCATTTCCTTATATACGGGAACAGAAGCTGGCACCCTGGGTACATAACAAAACGATTCAAAAGGCTGTAGAATCCAGACGAATCAGCGAAGAACAGAAGACTGTATTGCGTAAGCTGAAAGTGTAACACGATACCGGAGAAGGAATCGGATTCCGACTGAAAAGAAGGATGCAGCAGGAGATTCTGTATGATAAAAATTAGAAAAGCAAAGTATATGATCGTTTTCATGATCGGAGTCCTGTGCCTGGCAGGCTGCGGTCATATCCGTTCGGAAAGAGAATTGAAGTTTTATGCATATAAGAATTTCGGTAAGGCGAAAATGCTGGCATCCGAAACGACGGAAGAATATACAAAATGTACGTTTCGAGACAATAAATATGGTTTTGAGTATTCTGTGGAGAGCAAAATGGTTCCGTTCTCTGTAGACGGTTCAACTGCGTTTGATTATCAATCCACGGTTACAGACTATCCGGAGAAACTGGTCTCTTATCTGGAAGAGGATATAAAAGTCTATATAGATTCCAGGCGGGATGAAATAGAAGCGAGCGGGATTCGGATCGCATATAATGGTCATGTAGAGAATTATCTTCGTAGATTCGATATGGCAGATTTCGAAAACGTGTCAGAAAAAAATATGGAAACGGCGGAAAAATATGCAGAGGAGTGTATTGCATATTTTAAAAGACTGGACAGGAAAAATGTATTTCACGAAATAAATGTCATTATGGAGATCAAAGAAGGCGATTCTATTTCCTACAATGCATACAGCGTGAAAAATTGAAGAGAAAAAAGATCCCGGGTACATATCAATCTGGAGAAAAAGAATCTTTCTTTACCGCAGTATTTACCAATATGGAACTGACAGAAAGCGGATGGACGGCGCATGACTGTCAGAATCCGGATTAACTTGCGAAAAGTACAGGATTCCTGTACGATAGCAGAGATAAAAGAGAGAGTACTTTCATAGTACCTGCACGATAACAGCTGGGAGAAACCGGAGGGAAAGAATGGCAAAAGAAAAGAAAAGTATATTTTTCTGTCAGAGCTGCGGATATGAGTCAGCAAAGTGGATGGGACAATGTCCGGGATGCAAAGAATGGAATTCTTTCGTAGAAGAACCGGTTTCCTTAGCAAAAAGCAGTACAAAAGCAAAAGGCGGTATCGGTGGAACAGATCGTACACCGAAAGCTTTATCGGAAATCGATATTACATCCGGACATCGTACAAAAACCAAAATCGAAGAGCTGGACAGGGTTCTTGGCGGAGGAATCGTAAAAGGATCCCTGATCCTGATCGGCGGTGATCCGGGAATCGGAAAATCCACGCTGCTTCTGCAGGTATGCAAACAGGTATCTGATCAGAAGATTCTAACGAATACAAAAGAAAACGGGAAAACAGGCGAAAACAGAAATCTGGAAGTTCTGTATGTATCCGGGGAGGAATCCCTGCAGCAGATCAAACTGCGTGCGCTTCGAATCGGAGAGTTTAATGATCATCTGAAGCTCCTGTGTGAAACCGATCTGGGAACGATTCAGGCAGTGATCGAAAAACACAGACCGGATCTGGTAGTGATCGATTCTATTCAGACCATGTTCAATGAAAATGTAACGTCTTCTCCGGGAAGTGTCTCCCAGGTCCGGGAATCAACGGGAGTACTTTTGAAAATTGCCAAAACTCTGCAGATCCCGATCTTTATCGTCGGTCATATGACAAAGGACGGCAATGTAGCCGGCCCGCGCGTACTGGAGCATATGGTAGATACCGTATTATATTTCGAAGGAGACAGAAGTCAGACATATCGAATTCTGCGTGCGGCAAAAAATCGATTCGGCTCCACCAATGAGATCGGTGTATTCGAAATGCGGACAGAAGGACTGGCGGAAGTAAAAAATCCTTCCGAGTATATGCTGGACGGACGCCCTACCGATGCATCGGGATCAGCGGTTGCCTGCACAATGGAAGGTACACGGCCGATCATGATCGAGATCCAGGCTCTGGTGTGCCAGACAAATTTCGGATTTCCTCGCAGAACGGCAAACGGAACCGATTATAACCGGGTAAATATGCTGATGGCAGTACTGGAAAAGCGTGCAAGAATTAACTTATCATCCAGCGATGCTTATATAAATATTACCGGAGGCGTGCGAATGTCGGAACCGGCAGTCGATCTGGGAATAATTGTTGCTTTGCTGTCCAGTAAAGCGGATAAACCTGTTCCAAGTGATATGGTTGTATTCGGAGAAGTGGGATTAAGCGGTGAAATTCGTTCTGTAGCAATGGCAGAGCAGCGGGTGCGGGAAGCTGAAAAACTGGGATTCTCCAGTGTACTTCTTCCCAGGGCATGTATGAGAGCTTTTGAACGAAGCAAGGATGAATTAAAGATACGGCTGATTCCGGTACAGAATGTAAAAGAAGCAATGGAGGTATTGGCACTGAGATAAAAAAACTAAAAATAATAAAAAAGTTGTTGACAATAAAAAAATAAAATGGTAAATTAAACAAGCTGTCGCGTGAGACATCACAAAAAACAGCATAGAACATTGACAACTGAACAGTAAAACACATCCTCGAAAATTCACAAGAAGCAATGAGCAATGCGCGTACGCATGATCAGCGCCGGTGGGTGCCTGCACACACAAGGTGGTGAACATGAGGACGCATAGTGCGACAGCACGTGGGCGAGCGAAAGCGAGCACAGCATTGCGAATTGAAGTAAATTTTTTCGAACAGATGAGTATCAACAAGAAATTGTTTATACAAATCCTTTAAAACAGTAATCAAGGGATGAATTAGCCAAGTGTTAATTTTGAACTGTGATCACAACTCGAGTTCTCATCTGCAGTCAGCATATTGCACTGCAGATTCGAATATCATTTTTTATGAGAGTTTGATCCTGGCTCAGGATGAACGCTGGCGGCGTGCTTAA
>JAUNAK010000031.1 GCA_030527665.1 Eubacteriales bacterium
ATTAAACTGTATTCTTAAATAAAAGCAGATACAGTTCGATTGAAATGGAATTACTGCTCCAGAGAGAACCAGTCGAATGATGCTTTGTTGTCGGAGTCTTTTCCGTTTCCGGTAGCATACATACCGATCATGGTACCGGCCATGCAGCCGACTTTCTCCGGGTTGATCAGTGTAGCATCTACGGTGATCAGCTCCTGCAGCTCCTCTTTGGAAGCTCCATAGGAGAAGATATACTCTTTGTCCTTGGAAACGACCTGCAGAACAACGGTCTCTGCATCATACGGAACACTTGCCACCACTTCTCTGTGAGTTTCGGATTCAAAGCCCGGAAGGAACGGCAGAGACTGGAAGTCAGCCGTGTAAAGTACAACCTGCAGAACCTGTCTGCCTTCCACAACGGCACGCTCGAAATGATACTGATGATTGAATGCCTGTACAAGTGCCAGACCTGCGGATTCGGTATCAGCAGGTGTGAAGGTCATCTCGGTGGCAGCTGTAAAATCAAATTCTCTCTGACGTCTTGCGATATACGGTTTGTAGTGATCGAAACGGCGCGGAATACCCAGCTGAACCGGTTCCAGAGGAGTTACAAGGCTTCTTGCGATACAGCGGATATCCAGGCGGGAATCGCCGAATTTGTAGTACTTGCTGTATGGTCTGCCCCAGAAGGTCCAGTAGAGTGCCGGTGTCTCGGAGTCGAAATCATCGAAGGCTGCTTCCGGCTCGTATACGGTTTCCGGAAGTCCGGTTCCTTCATAGGAAAGCTGCAGAAGGCCGGTCTCCGGGCTGAACAGCGGCCAATCCCACTCCCATTCTACCGGGCAGAGGTATGTCTCACGTCCCAGGGATTTGTACTTGCCTTCGATCGCTCTGGATGCCAGCATAACGGCATACCATTTGCCGTCCGGTGTATCAACGATATCGGCATGGCCGACATTCATGATCTTTGCACGGGTACCCATCATACGGTGTGTCATGATCGGGTTGGCCGGGTTGTTCTCATAGAAACCAAAGAGCTCTTTGCTTCTGGCAACGGCAACGGAGTGATAATGCTCGGTACCGCCCTCGGCAATGATCAGATAGTAGTAGTCACCGATGTGGTATACGTGCGGAGATTCCGGAGAAGCTGCGCCGCGCAGGGCACTGTTGAAGATCGTCACCGGTTCTCCGGCCATGCGGAAATTCTCGATATCGTAAGGAGCGAGCCAGATACCGCGCTCCATAACGCCGGTACCGTTGTCCCATACATTACCGGTTCCGATCACATAACATTTGCCGTCGTCGTCAAAGAACAGGGATGCATCGATACCCGGAACATCGTCCAGATAGTGCGGCTGAGACCAGGGACCTGCCGGATCCTCTGCGGTAACGATGAAGTTGCCTTTGTCCGAGAAGTTTGCATTGATGATGTAGAAGATTCCGTTGCAGTAGCGAAGAGTCGGAGCCATGACGCCGTTGGCACCGTAGGATTCTTCTATATGAAAATCATTGTCAGCAGTCATGATATTGCAGATCTGCTCCCAGTGCATCAGGTCTTTACTGTGGAACAGCGGGATTCCCGGATACAGCTCAAAGGAAGAGCAGGCCAGATAAAAATCGTCGCCTACGCGGCAGATACTGGGGTCCGGATAATAACCAGGGATAATGGGGTTTTTGATCTCACTCATGATAGTCCTCCGTAAATTGTTTGATAATTATGTGCATGACAGCACCATCTATCTGTAAGTATATAGCGATTGTAGTTAAAAACAAAGCTCCGGTTGGCAAAAAAACAGTTTTTTTTCCCTTTTTCTTCCGATTCTTCCGCAACAGCTTGCAATCGTGAAAAGGAGTGAGTAAACTAAGCAGTATAGTTGTGTATGTCTTTCTGGAAGTGTCGTGTTAACGCGGCAGCTTGTGAACATTTGTTTCTGTGTTTATCTGTGTCCGCTTCGTTGATTTCGAATACAGGCATGTATATATATATATGCCGATTTTGCTGCTGGCAGATACCTGTATGTACATGAGCGTTCGTATTCGACGGTGTATGGCATGCACATCAGATCGGGTGGTTTTACAGGAGAAATATATATGAATACAGGCAAAATGAATGCAGCACCTGCAGCAGAGGAGCGAATGGATACCTTTCAGGTGGAAATGGAATCCGTGGCTAAGATCGAGTCTCCCTATCAGATGATGGAGACATTACTGGCCACACTGGGAGAGAAATATCCCTGTGAACGAATTTATATTTTTGAAAAGAATGCAGAGGGAAATTACGATTGTAACTACGAGTGGGTAGCGGAAAATGTATTTGCAAAGCAGCATCTGCTGCAGAATCTTACCCCGAATGCGGTCAGTCAGTATTATCAGCATTTTGCAATCAATCCGAAGCTGATCGTACGGAATCTGGAGGAACTTGCAAAGGATGATTATCCACTGTATAAGCTGCTGCGTGCGCAGAATCTGCAGTCGCTGATCGTAGAACAGCTTATATTTGAAGGCAAAGACCGTGGATTTATCGGTATCGATAATCCAAATCCGAATGTATTTGATGAACTGCTGACTCTCTTTGACTTCATTTCCTATTTTATTTCACTGCAGGGCTCCAGAAGGCGGTTCTCCAAGCGACTGAACGTTGTTGATAAGAAGTCAAAGGCGGATCGGAAATATTCCGTATCCCTGTATGACCGTATTTCGGATCTTACGATCGGCAAGCCGCTGGGAGTTATCTGCTGTTCCATTGTTCTGCAGGGCGTTATTGGGGATTACAGTACCGGATCCAATCATCATATGCTTTCCTATGCAGAGAAAATGCTCGTGAATATGTTCGGTCAGGCCAGCGTATTCAACCTTGGCAAAAATGAGTTTCTGATCATCTATGAGGAATCGAAGAAACAGACGCTGGAAGAAATCGAGTATTATCTGGAGATGGCAGGAAAAGCCTTTGACCGTCTGAATACACGGTTTATCAAGGGCGTCGTATCCACGCTGCGCTATGAGAATGATTTCTTCGAGATGCTCAATATTGCACGTACCCATATGCTGCGTGACAAGAAGAAATTCCAGGAGATGTATGCCGGCAAGTATCATACGGATGACGGCTATTTTACCTTTAATGACCTGATCGAGATCCGTCCGGAGCGGAAATTGTATAAGGTGCTCTACAGTGAATACTTAAAAGGCATCGATGCCGAAGGCAGTCTGACAGACTTCATTAAGCAGGTGACAGAACTGGTCGTGGAGGAGGAGCGTGATGAGTTTCTTGCCTTCTGCCAGAGCAGGATCAAAAAGTATCGGACAAACACAAGCCTGATCGGAGAACCCTATTCGGAAAACTTCCGCTTATACGCACACAGCGGCGGAACCGAAAATATTGCGGTCGTTGTACTGCATTATAAGGACAATCAGGGCGAATCTGTTCTGATGTGCTATACCAGGTAAATATACAGGCGGCTGAAAAAACAGAGCTGACAAAAAGAGGGTTACCGAATCATGTTGTTGATTCGGTAACCCTCTTTCTGTGGTGCGCCTGGCGGTGTGCGTTTTATCTCAGTCGAGAAGACTCCCGTTTCTGCAAGTGGTGAGCAAATACGGTGCTGTAAGAGGACGGGAGCTGATCGCTCTCGTCCTCTCAAATGTGTAGCAGAAGCAATATCCCTACAGGATAAATGTTTCGGAAACAGGCTGTATGCTTAATGCTTATATTAATATAGTACGTATATCACTTGCGGTTTTTGGTCCAGGCGAGACTGGTGAGAGCATCACGCTGGATGCCGTCATCCATGTACTGTGCAATTGCTTTTTTCTTGCCGGCTTCGGGAAGAGCATCCCATTCTTCAGCCGTATAAAAGGTATCTTTTAAAGCATGCCTGCAGTTTGAACAGACATCCCTGCTTCCTTCAGGAGCCGGGACGGCGGAACCGCAGCAGGGGCAGATGCGAATGATCATATCTGACATACTATTTCCTTTCCGAAGCTATGTTATGAAGACGGCAGTTTCTGTTTCCTCTCAGTCAGATCACTCGCAGAGTTCAGCTGCAGAAAGCCTCCTTATGCCTGCCGAATCTGTGCGTGAATCTTATTTGAGATTCGTGATTTAATTTAACTGAAAAAAGTATTACAGAAGGTGTGCACGCAGTTCCTCGCCGCTGAGCGGGGAGAGGTAGGACGGTGCAACATCGAATACGGTCTTGCATCCGGAAACACCTTCGGAAGCAAGGCGGGCAACGGCGCGTGCATAGGCTGCGATTACAGAAGCGGTAAAGCTCGGGTTGGAATCAAGCTTCAGGCTGTACTCAATGATTACATTGTCTTCGTTGTCCCAGCCGGTCTTTCCGGAACGGAATACAAAACCACCGTGCGGAATGCCGCTGTGATCACGAATCAGTTCCTCTTCGGTGATGAAGTGGATCGTTGTATCATAATCAGCGAAGTAGTTCGGCATGGTCTTGATGTCATGCTCGATCTGTGCAAGATCTGCACCTTCTTCAGCAACAACAAAGCACTCTCTGGTATGTTTCTGTCTGGTGGTCAGTTCCGGATTTTGGCCTGCACGTACAGCATCCAGTGCTTCCGGAACCGGAATGGTGTACTGTTTGCCGTTCTTAACGCCTTTTACACGGCGGATCGCATCGGAGTGTCCCTGGCTGACACCTTTGCCCCAGAAAGTATAGTCATTTCCATTGGGAAGAATACAGTTTGCATACAGACGGTTCAGAGAGAACATACCCGGGTCCCATCCTGCGGAGATCAGTGCGGTATGACCGCTCTCCTTTGCAGCTGCATCAACATTTGCGAAGTGTGTCGGAATGTTTGCATGTGTATCGAAGCTGTCGATTACATTGAAGTTCTTTGCCAGTTCCGGAGTCTGTACCGGAAGATCGGTAGCGGAACCACCGCAGATGACCAGAACATCTATCTCATCCTTGTGTGCAACAGCATCGGCAGAAGCATATACCGGTACATTCGGAGTCAGGATGCTTACGGTAGACGGGTCACGTCTGGTAAATACCGCTGCAAGCTCCATATCTGCGTTCTGACGAATCGCACATTCGATTCCTTTTCCAAGGTTTCCGTATCCATAAATTCCAACTCTAATCATTGTTTTCCTCTTTCTGTTTATAACTGTGGGTTGATCGTCCCTGTATCTGCATGACGGGTGAACCTTCTGTATGCGGATACACAGCAGTCTGCGCTATAGGCATCACTTTGGTGTATGCCGGCATGGCGATGCGATGTCTGTGATGCAGAACTTTCATAGTAGATTATACTATTTACTTTGAAAATGTACAGAAAAAACAGATGGCTTTTCCATGCTTTTTCCGGGAGGATTACTTGTATTTAATTAGGAAAAACAGAGGAACGGCCGTACACGGAAGAAGGTGTGCCTGGAGCAGAACAGAATACCGGCAGCAATTAAGTAGAAAAGGGGCGTCGGGAGAGAATGATTTTTGACACTGCAAAGGGAAGGACGCTATAATGGACTCATGTGTATCCGCAGAAGAATACGGATAACAGAAAAAATAAAGAAACGGAAAAAAGAGGTGCATGCCGTTTTCAGTCGGAACAGACTGAATCGGGGGCCTCTCAGACAGTGATAAGGGAGAGAAAAATATGAGACTGGCAGTAACCTATAAGGACGGAACTATTTTTCAGCATTTCGGACACACCGGGCAGTTTAAGCTGTATGACATCGAGGATGGAAAAGTCGTATCTGCACAGGTAGCAGATACAAACGGACAGGGACATGGCGCTCTGGCTGGTTTTCTGGCAGCGGCAAAGGCTGATGCACTGATCTGCGGAGGAATCGGAGGCGGTGCGAAAGCAGCACTTGCGGCAGCAGGTATCCAGCTTTTCGGAGGTGTTTCCGGTGATGCAGATGCAGCGGTACAGGCTTATCTGGAAGGAAAACTGCAGTATAACCCGGATGTGCTGTGCAGTCACCATGGAGAGGGACATGATCATTCGCATGACTGCGGGTCCCATGACTGTGGTTCCGGTGCAGCAGATCCGATGCCGGTATTCAAGGTTGGAAAGTAGAGGAGTAAACCATACGTCAGAGTACGATAGGGAGAACTATATGGAACTGGAAGCAATCATGCGTAAACAGGTCTTTGCGGTGGTGGGCAATACGGTGGACCCGTCAAAAACGGCCGCAAAGATCAAGGGAGAACTTCTTGCTCACAAGTACACGGTTTATGCGGTTGGAAAGGAACTGCATTCTTTGAATCAGATTTCGGAGAAGATCGATGTGATCGATCTCTGTATTCATCCGGTAAAGGGGCTGGAGCTGCTGCGGGAATTTACGGGAACCTGTGACTGTGTGGTGATTCAGGAGGGTGCCGGCAGTCCGGAAATAATCAGCTGGCTGCGGACACATCATATTCCGTTCATCGACGGCTGCCTGCTGGCGGCCATGCGAATGTACGGACATCTTTCTCACAGAAAGAAAAAAGTACTGTGTTTCGGGGATTCCAACACCTATGGATATAATCCCTACAACGGACAGCGGTATCCGGAGACGATCCGCTGGACCGGCATACTGGCCTCCCTGCTTGGTGAGCAGTATGAAGTGATCGAAGAGGGCTGCAACGGACGTACGACCCAGTATGACACGCCGGGAGAGGAATGGAAAAACGGTATGAGAACGATCATTCCCTGCCTGAATACACATAAGCCGGTCGATATCGTTGTTTTGGCACTCGGAAGCAATGACATGAAGACCATCTTCCATGCGGATGCTTCCAATGCGGCTGCCGGGGCGGAAAAACTGATCGGCATGATCCGAAGCTTTGCTGCGGCAAAGCAGCAGTTTCAGCCGGAGATCATTCTGGTATCGCCGCCGGAGATCGGAGAGGGAATCGTACATACGGCATTTGCAGCCGGCTTCACAGCCGCGGATGCGCAGAAGTCAAAGGCGTTTGCCCGCTTTTACAAAGCAGCTGCAGATCGGAACGGATGCCGTTTCTGGAATGCAGCCGCCTGTACCGGACCGTCAGACATCGATCATCTGCATCTGGATCCAAAGGGACACAGGATCTATGCGCAGGAACTGAGAAATATCATCTGGTCTATTCGATAAATGCATCCTGACCGACCGGGCAGACGAAAGAAGCTTGCTTAGAAACGCCTGCAGCAAAGGGAAGCTGCAGAAGCGAAAGAAAATGCACAGAGCAGTCGGAAGAAAGAAAACGAGCAGATAAGAAGTAAGGAGAGAGCAATATGTTTGAAGCTGTTTATTATGTAGTCGAAACCATTGACGGCGATTATGCACATTTAAAGAGGACGGATATCGAGATGGAGGATACATTTCTGGTTGCCCGTGCACTTCTTCCGGATGCGATCCGGGAGGGAAGCAAACTGAAATATGAGATGATGCAGTATACGATGCTTGGATGAGGGCGTTTAATTGCAGATCTCGTAAGAGAATTCCACAGGAAGAGTTCCGTGCGTTGGCTGCGGAAGGGGATTTTCGAATCGGCTGCGGCAAAAATTCTGCTTCCCTTAAAGGGAGAGGAACGATATAATACTTTTTATAAGTTTATAAAAGGGGGACATTATGAAAAATATTGTCAAAAAGTGGAACGAGACGAGTTTGATCCTTCGAATTCTCGGCGGATTGATCATCGGTGCGGTTCTGGGTCTGGTTTGCCCGAACGCAGCAGCGATCGCTGTTCTTGGAAATGTATTTGTCGGTGCACTGAAAGCAATTGCCCCGATCCTGGTTTTTGTATTGGTAATGAGTGCGCTTTCCAACGCAAGCGGCAACATCGGAGGCAGATTCCGTACCGTTATTATGCTGTACATTCTCAGTACTTTTCTTGCTGCAGTTGTTGCGGTTGCAGGAAGCTTCCTTTTCCCTGTAACGGTTCAGCTGAATGTTGCGGCTGCTGAGAGCACACCGCCGGGAAGTATCGGCGAGGTCTTGACCAATCTGATCACCAATATGGTATCCAACCCGGTAGCCAGCCTTGCAAACGGCAACTACATCGGTATCCTGTTCTGGGCAATCATTCTTGGTATCGGTCTTCGTAAATGTACTTCCGAATATACCAAGAAGGTATTCGAAGAGCTGGCAGATGTTATCAGCCAGGCGGTACGCTGGATCATCAGTCTTGCTCCGTTCGGTATTCTCGGACTGGTATTCAGTGCGGTTTCCGAGAGCGGTCTTGCAATCTTCACAACCTATGGAAAGCTCCTGCTTGTTCTGGTTGGATGCATGCTTGCAGTAGCACTGATCGTTGATCCGCTGATCGTATTCCTGTATTTAAGAAGAAATCCGTATCCGCTGGTATTCAAATGTCTGAGAGAGAGTGGAATCACTGCTTTCTTCACCAGAAGTTCTGCAGCGAATATTCCGGTAAATATGAATCTTTGTGAGGACCTTGGTCTGGATCGTGACTTCTACTCTGTATCCATTCCGCTGGGAGCAACCATCAACATGGATGGTGCGGCAATCACCATTACCGTTATGACACTGGCTGCTGCATTCTCTCTGGGTATGCAGGTGGATGTTCCGTCCGCAATTCTGCTGAGTCTTCTGGCTACAGTAGGTGCCTGCGGTGCTTCCGGTGTTGCCGGTGGTTCTCTGCTTCTCATCCCGATGGCATGTTCTCTGTTCAGTATCAACAGTGATATCGCCATGCAGGTCGTAACCATCGGTTTCATTATCGGTGTTATCCAGGACTCTGTAGAGACAGCGCTGAACTCCAGTGGTGACGTTATGTTCGCAGCAACTGCTGAGTATCATGACCGTGCAAAACGCGGTGAGAAGATGCGTTACCTCGGACGTGATGAATAAGGAATCAAGTGAATAAGAAATCGACCGCATGATCGATACAGTAAAAAACGACGGACTCGCAGCAGCGGATCCGTCGTTTTTTGCAGTCTTTATTATCTGCCGCGCAGTTTTTTCTTTTCCTCATTCAGCAGCTCCAGATTCAGCTGATTTTCTCCGGCGGTCTTATCGACCCAGAGATTCAGTGTATCGATGGCAAGAGAAATCTCATCCAGTTTTGCACTGATGGCAGCGAAATCATGGATCTCATCGTCGGTGATCTTTCCGTCCCTTGCGATCTGGATCAGCCGTCCGGTCAGAGGTGTCAGTGCATTGAGACCGGCGATGGTCTCCAGAATGATGTCCGGCAGATCGGAGAGGGCGACCTCCGGAACGTATTTATGTCCGATGGCGCATTCGTGCGAGCAGTAGTAGTTGCAGAGATCCGGCCGGTGATAGGCTTCGGCCATCTGGACAACATCATAGGGTTCCGGAATCTGTGTTTCGTATTCGAACTTTTCGAGTCTTGCCGGTGAGATGCCGGTCATGCGGTCGCTGGCCTCCCGACGGGTCAGCTCCTGTTCTTCCCGAAGAAGCTGGTAGATGTTTTTGTTTTCACGTGTGGATCTTCTTCCCATATACCGTTTTCCTTTCTGCTGTGGGAATGCCGGGCATCGGAGAGCCGGATCCGGATTCGGTACGGCTTCGGTCGACATCCTCCCAATGAATAGATATAAGTTGTATCTCTTGAGGGCAGTAGGGAGTCTCTTTCTAATCCGCAGAAATAGAGAAATAGAGAGCGATATTCCTGCGAACTGCGTATATATTCCCGTCATTTTCCCTATTATACTTTTCATATAGTTGATCAGCAAGTCGCGATCGGAAAGGAAGAGACATGTTAACATTACTATTTGCAATTTGTTTACTTAGCCTGAGCGGAAGATTTCTTGTATGGGGAATAAGAGCCTCCTGGGGAATCCTGAAAGTCATCACCTGGGTGCTCTTCTTCCCGCTTATTCTTATTGGAATGGCATGCAGCGGTTTGTTATATATTGCGTTTATTATTTTGATTATCGGGACTGTCGTTTCGCTGATAACAGGCGCAACAGGAAAGGTATAATATGAGTGTACTGGCAGCGTTGTTTTTTGTATTTTTTATTCTGGGAATCATGGGATTCCTGTTGGAACTGACGGAACCCTGCAGGGAAACGGAATCAAAAGCATAGAAGTCTGAGAAACTATTATAAAAGCAGAAAAGAGGAGAAGATATCCCGAGAAAGCGGAAATCTTCTCTTCTTTTTATATGGGAAGAAAGCGTATAATTAAAAGAAAAGAATCGGAGGGACTTGTGCTGTTCCGAATACGGGTATCGCAGGAGAAATCTTGAAAGGAATGGCGGAAGCAGGGGAAAGAAACAGAGTATCAAACTCTCATAGCCTGGGACAGGAGGAAATGCTATGAAAGAATGGACGAGAGAAGAACGATACAGAGTACTGCGGGATCCGCAGGAGCTGTGGGATATGCATGAGGAAGTGCGGCAGTCGGATTATCGACAGACGTTTCACATTCAGTCTGTCACGGGCCTGCTCAATGATCCGAATGGATTTGTCTGGCACGATAACAAATGGCATCTGTTTTACCAGTGGTGCCCATGGGGGGCCGTACATGGACTGAAGTACTGGTATCACGTTGTTTCGGAAGATCTGGTGACATGGAAAAATCTGGGCGTCTGCATTATGCCGGATCGCGAGTATGACAATAAAGGAGCATATTCCGGATCGGCCATGCCGATCGGAGATTCTCTTTACCTGTATTACACCGGCAATCACCGGGATGAGGACTGGACGCGCCGTTCCTACACCTGTCTGGCAAAACTCAGGGATGACGGATGGGTGGAAAAATATCCGCTTCCTTTGTTCGGACCGAACCGGCTGTATACCGAGCATCAGAGAGATCCGAAGATCCTGTATGTAAAAGAGAAGAAGCGTTACTATATCATTCTCGGAGCACAGACAATGGATCACTTCGGAAGGGCGATCGTTTATGAATCGGATGAACTGCTGCATGGATGGAATTTTGCCGGAGAACTGAAGGTACCCGGTTTTGAACAGTTCGGTGATATGTGGGAGTGTCCGTCGATCGAGAGGATCGGAGGAAAGGATGCGCTGATCTTCTGTCCGCAGCATCTGAAGATAGACGGAAGAGGAGAATCGGACAATCATAACGGCTATATTCTTGGTGAGATGGACTGGAACACATTGACCTTTACGCCTGCCGGACAGTTCCATGTACTGGATTTCGGGTTTGACTCTTATGCGGCGGAATGTGCGAACAATGTGCAGGATGAAAATAAAGCAGTGCTGGTTGCCTGGATGGGTCTGCCGGATGTTTCCTATCCTACGGATGAGGAAAACTGGTCCGGCTGTCTGACGCTTCCGCGGGAACTGACGATCCGGGGAAGAAGACTGATTCAGCAGCCGCTTCCTGCTCTGAAACAGCTTCGTGACGAGGAAATACCGCTTGCCGGCCATACCGAAGGACAGCCGGTTCGT
This sequence comes from Eubacteriales bacterium, assembly GCA_030527665.1. GTDB lineage: Bacteria > Bacillota > Clostridia > Lachnospirales > Lachnospiraceae > Bilifractor. Next base: position 11,311 of record JAUNAK010000031.1, read on the forward strand.
ATGCCCCGCGTGGCAGAGATCGAGCTGTACTGCCGTCCGGGAGATCTGGAGATGGATCTCTTTGCAAAACAGGATGGAACCGGAGGGATTCGTATCGTTTATCAGGAAGAAACGGGTGAGATCTCCGTTGACCGCAGCGGAATGACGAAGCGGTTCAATGTGGAGCACGGAGAAGTACGGACACGGCATCTGGAAGAGGGATTGACGCATCTGCGTATTTTTATCGATAAGAGTTCGATCGAGATCTTTGTCAATGACGGAGATGCCGTCTTTACATCCAGAGTATTTCCGGTGGAAGGAGAGGAATTCTTCACGGTTCGCGGCGATGCTTTTCTTCGCATGTGGTCACTGAAACCTGCCGTAAATGATTCGCTGGTGGTATAATTGTGTGATGAGCGAACGGCAGAAAAAATATAGAGAAAAGAAATATATAGAATAAGAAAGAGAAGGAGCAGGGAAATGGCTAATATTTCGGATATCCGGAGAGATCAATTCATGTTAAAAGGACCGCTGGCAGGAAAAGGATATGACTGGTGGTGGCATTCCTTTACCGGATATCATGAGAAAACCGGAGAAGCGAAGGGTTTCTTTATTGAGTTTTTCACCTGCAATCCGAAGCGGGGCGGTGCAAAGCCGGTCTTCGGCCAGAGCAGCGAGACGGCCAGACCTTCGTATCTGATGGTGAAATGCGGAGCCTGGGGAGAAAAGCATGCACAGCTGCATCGCTTTTTTGCCTGGTCTGATGTAAAAATACGAAGAAAAGTTCCGTTTGCTGTAAAGGCAGGAAACTGTCTGCTGGATGAGAACTGCACTGCAGGAGAGGTAACCGTGACAGCCGGTGAGGCAGCTGCACATCCGGAACGGATGAGTGACAGCGGAAGCATGCGCTGGAAGCTGACGATCGATAAAAAAACCGCTTTTCACGTTGGTTATGGTGCGGCAGGTATTTTTAGAAAAATGAATGCATTTGAAATGTTCTGGCATGCGGAGGGTATGAAAACAGAGTATGCCGGATGGGTCGAGTACAACGGCGAGCGTTATCTGGTGCGTCCGCAGGATTGTTACGGATATGCGGATAAAAACTGGGGCGGTGATTTTACCAGTCCCTGGGTATGGCTCAGTTCCTGTCATCTGACCAGTCTCCGAACAGGAAAACAGCTGGAAGACAGCGTATTTGATATCGGCGGCGGGTGCCCAAAGGCATTTGGAATTGCATTGAAACGGAAGCTTCTGTCTGATTTCTGGTATGAAGGACAGGACTATGAGTTCAATTTCTCCAAGTTCTGGACCGGAACGCGGACGAAATTTGCCTGTGAGGAAAGTGAGACGCAGATCATCTGGCATGTGGAGCAGGAAACCTTCCGGGCGAAAATGGTTACGGATATTACCTGTGAGAAAAAAGACATGCTGTTATTCAATTATGAATCTCCGGATGGTTATAAACGGCACAATCGTCTGTGGAACGGCGGAAACGGTGTCGGAACCGTAAAACTGTATGCGAAAAAGCTTGGACGGCTGACGCTGCTCGATGAGATCCGGGCAGAAAATGTCGGCTGCGAGTACGGAGAATATTGACACAGGCAGGAGATTTATCCAGCTATCCATGCAGCCGGAGAATCGGTTTGCTCGAGAGGAATTGGATTTCCGGCTGCAGAAGAGGGGATTCCCTCCGGGAGAAATAGAATACGAAAAAAAGGGACGGATATCAGCCGTCCCTTTTTTCGTGTTTCAGGAAACTTCGGGGTTACAGAACAAACTTCGTTCCTGGTTTATGTATTCAGGCATCGACCGGAACATCCCAGACAAGGGCTGCGATGTGACCGCCGCAGACCATGCTGGCTTTGATGCCGGTGCGGGTGTTAAAGTTTGCGCGATAGATCTGATATCTGCCGGTGCCGATCAGACTTTGTGCCAGTTCGATCATTTCACCTTCGGCACTGCCGCCGCCGGTACTTCCCATAATGCTGCCATCCTCAAATACGGCCATGCAGGCACCTGCCCGGCGGGGGGCGGAACCATGTGTTTCCAGAAGAACGACCATGGCACAGGGACGTTCGATGGTTCCCAGATCAAGAATGTCGGCAATATTGTGATCACTGCGGTCAATATACGCGCAGCCGCGGGATTCTTTGCGGCGATACTGAATGACCTCTGCCATAATGGAGATCGCGATCTCTTCCACGGTTTTGGAACCGATGGGAAGACCGATCGGATTGCAGACCCGATCCAGACGTTCGCGGGAATACCCTTCCTGTTCCAGTTCGTTAAAAACGATGCGTACACGGGCTTTGGAACCGATCATTCCCAGATACAGAGGTTCTTCGTAGTCCAGCATGGCAGTCAGGCAGTCGGTATCACACTGATGATCCTTGGTTACGATCACAACGTAATCGGTACTTCGGGGAGATACCCATTCTACACATTGGGCAAAGCTGCTGCAGTATACCTCATCCGCATCGGTGAGCCGTTCTTTGTTTGCATATTCCGGGCGGTCATCACAGACGATGACATAGTATCCGGTTATTTTTGCCAGGCGGGACAGAAGTTCGCCAACATGTCCGGCACCCATGATGATCAGACGCTCCTGACGATAAAAGGGTTCCCGGAAAATAAGCTTTTCATCTTCGGATTCCAGTACCGGAATTCCGTTCAGAAGGATCTCATCTGCATTTTCGGCATTGAGATCGTCACCGGTGAGAAAAGTACCGCTGAGTTCCGCAAGAGAGCCGCTTTCTGTGGGAATGGTAAACTGGTGGATCACGCCTTTGGGATTGGCTGCCAGTAAGCCGGCAAGTTCTTTGTAACGATTATTCATAATTTCCTCCGCTCGATCGTATTGCATTTTGTACTGCAGATGCAGACAAACTGTCTTTGTTTTCATTGTAGCATGGCTCAGCGGAAGGGTCGAGAACTTTACGATACACGGTGCTTCACAGGCAGCCCGGCAGTACAGCGTGGATTCTTGCAATAGTTTTCTGGCAAATAGAATGGTATGATAGAGAACAAAGGTTAAAGAGCCGGGAGCAGAGGAAAAATCCGATTCCGGCAGGTACCGGTTTGCAGAGGAGAGAGAAGGAGAAAATATGATCTATATAATTCGACATGGACAGACGGAAATGAACAGACAGAAGGTTCTGCAGGGACGCAGTGACCTTCCGCTGAATGAGGAAGGTCGGAAGCAGGCGGCAAGTATCGGAGCCGCACTGCAGGCAGAGGGAATTGCCTTTTCTCATGTATATTCCAGTCCGCTGATCCGGGCAGTGGAAACCGCCAGACTGACTGCAGGGGAAGGCTGTGAGATTCAAACCGATGACCGGCTTCTGGAGATGGATTACGGTCCGTACGAAGGAATGAGTCTTCGTGATCCGGCACCGGAAGTCATTACTTTCTTTATGGATTTTGTGAATAATCCGGCACCGGAAGGAATGGAACCGCTTGAAGATGTGGTGAAGCGGTCAGGAGAATTTGTTGAAACACTTCGTGAACTGGAAGGAGATATACTGATCTCTGCACATGCCATTTCCATGAAAGGAATTCTGGAGTATCTCACACCGGAATCCAAAGGCGCCTACTGGTCGAAAAATATTGCCAACTGTGCCGTGTATAAGACGGAAGTAAAGGACGGCGTTTTTTCCGTTCCGGCAGAGCATGAGATGAAGCTGGGAGAAGACGGCTTCTCCGTGAGTTTCTAGAACACTATAGAGAGCGCAGGCACCTGAAATGATTCGGCAGGTGCCTGTACAATAAAGGGTGAGATGTTGAATCCCGGAGAAATATCTGTTATGCAGGAGGATGACTCCCGCCTTTTATGCCTCCGGTCCTGAAGAACCCGTCGGTAACAGCTGCTTCAGATCCTGGAATAACCGCGGCTGCTTACCAGTGCGTCAATGCGCTTTCCGGCTTTGCAGATCGGGCAGTCTGTGCTTGGATAGGTATCGTAATCCGGTATATCATGTCTGCTGAAGATGGAATGGATCGGCATTCCGGCAATTTTATCGGCAGTGCTGAATATGGCAGAGATTCCGCGGATCTTTCCTCCGTAATAGAGGATGCTTTGGATCATGTTGCTGAGGGTCTGTCCGGTACTGATGGAACCGGCAAGGATCAGAATGTTTTTGTCCTTGATCATTGCCTGGTTGTTGTCACGGAATACCAGCTGACCGGCATGATTGATCTCCGGAGATACGATGTAGATCGTCTGGTGGGCATTCATGGATACAACACCGCCCAGGCGAAGACGTTCTGCCAGAAAGGCACCGATGACCTCCGTACCGTCCAGACAGATGATCGTGTCGATGGGTGTGGATACTTCATAGTTTACAGCCATCACATCTGCCATGTACTGCGCTTCCGAACAGCGGGCTTTCATTGTTGTCATGTCCAGATAGTGGGTCGTATGGGACTGCGTGGTTGCAAAATGACCGGGAATGATCTTTAATTGAATGCGCTCGTCGGCTTTTGAGTAGATCTTATACATAGCTTCCATAAAATAACCCCCTTGCTGCTGTATGGTTTATATGTCTGATTTTTTTGCTGTGTCCGACAAATAATCAGACAGTATCTGATGCTTTCATTATACCAAGCCGTTGTTTTTTTGCGGCGCGGAATTACAGACTGAAATGTAGAAATATTCCGTCTTCTTTTGGTGAATCTGCGTCAAACCATTGCATGGATGCAGCAGGAACAGAGAAAAATAACCGGCTGTTTATGAGAATGGTACATAATAAGGTCTAGGATGAAGGCTGAGGATAGGGTACAATGAGTGACAGGAGGCATTGCCCGTCCGGCGCACGAGTGTTTTGCGCCGGTTGTGGATCCTCCTGCAGAATTTTTATTGAAAAAGGAGAATAAAAATATGGGCAGTCAGCTGCTTCTGCTTCTGGCAATTTTGCCGGGCGCTTTTCTGATGCATAAAGTGTATTCAATGGACAAAATCGAGAAGGAACCGATCAATCTGATCGTCAAACTGCTGGTGGGAGGCGCATTGTCTACCTTTGCGGCTCTGATTCTGGAATTGCTGGGCACCGGTATACTGAATATGGTGCTGCCGCCGTACAGTCTGGTGTATATGATCCTTGAGAACTTCATAGTGGTTGCTCTTTCGGAAGAAGGGGTAAAGTATCTGGTCCTGAAGCTGCTTACATGGAAAAATCCGGCGTTTGACTACAGTTTTGACGGCATTGTATACGCAGTATCGGTCAGTCTTGGATTTGCAATACTGGAAAATATAGAATATGCATTTTCCTATGGAATGACAACGACTCTTGTGCGTGCGCTTACCGCCGTACCGGGACATGCGATCTTTGGCATTTTCATGGGATGCTATTACGGAATTGCCAAGGTCTATGAAAAATGGGGCTTTGAAAATTACAGAAAAAAATTTGCGGTACGTTCCCTTGCGGTGCCGGTGATTCTGCATGGATTCTATGATTTTATGGCATCGGGAGGAAATATTCTTTCTATACTGGTATTCCTTGGCTTTATCATTGCTTTGGATGTGATCGCATACAAGCGTATTGTAAAATGCTCGAAAAATGATATGCTGATCGTCTGAAGCGATGAGAAAACAGAAGATAGCGGGAAATGTATACACAAAAGTGATTATTGAGAATTGGACAGATGCAGGGTAAGCTGTAAGAGAAAATGTTTTTCAGGAGGATAAGAACATGCTGGTAGATCCCAAAAAGACAAAAGATGAAATCGTACAGTGGATTCGCGATTATTTTGCTGCCAACGGTCCGACATGCACGGCGGTAATCGGAATTTCCGGAGGAAAGGATTCTTCCGTTGCGGCTGCTTTATGTGCGGAGGCGCTGGGAAAGGATCGGGTACTTGGTATTCTGATGCCGAACGGTGTGCAGAGCGATATCGAGGATGCAAAGCAGCTGGTGGAGGCAGTCGGCATTCCGCATGTAATTCTGAATATTCAGGACGGGTTTAACGGAATGGTGAAAATGATCGAGGAGTCGGAAGATCTGGAAAAGATCACCGGACAGAAGGGGATCAGCAAGGATGCACGCATCAATCTGGCTCCGCGTATGCGGATGTCCACATTGTATGCCGTTGCACAGCAGCTGCCGAACGGCGGACGTGTGGTCAATACCTGCAACCGCTCGGAGGATTATGTAGGTTATTCTACAAAATTCGGTGATGCAGCCGGTGATTTCAGTCCGATGTCAGGTCTGCTGGTTCATGAAGTGCTTCAGATCGGCGCTGAACTGGGACTTCCGGAAAATCTGGTAAAGAAGATGCCTTCCGACGGCCTTAGCGGAATGGGTGATGAGCAGAAACTTGGTTTTACCTATGCCGCTTTGGATCATTATGTACTGACCGGTGAATGCGAAGACGAGGCGACCAGAGCGAAAATCGATCGTCTGCACAGACTGAATCTGCATAAACTGGAACTGATGCCTGCATATAAACTGGCAGAGGATGCACAGAAAGCGATATAAAAGTCAGAAGAAAAAAGAAGGGAAAGGCCGATGATCTGCGGATCGTCGGCCTTTTTGAAAAATCGCTGACGCATTCTGGCAACAGTCGTGTGAGGCTTCCCTCAAGCAGAAATTCTGCAGACAGAATTTCCCTGAAAAAAAAAGATTTGCTGCATTCCTGTGAGAAAGCAGGCGGCTTGTAGTCAGGTGCGGTTCACTGGTGTATACTGTTGCTATACAGGTGTGAAAGAAAGTAGGATAAGAAAGGAAAAGAAACAATGGCATATAAAGAGGCTGAAATAAAACTGGTGCTGGCAGGTATGGAAAAGGTAAAGGGAGACCTTGCCGACCTCATTGAGAAGTATGAGGATGCAGAGGAATCGGAACGTCTGCTGAATATGATGACAGAAGCATTGGATGCAATGGAAGATGCCGCTGATGTGATGCAGGAGATCATCTTGAACGAGATCTAAGCGGATCAATATACGAATCCGGTAATAATAAACGCGTTGTGCAGGATGTGAAGCGGAAAGCTGTACAAAGCACCGGGTGAAGTGGAACGGAGTATATGAATGGAAGAAAAAAGAGAATATTCGCTTTGGTACAGAGCGGCAGTATTTGCTTATTTCTCCGTCTGTCTGCTGATCGATCTGATCCTTCTGGCAAAAATGCTGGGGATCCGCTCGCATCTTGGATCTCTGGTCTATCTGCTGCTTGGCATCGGAATCGAGATGGGGGCACCTTTTCTGCTGGAACGTTTTTATCTCCGAAGAAAAACACTTCCGTTTCGGCAGATCCTGCGGTTCAAAGGAGCAGAATGGCGAAAGGATGCGGCGGTACTGATCGGATTGGTTACACTGGTTCTGATTCTGCTGCGAGTGGTCTATGAGGTACGATACGACTCTTTCTGGACGGATCTTCCAAATGGAAAAACCGCAGTCATGGAGGTGGATCTGGATGCGGAGTACTATTCGGAATATGTATTCGGGAGTCTGGCGAAAGAGGAGACCTACCTGCTGATCAATGGAAAACAGTATGAGAACGGTGATATTCTGAAGCTGAAGGTCGGAGATACCATAGATGGACAGGTCGGATTTGCGGTTACCACGGAGAGAGCCAATATTACAGCAAAGGCAAATGCACTGGAAATGCCCATCCCGCTCCATGACGGTGAGGATTCCGGAGTCAGTGATATACTGCTGCAGCCCGATCAGACGCTGAATCAGGGAATGCAGCTGAAAAGTACGGCCGAAGGTACCTATATGAAGGCGGATATTACCGTAAAACTGACAAGGATTCCCACTTTCTGGAGAGTCGTTTTTCATTAACCTTTGTTTTGCGCCAGCGGAAGAAAAAGGATGCTTCGCTGTCATTCGTAAAGTTGAGAAATAAGCAAGGAGATAACTATGCAATACCGCAGCGATCGATACGGAAATCAGATATCGGCACTGGGTTACGGCTGTATGCGTTTTTCGCAGGGCGTGACCGGTGTACAGATGCAGAAAACAGAGCAGGAGATCATGGAGGCATTCCGGGCAGGGGTCAATTATTATGATACGGCCTATATCTATCCGGGAAGTGAGGCTGCACTGGGAAAGATCCTGGAAAAAAACGGGATCCGTGATCAGGTGAATATCGCCACGAAGCTTCCGCATTATATGATCAAAAAAGCCGGCGATCAGGAGAAATTCTTTAATGAGGAGCTGAAACGGCTTTGTACCGATCATGTGGATTACTACCTGATGCATATGCTGACAGATGTGAAGACCTGGGAACGGCTGAAGAGTCTCGGCATTCAGGAGTGGCTGGAAGAGAAGAAAAAGAGCGGAGAGATCCGCCAGGTTGGTTTTTCTTATCATGGCAATTCGGATATGTTCTGCCGGCTGCTGGATGCCTATGACTGGGATTTCTGTCAGATCCAGTACAATTATCTGGATGAACATTCCCAGGCCGGAGTGACCGGTTTGAAACGAGCAGCAGAGAAAGGAATCCCTGTAATCATTATGGAGCCTCTTCGCGGAGGAAAACTGGCCAATAAACTGCCTGCAGTGGCTGAAAAGGTCTTTTCATCCCATCCGGTAAAGCGTACACCGGCAGAATGGGCATTCCGCTGGCTCTGGAACCAGCCGGAAGTGACCTGTGTGCTATCCGGAATGAATTCGCTGGAAATGGTTCGTGAAAACGTAAAAACAGCGGCCGATGCGAAGGTGGGAGATCTGTCGGAAACCGATCTGCAGATGTACAGCAAGGTCGTAAAGGCGATCAATGCAAATATGAAGGTCGGCTGTACCGGCTGCCGGTACTGCATGCCCTGTCCGAAGGGTGTGGATATTCCGGGAATCTTTGCTGCTTACAACCGCCGGGCATCCGACGGCCGATTTCGTGGTCTGATGGATTATATGATGTGTACCACCATTCGCCGGGATTCCACTTCTGCGGCAAACTGTGTGAAATGCGGTAAATGCGAACAGCATTGTCCGCAGTCCATCCGGATCCGGGAAGAACTGGAGAATGCGAAGAATGCTTTCGAAGGACCGGTATATAAAGTAGGAAGAAAAGTGATTCGCAAGGTTATGAAGTATTGAGCCGGAGTTTTTTTGCGTAAGATCCAAACGGAATGTCCGGTGTATTTTCACTGATACTTTGAGGGAGTGCAGCAGAATTCAGAAAAAGGGGGAACTGTAATCAATGAAACGGGATATGAGTAATAAAGAGGAGTTGTTTTTTGTTGAAAATTTGAACCCCGACAATATATTCCAGGCGATGGAGAGAGCGGATTTTGTATATCTCTATTATATTGATCTGGAATCGAAGAATAATACGAAAAAGGTATATCTGAGTACACTGGCGGAAAGGCTTCACCAGCCGATGAACGTTCTGTCCAAAGGAATGAAGCGGCTGCAGGATAAGGGGTATGTGGAATGGAAGCTGGATCATGTTGTTGAAAAAACATATGTGGAGCTGACGATCACGGCCATAGAGCTGCTTGCATCGCAGGAAAGCGCATTGGAAGAAGTATACCGTCGTCTGCATGAAAAATTCAGTGAGGAAGAATTGGGCATCGTGACTGCGGTTATGAAGGAAGCAAGGAAAATTGCCAGAGAAGTAACGGAAAAATAAAAAGAAACCATATGTTCAAACAGCCGAAAGCATTCAGGTGCTTTCGGCTGTTTTTTGATAAGGTATTATGCGGACGCCTTGCCTTCGACGGCCAGTTTTTTGATCTGATTCAGTGCCCTGGATACCGGCGGAAGCTGGATCAGGATGATGGTCAGAACACCTTCCACGAGAAGATACATATAGTTGTAAACGATCGGGTAGACAGCGGCAAGGGATGCCGGGAAGTTCTCCGGCATGTAGCTCATCCAGAACAGATAGCCGGCCAGAGAGGCAAAGACACCGCGGGCAAGAACCGCAGCAATATATCCCTTCAGAAGGCCGTGTTTCTGATTGCGGAAGAAGCCGGATACACCCAGTGCCGCAAAGGCAAAGAGATAATCACAGCAAACCTGCAGAAAACTGAGGAAATACGGATCCTGAATAAACTGCAGGATACCATAGGCGAGACCGACAAGAATACCGACGGCCGGACCGTACCAGTTGCCGATCAGTACGATGAACAGCATGGAAAACAGGGTCACGGTTCCGCCGAAGGGCATGCGGATCAGAATGATGTACGAAGTGACAAAAGCAAGCGCAATGGCCGCAGCACAGAAGGAGATCTCCTTTGCAGTCATTTTCGTGCGGTTCTGTCTGCGGGATGCAAGTACGGCGCCGATCACAAGTGCTGCAACAGCAGCAATGATGAATACGGCATAACCGGCGGTGGTCAGACCGCCCTCAGCAGTTACGAATACGTTGGTTTGTGACATAAAAAAATCCTCCTTGTACATAGACAGGAGGGGGCCGTTGAAAAATGTTCGTTGATGTTGACTTACTTCCCTTCGCCGGAATTACCCGGATCAGGTAATAAGGGTCAGCGTATAAAATACGACACTCTCAGCATAAGCTCCCCTAGCATGTAAATTATGATACCACTTCAGTATAGGAGCGCTGCTGTTCATATGTCAAGGTATAAATGCTCCGCAGGGATGTGGCCGCAGGGATGCGGATGGGTAAATGTCAGCGAAAGCGGACCTGAATCCCGCGCCAGGTCTCGCAGAGCTCGACTTGAATATTTTATACTTCGAGTTCAGAGTTCCGCAGCCACTATATACGGGTAATAATGGATCTGTATACAGAAACTGTGAACAAAGTTACATATTGTTCACAATTTAGTTACCCGGAAAACAAACTATGAACATATTCTCCCGTTATTATATGAAGCATAGAAACGAAATACAAACACAGACATTTTTCAAAGAATTGTTTCTTTTTCATATATGGTCGCAAGACCAATTCTCCTTCCTTTAACGAGACGGAATCGCATTGCTGGGCGATTCCGTTTTGTTTTGTTTATACGAATATATGAGCAATGAGTAAAAAAGCAATCGTAAAACTTACGATTGCTTTTTTAGTACTCGTTAAACCTGAATCACAGAAAAGGAAGATTACGTTGAAAAACGTTTTACAAGTACAGGTGTTATTGCGATTTTGGCAGAGGCGGGAACCCGGTTCTGGATCCGGAACAGTAATTGACGAATGGCACTTTCGCCGAGAAACTGCCTTGGCACATCCATGGTAGTGAGTGACGGATCGATGATGCGGGCTTCCTGGATGTTATCAAATCCAATGACTGCGATATCCTCGGGAACCCGAAAACCGGAGGCTTTCAAGGCTTTGATCGTACTGATTGCCAGAATATCATTTTCACAGAAATATGCCTGCGCCAAAGGTTCTTTGGACTGAATGATCTGCATCATGTCTGCAAAGGCGCCGTCAAAGGACGGGGCCAGCTCATGCATCACAGAACGGGATACAGACATTCCGTTCGCACGGATGGCTTTCTTATATCCGACCAGGCGTTCCTCGAAGTTGGGGATACGGTAACTGGAACGAATGTATCCCGGCTGACTTTTGGCACGGCTGATCAGATAATCGGTTGCTTTGTATGCACCGGTTTCGTTGTTGATCAGTACGCTGTCGCAGCTGACATCTTCGAGATAGGTATCCAACAGGACGACCGGCATGGTCAGTGAGGTAAATCTGCGGCAGACAGCCGCAGTGATCTCTGTTCCGACCAGTACGATTCCTATGCAGTCGGAACCGCGTATTTCTTCCAGACTTCTCTCAAGATCATCGGATTTCTCCCAGATCTGCAGCAGCTTCACATGAAGCTTTTCTTTTTCGGCAACTCGCCGAACTCCCTCAATGTATTCATCAAAGATCGGCGTATAGGACAGAATGGCATTGCTTGTCTTATACAGGATCACATATATGGAACCGGTCAGGGTACTTTCCGGTGCCAGTCTTGAAAAATCATATCCATACTGCTCGGCCGTTTTAAGAACAAGCTGCCGGGTCTCTGTGCTGACGCCCGGTTTATTGCGCAGTGCCATGGAGACAGCCGTTTGTGATAAATGCAGTTTTTCAGCGAGAAATTTTGCGGTAACAGCCATTAATGATACATCCTTTGCGGTTTAATACTGGTTTCAGTATGAGGCGTTTGTTTATTTGAAGCAAGAATTATTTTTAAAATCAGTAAATAATAAAGTTAAATTAACTTTATTATTTATAGAAATAAAGTCTCGATGCGGCTAAATTATAACCATAAAGAAGCAGACAACGATTGCTGTTTTGAAGGAATACAAGCAGCAGAAAGTAAATATTTCATTGAAAAACAGAAACAGAGTCACAAAGCAATTCGTGTGACAGACATACGACTTTACAGGAAAAGCAGACAGAAACGGAGGATATTTTTATGAAAACAATAAAGCTTGGATTAGCACCAACCAGAAGAGCGATTTTCAGTGCACCGGATGCAATCAAATATGCAAATCTCACCAGAGAGAAGCTTCGTAATATGAATATTGAATTTGTTGATATCGATGACATCAACGAGGAAGGTCTCCTTTACAACGATGCAGACCGTATCAAAATCGCGGAGAAGTTCAAAAAAGAAGGCGTTGACGGTCTGTTCCTTCCACACGGAAACTTCGGTACCGAGTATGAGTGTGCAAGACTTGCCAAGGATCTGAATGTTCCGGTTCTTCTGTGGGGACCGCGTGATGAGCGTCCGGAGCCGGATGGAATGCGGCTTCGCGATTCCCAGTGCGGACTGTTTGCAACAGGAAAAGTGCTTCGCAGATTCGGAATTCCTTTCACATACATGACAAACTGCAGACTGGAGGATCCGGAATTCGAGCGCGGCGTTCGTGATTTCCTGCGTGTGTGCAATGTTGTAAAAACCTTCCGTGATATCCGGATCCTGCAGATCGGACCGAGACCTTTTGATTTCTGGAGCACGATGTGCAATGAGGGAGAACTGCTTGAGAAGTTCAATGTGCAGCTGGCACCGGTTCCGATTCCGGAGCTTACCGCAGAGATCAGAAGAGTGAAAGCGGAAGAGGCAGACAAGGTAGCAGCGGTAGTTGCCTACTGCCATGAGAATATGAACTGCGAGATTCCGGAAAATCTTCTGGAGAACGTAGCGGCTCTGAAGACGGCCATGAGAAATCTGGCAGACAAATACGGTGCGAAAGCAATCGCCATTCAGTGCTGGAATGCACTGCAGGATGAGATCGGCATCATGCCATGTGCAGCCAATGCTCTACTGAACGAAGAGGGACTTCCGGTTGTCTGTGAAACGGATATTCACGGAGCAATCACACAGCTGATGGTCGAGGCTGCCGGCATGGGCGAAAACAGAGCCATGTTTGCGGACTGGACGGTTCGTCACCCGGATAACGAGAACGGCGAGTTGCTGCAGCACTGCGGACCGTGGCCGATCTCGGTAGCAAAAGTAAAACCGACGATCTGCGTACCGGTTGCTTTTGATTACAACGGTGCGATCTCGGCAGAGGCAAAACACGGAGAAGTAACACTTGCCAGATTCGACGGTGACAACGGTGAGTATTCCCTGCTTCTCGGAAACGCAAAAGGAATCGAAGGACCGTATACAAAAGGAACCTACCTCTGGGTAGAAGTTGAAAACCTGAAGAGACTGGAAGCAAAGATCGTGGAGGGACCGTATATCCATCACTGTGTTGCGATCCACCAGAACGTTGTACCGGTTCTGTATGAGGCCTGCAAATATATTGGCGTGAAGCCGGATCTCTATGATCCGATCGAAGAAGATGTAAAAGCATATCTGAGAGGAGAATGATGATGGAAAACCTGAAGGCACTTGCATATAAGCTTAGAAAAGATACTGTAAATATTATCATGGCCGGCGGAGGCGGTCATATCGGCGGCGATATGTCGGTTATGGAAGTGCTGACAGATCTGTACTTCCGACAGATGCAGGCGGCACCGGATCGTACCGAAGATCCGAATCGTGATCTGTTTATCATGAGCAAGGGACATGCCATGGAGTCACTCTACGCGGTGCTCTGCGAGAAGGGATTTCTGGATCTGGAAGATGTAACCGCTCGTTTTTCCAAATTCGGTTCTCCGTATATCGGTCATCCGAACAATAAGCTGCCGGGCATCGAGATGAACTCCGGTTCTCTCGGTCATGGTCTTCCGGTTGCTGTCGGAATGGCACTTGCGGCAAAAATGGACAAGCGTCCGACCCGTGTCTATGTGGTAACCGGTGACGGTGAGCTTGCCGAAGGTTCCAACTGGGAAGGTTTTATGTCCGGTGCGATGTACAAGCTGGATAATCTCTGCTGCATCATCGACCGCAACCGTCTGCAGATCTCCGGATCGACGGAGGACGTAATGGCACTGGATGATCTGGTGGGCAAACTGAAAGCCTTCAACTGGCATGTGATCTCCATCGACGGAAACGACATGGATGCTGTTGATGCGGCATTCGAAGAAGCAAAGACAGTAAAAGGAATGCCGACAGTCATCGTTGCCAATACCGTAAAGGGAAAAGGATCTCCGATCATGGAGAACAAGGCCGGATGGCATCATCACCTTCCGAATGCAGAGGAGTGTGAGGCAATCATGAAGGATCTGGAAGCTAAGAGAAAGGAGCTTGCAAATGAATAAGATCGCGAATAGAAAAGTAATCTGTGATGTGCTGATGGAGCATGCGAAAGAAGATAAAGACATTGTTGTTCTCTGCAGTGATTCCCGTGGATCGGCATCTCTGGCTCCGTTTTTTGAGGCATTCCCGGAACAGTCGGTAGAGGTCGGTATTGCCGAGCAGGATCTGGTTGGAATCGCAGCCGGTCTTGCAAAAAGCGGAAAAAAGAGCTTTGCGGCATCTCCGGCAAGCTTTCTGACTACCAGAAGCTATGAGCAGTGCAAGGTAGACTGTGCATATTCCGATACAAATGTAAAACTGATCGGCATCTCCGGCGGAGTAAGCTACGGTGCACTCGGAATGAGTCATCATTCCGCACAGGATATTGCTGCAATGAGTGCAATTCCGAACATGCGCGTATACCTGCCGAGTGACCGTCATCAGACCAGAAAACTGACCGAGGCGCTTCTGCAGGATGAAAAATGCGCCTACATCCGTATCGGAAGAAATCCGGTTGAGGATATCTACGAGGAAGAGAACTGTCCGTTTGAACTGAATAAGGCAACGGTTTTGGCTGAGGGAACCGATGTAGCGATCATTGCATGCGGAGAACTGGTAAAAGCTGCCGCAGACGCTGCAGAGATCCTGAAGGCAAAAGGAATCTCTGCAACCGTTCTCGATATGTACTGTATCAAGCCGCTGGATACAGACGGAATCATCAAAGCTGCCGAAAATGCAAAAGCAGTGATCACCGTTGAGGAGCATTCTCCGTTTGGCGGTCTCGGCTCCATGGTGGCACAGGTCGTCGGTGCAAACTGCCCGAAAAAAGTTATCAACCTGGCACTTCCGGATGCACCGGTCATCACCGGTACTTCCAAAGAGGTATTTGATTATTACGGACTGAACGGCGAGGGAATCGCTGCAAAAGCAGAAGAAGCATTACGATAACGGCAGTCGTTTTTTGACGGTGCAAAGGATACTGGCATAGGAAAGTACATATATGGGAAAATACATACTTGCAATCGATCAGAGCACACAGGGAACCAAGGGCCTTTTGTTTGACGAAAGCGGAAAGCTGACCGCACGTGCAGACATTCCGCACCGCCAGATCATCAATGATCTGGGATGGGTGGAACATGACCCGAACGAAATCATGAAGAACGTATACGATGTCTGTCGAAATGTCCTTGTAAAGGCAGAAGTCGGACCGGAGGAGATTGCCGCACTTGGTATCTCCAATCAGAGAGAGACCTCTCTGATGTGGGA
Source organism: Eubacteriales bacterium (assembly GCA_030527665.1). Taxonomy (GTDB): domain Bacteria; phylum Bacillota; class Clostridia; order Lachnospirales; family Lachnospiraceae; genus Bilifractor. Next base: position 27,082 of record JAUNAK010000031.1, read on the forward strand.
TAAAAAAAGCGGCGAACCGATCATGAACGCTGTTGTATGGCAGTGTGCCAGAGCGGAAGAAGTCTGCCGCCGGCATGAGGAAGCCGGGGAAGGAAAAATAGTACGTGAAAAAACGGGTATTCCGCTTTCACCGTATTTTCCGGCTGCCAAGTGGCAGTGGATGATGGAAAACATTTCCGCAGCAGCCTGTCTGGCGAAAGAAGGAAATCTGGCATGCGGAACCATCGACAGCTGGCTGGTTTATAACCTTACAAAGAAAAAAGTGCATAAGACCGATTATTCCAATGCCTCCCGTACACAGCTTTTCAATCTGCATACGCTGACATGGGATGAGCAGCTGTGCAGAAGCTTTGATATTCCGATCGAAGCGCTTCCGGAGGTGGTCATGAGTGATTCCGTCTTCGGAACCACCGACCTGAATGGTCTGCTTCCGAATGAAGTACCGATCTGCGGCGTTCTCGGAGACAGTCACGGTGCTCTTTTCGGACAGAACTGCAGAAGACCGGGAGAGATCAAGGCAACCTATGGAACCGGCTCTTCGGTCATGATGAATATCGGGGAGAAATATCTGGCCTCGGAAAACGGACTGGTTACATCGCTGGCATGGGGAATGGATGGAAAGGTCTCTTATGTATTCGAAGGAAATCTGAATTATACGGGAGCTGTCATCACCTGGCTCAAAGATGATGTGCAGCTGATCACATCCCCGGGGGAGACGGAGGCACTGGCAAAGGCTGCCAATCCAAACGACGAGACCTATTTTGTTCCGGCGTTTACCGGTCTGGGAGCTCCGTACTGGAATGCAAAGGCCAGAGGTATCCTGACAGGAATTACACGAACCACAGGAAGAAACGAGATCGTGCGTGCGGCTGTAGACTGTATTGCCTATCAGATCACCGATCTGGTGAAGCTGATGAGAAAGGAATCCGGTCGGAAGATCGAGGAACTGCATGTGGACGGAGGTCCGACAGGAAACCGGTATCTGATGCAGTTTCAGGCTGACCAGGCGGATGCGCGCGTAAGCATTCCTGCACTGCAGGAGCTGTCCGGCATGGGAGCTGCCTATGCGGCAGGAATATCTGCAGGACTTTATGATAAAGAAAAAATATTTGAACAGATGCAGCATACCGAGTATGAGCCGCAGATGGCAGCAGAAAAAAGAGAAAAGCTGTACAGTGGCTGGCAGAAAGCCATTGAGCAGGTACTGATCCGATAAGCTGCAGCAGATGATACTGATCACGGAATCGCATATAATTGTGCGATTCCGTTTTGCTGTCATACAGGCAAAGAGATCATCCGGTGGACGTTCTTTTGCGTGCACGCAGCAGTGATAAGAATGCCGTGCCGGCACGGTCATTCGAGGAGCGCCGCGACAACTTGAAAAACTCGCAAAGTGTGTTTCTCATAGTTTTTTGTGGAAAATTCAAAAGGCATACGGTATGATAAAAAAATGAGCCGTAACAAGCGGAAATATGCAGGGATGCCAGAAGCAGGAATCATGCAAGGATGCCTGTAATACAGATGGAACGATTACAAAACCGGACGGGGAGAAAAGTGAATAAACGAAAAGCAATAATCGGGGCAGCAGCTGCTGTCCTGCTTCCCGGAATAACGGGATACCATGTGACAGCAAACGCAGTATTTGCCGAGGAAAACTCGGGGCGGTCGGAAGTACAGGCTGATTCCACTGCTGAAGAAAGTGAAGAGCAGGAAATGGTCGATCTGACATTCGGGTTCGAAGAGAATGCTTTTAAGGAATCCTTCGATCCATCGGATCCTTTACATCTGAAATTCACGGAGAATTCTGATTTTCCGGGCGGGGGTTCTGATCCCAAAGAAGAGACCCCGGGTATGAACAGTGGTGCTGAAGAAATAGCGTATCTGCAATTACCGGACAGGGATACCCTGTTAAAAGAAGCCGGAATCAGCGGTGATTTTCAGATTGAAAAAATACTGATAAGAGAAAAAATTGCACAAATATACAAAAGAGACTCCATGTTTCTGACCGGCGGTACCGAACGGGTCGGGGCCGAATACAGGGAACTTCTGGAAAAAGCATACAGCGGGATCGAAAAGACAGAACCGCTGGCGGCAGAGGAACGCGAAGAAGAAGTACGGGAGCGGCGTGAATATCAGGATATCGATGCGGCAGCTGCACCAACACCAACCGCCGCACCGACCGAAACAGAAACGCCAACAGCCACTGTAACTCCGGCTGCAGCGGCAACGACCGAGCCGACACCTTCAGCAGACACAGAGACTCTATCGTCTGCAGTGACTCCATCGACATCCGCAGTACCAACCGAAACAGAAACGCCAACAGCCACTGTGACTCCGT
>JAUNAK010000103.1 GCA_030527665.1 Eubacteriales bacterium
ATTATTTTATTCGGAAAATTCAGTCATTTTTTTCTGAACTTCATCTTCTGTGGCTGCCATTGCCTGCAGTGTTCGTTCCAGAAGCTCGTTCAGCTCCCAGCCAAGCTGTTCTGCACCCCTTTCGATGACTTCACGGGAGCAGCCGGCAGCAAATCCTTTGCTTTTATACTTCTTCTTCAGAGACTTTAATTCCATATCCTTTGTACTTTTGGAAGGACGCATCAGTGATGCAGACCAGATCAGACCGGTAAGCTCATCTGCTGCAAAAAGGATCTTTTCCATTTCGTGGACCGGCTCCACATCGATGGTCGTTCCGTTTCCAACGGTAATTCCATAGCCATGAGAACATACCGCATGAATGATATCTTCACCGACGCCGGCTTCGCGCAGCATTTCCGGTGCGCGAAGACAGTGTTCATCGGGATAAAGTTCAAAATCAATATCATGGAGCAAACCTACTATTCCCCAGTACTCTTCTTCCTCTGCATATCCGTACTCTCTGGCATACCATTTCATAACGGCTTCTACCGTAATGGCATGCTGGATATGGAAAGGATCTTTATTATACTTTGTCAACAGTGTAAATGCTTCGGTTCTTGTAATGTTTCCCATGGTATTTCTTTCTCTTTCACTTTCTTAATTACTTCTTAATTACTGGTTACTGCTCTTTACTGCTCTATAACCGTTCTTTAAAACTGTTTATTGCTTAATATCTTTGACGAACAGCCGCATAATGCCTGCAATGGCGGCGAATAATACGCCAGCTACCGGCCAGATGATCCAGGTAATATCCCAGCGCATGGTCCAGAAGCTCCATCCAAGATATATTGCTGTCATTATACTCCAATAGATCCCGGATAGTACATCTGTTTTTTGACGGAATTGTTTCTCTTTTTGTGAATATTCACCTTCCTGCAGAAGCGTATCAAAGCTTCCGTTGATAATGCATACGCGAATGATCATGTTGACGCCGATTGCAACCAGAAGCAGAAGTACCCCGACAAGAATCGCGGCAATATGATCCGGAACCTGCATGGCCTGTGCGATAAAGATCGGAATGACGGCAACGATACAAAGGACTACGCCGATTGCGATCCCGTATGTAAAGTTTCCTGCAAAGGCACGTTTTTTCTCATTGACCATTCCGGTAACACCGTATTCTGTCTCAAATACTTCCTTTTGGAGTGTGTCAGCATCCCTTGACTTCATGCTGCTTGTAATAAACATAAATACTGCGGCAGCAATCATCACAAACATAAAGGTACAGCCGATTCCTGCAGCAAAGTTTTCGGAAAGAGAATATTTCTCTGCTTCACTTAAAGCGGCAAGAATGATCAGAATCACCGGACTGATAATACAGAGCATTACACCGTTTGCAATCGATACGGCTTCCCTTGCCTTCAGCTGCAGAAAGGTATTGGCTTCCTCCATGGATATTTTGCGAATTGGTTCCTCAGCTGCTGTATCGTTATAAAGTGCGGGAGTTTCGTTTTCCGGAAGAATATCATCTTTTAATAAATAATCGGTACTGACTCCGAAGAGTTCGGCAAGCTGAAGGATCTTCTTAAGATCCGGAACCGATCCGGCACTCTCCCACTTGGATACGGACTGGCGTGATACGCCGAGCTGCTCAGCCAGCTCCTCCTGTGACCATCCGTTCTTTTTTCTTTCTTCGATAATTTTGTCTGCTAAAATCATGTCGTTTCTCCTTTCACTTGATTTATAACAGAAATATACGATTTTTTACGGTTGCAGACCACCAAGCAGGGCTGTCAATCTGTCAAACTGCGGTTGCAAGCACAGTTATGGCCGGTTGCAGACACATCTATAGGTGTCACAGACACATTTATTACGTTTACAAAAACATCTATAGCTGTCGCGACTGCTGGTGTTGCAATTCTTTCTATGTATACTATAATCATTATATCAGATTCCAATACATGGAGGTCGCAATCATGAAAAGTATTCGTGATATTTATAAGATCGGTACCGGACCTTCCAGTTCCCATACAATGGGGCCGGAAGCTGCTGCACGGATCTTTCAATCCGAAAATCCGGATGCAGACAGCTTTCGAGTAAATCTGTATGGTTCGCTTTCCAAGACCGGCAAAGGCCATGGAACGGATCGGGCTGTTATACAGACATTTGCACCGGTTCCCTGCGAAGTGATCTTCGAAAAAGAAGATCCGGCGGATATGAAGCATCCGAACACTTTGGATATAACCGCTTTTAAGGATGGACAGGTGCTCCGTACACAGCGCTATTTCAGTATCGGCGGCGGGGATATTCGAATCGAAGGTCAGAGTGAGACTGTCAATCAGGAGGAAACCTATCTGGAGAATTCCTTTGCCGAGATCAGACAGTTTTGTCAGTACCGCTACATCGATCTGGTGGAGTATATTTCTATCAACGAAGATGAAAGCCTGTGGGAGTATCTGGCAGAAGTATGGAAAACCATGCAGGCGGCTGTTCAGGCTGGATTGCATAAAGAAGGAATCCTTCCCGGCGGTCTGAAGATTTCGCGGAAGGCAAAGGTACTGTATAATCAGGAGCTTGCCACCAAACATCCGGAAGTTATCGAATGCCAGAAAGTATGTGCCTATGCTTATGCGGTAAGTGAAGAGAATGCAGATAACGGAACGATCGTTACAGCTCCTACCTGCGGTTCCTGCGGCGTGCTTCCCGCTGTTCTCTATTACTTCCGGGAGAAACGTCACATCGATGATGACAAGATCATCAATGCACTTGCTGTAGCAGGAATTTTTGGAGAACTGGCAAAGAAAAATGCATCGGTATCCGGTGCGGAATGCGGCTGTCAGGCCGAGATCGGTGTGGCCTGTTCCATGGCAGCGGCTGCTGTCGGTTATCTGTTCAATTATTCGATCGATCAGATCGAATATGCGGCAGAAATTGCACTGGAACATCATCTGGGACTGACCTGTGACCCGATCTGCGGACTGGTACAGATTCCCTGTATCGAGCGCAATGCAGTAGCTGCCATGCGGGCGATCAATTCGGCAAATCTGGCATTTTTCCTGTCCGATACCAGAAGAATCAGCTATGACATGGTTTTGAAAAGCATGTACCAGACCGGCCTGGATATGAATGAATCGTATCGGGAAACCTCGGAAGGCGGACTCGCAAAGGCCTATTCCCGAAGAGGAAACAGAAGGTAAAAGCAAATAAAAAATCGAGCTTATATACAGTGTCACCTGTGTATAAGCTCGATTTCTTATTATGCTTCTGTTAATTCGGATTCTATATAAAATCGGACTCTTTTTGTATCGGTCTGATTCTATCTGATTCCGTTCAATGCAGGATTACTAAATCAGCATTTAAAATGATCGGTATGAAGCAGTTTCTCCGCTTTTTCACTGTATGGTGCTTCCAGCATATCGGAATACAGTGCCAGTACCTCTTCGTTTTCGTGACTGAAGCGAAGGGTCATACCACGATCGATGTTGTACAGAACCTGTCCGCGTGACAGTGCCCGTTCTTCATCATCGACGTTGATCGGCTGACCGCCGCCGCCTGAGCATCCGCCCGGACATGCCATGACTTCAACAAAGTCATATTTGACCTGACCCGCAAGAATTGCCTCACAGAGCTTTCTTGTATTGGCCAGTCCGCTGACAACTGCTGCCGTGATCTTCTGTCCGCCGATATCGTAGGTAGCTGATCTCCATGGTGCACTTGCAGAGAAGGCTGATGCACGTACTGCATTGAACGCTTCTGCCGGAGGATTTTTTCCGGTTACCAGATAATAGGCACTGCGCAGAGCCGCTTCCATTACACCGCCGGTCGCACCGAAGATAACTCCGGCACCGCTGTAGTCTCCCATCAGACGGTCAAACGGCGTCTCATATACTTTTGCTACCGAAAGCCGCTCTGAACGGAACATACGAACCACTTCGCGGGTGGTAAGAACGACATCTACATCCTGAACACCGTTTTCGTTTTTCATGGTCGGCAGATCACATTCCGCTTTCTTGGCTACGCAGGGCATGATGGAGATCGAGTAGATCTGTTCCGGTTTTTTGCCAAGCTTCTGCGCAAAATAGGTCTTAATAACCGAGCCAAACATCTGCTGCGGACTCTTAGCTGTGGAAAGCTGACCAACCAGATCCGGATATTCACTCTTGATAAAGCGGATCCATCCCGGACAGCAGCTGGTAAACATCGGGTATTTCTCCAGATCACCCTTTTCCAGACGATGCAGGAATTCGGTGCCCTCTTCCATGATGGTCAGATCCGCGGAGAAGCTGGTATCAAAGACATAATCGATACCCAGCTGGCGCAGACAGCCGGCCAGCCGGTTGATCGTAGCTTCTTCCGGCTTCAGACCAAAGGACTCGCCCCAGGCGGTTCGAACAGCCGGTGCGATCTGAACAACAGTGGTGATATCCGGATTGTCGATAGCCCACATCACACGATCAATATCGTTGCGTTCACGAAGGGCTCCTGTCGGACAATGAGTGATACACTGACCGCAAAGCGTACAGTTGGAATCCTGGATGTCCTTCATATCGGCAACATTGATATGGGTACGTCCGCCGGTTCCCTCCAGATCCCAGATATGCATACCCTGCATCTTGTCGCATACCTGAATGCATCGCATACAGCCGATACATTTGGTACTTTCACGGATCAACGGAAAATTATGATCCCAGGCACGGAATTTCTTCGGAATCAGATTTTTGCGGAAACGGGTCTCCAGAATACCAAAATCATTGGCAAGTTTCTGCAGTTTGCAGTTGGAACTGCGTACACAGGTAGCACAAGTACAGTCGTGCTGGCTGAGGATCAGCTCCAGATTGATCTTTCTGGCCCAGCGTACACGGGAGGAATTGGTCCTTACAACCATTCCCTCGCGAACGACGTTGTCACAGGCCGGAGTCAGTTTTGCTTCTCCCTCTACTTCTACCGCACATAAACGGCAGGCACCGATCTCATTCAGATCTTTCAGGTAACAGAGGTGAGGAATATGAATATGTGCGATCCGGGCAGCTTCCAGGATCGTTGTTCCCTCCGGAACACTGACCGGAGTACCGTTAATTGTAAGATTTACCATTCTGTTCTTCGACCTCCTCTGAATATTCCGTAACCAAAGTGATCACACCGCAGACAGCGTCCGCATTCCTGATGCGCTTCTTCCTCACTCATTCCCACAGATACAAGAGCAAAGTCTCCGACCAGATCATCGGAATGGTGTCCGGTGAGGTTTACCCGACCGCATGCAGGTGAGTTAGTCAGCTGCGGATTCGGAATCTCAACATCCACAAGGATCTTATGATCAAATCCAAAGAACTGATCGATATTTCCGGCCGCAACTTTTCCGGCTGCTACAGCGCGAATAACCGTTGCCGGTCCGGATACAGCATCGCCTCCGGCAAATACATTTCCGCTTCCCGGAACAAAACTGGAGCTTTCTGCCGTGATCGCACCACGGTAGGTCTCGATGCCGCTGCTTTCAAACGGTGCGGAATGAATGGCCTGACCGATGGCAACAATGATCAGGTCGCAGGGGATCCGTACCGGATCTTTTGCGGCTTTTCTGACGCCTGTACGGCCGCTGGAATCGATTCGGCTGATGATCTGCGGCTGTGCCCACAGAGCACTTACATGACCGTTCTCGTCGGCTTCGATATGATCCGGTGCATGCAGTGTCAGCATCTCAACGCCTTCTGCCTGTGCTTCTTCAATTTCCTCGGCAAGGGCCGTCATATCATCGATCCGTCTTCTGTATACGCAGCTGACATGGGCAGCACCAAGACGAACGCTGGTACGAGAAGCATCCATGGCAACGTTGCCGCCTCCGATTACACAGACTCTCTTGCCTTTCAGATCCGGAATATTTCCTTCACCTACACCGCGCAGCATATGAACGGCGCTGACTACGCCTTCGGAATTTTCACCTTCAATCCCCAGTTTTTTGTCATCATGGGCACCAATGGAAATATATACGGCATCAAAGCTTGCCTTCAGTTTGTCAATATCGGTAATGGTTACGTCAGTCTCTACTTTTACGCCGGTGTCCAGAATATACTGGATATCCTTATCCAGAACATCCTGCGGAAGACGATAATCCGGAATTCCGTAACGAAGCATACCGCCCAGTTTGCTGCGCTGTTCGAATACCGTTACTTCATGTCCCATAAGACGAAGGAAATAGGCTGCTGTCAGACCGCCGGGACCTCCGCCGACTACACCGACACGTTTGCCAGTATCCGGTGCACATGCGGGAACAGGAATATCACCTGCATGATCAACGGCATATCGTTTGATTCCGCAGATATTGACAGCATCGTCGACCATCATACGGCGGCAGTGCTTCTCGCAGGGATGTTCACATACGTAACCGCAGACCGCCGGGAAGGGGTTATCCTTGCGGATCAGCTTAACTGCATCTTCGTTGCGTCCTGCTTTGACAAGGGAAATATAACCGGGAACATCCACGTGTGCCGGACATACCTCCGTACAGGGAATCGCCTGTTCCAGACCATAGTTGCAGCGGCCGGCAGTAATATGGGATTCAAAGTCCTTTCGGAATCCGATAACTGCCTCCAGCACCATGGTTGCAGCTTCATAGCCGATCGCGCAGTCAGCTGTATCTGCTATCGTTCTGGCTGTATTCTCGATAATATTGATATCGAATAGCTGTGCCTCTCCATTCAGTACCTGTTCCAGCATCTTGGTCAGCTGGCGAAGACCGATACGGCAGGGAACACATTTACCGCAGGTCTGTGCATGGGACATACGCAGGAAGTTTAAGGTCATATCAACCGGGCACAGTCCGGGCGGACTCGCTCCTACTCTTCGCTGCGTATCCCGGTAGAGCGTGTTCAAAACCTTTTGATCACGTCCGGGTGTTTCAATTACAAGGTCTCTCATTCTCTTTCATCCTCCTTCAATTAGGAAAATTCCTCCTGTACGACTGGCATACAGGAGCGGGTATACAGGATCCGTATGTTTTAGCCGGAAGCATCCGGCTTTTCTGTTCCATCCTTAACGGATACAAAACCCGAACATTGTCATGTACTTAACAAGGAACAATGTTTTAACATCTTAAAGTATAACATCATTTTTTTTATGAGAAAGATAACAACGGAAATATTTTTATTTTTTTGCTATACTGCAATAAAGTGACAGATTGAAAAGAAAAATGAAAAAAGAACGTCCGATGGACGTTCTTTGGGTAATCAAAGTTATTTAGGGGCTACCTTCCTTAGGGGCTATCTTTAGGGTTTA
>JAUNAK010000104.1 GCA_030527665.1 Eubacteriales bacterium
CTACTAAGAAGTAGTCAGGATGCTTTTTATCTACGCCTGAATTTTAAGCATTTACAACTCTGTCACGCTTTTGCATTTGAAAGTGTAAGATTGGATTCTTACTTACCGATATTATTGTTATAGCGATAAATAATAACAGACATCTGGAATCGTAAGCAGCTGCCGGAAGGCTCGAACTTTCCTGTGTTATAGCCATTTACAAGCTTATTAGAAGATGCCCAGTTGATTGCTTTTACCATATTGGCGGTTACTCCGCTTTTGGTATCAATCTTGACGTCTTTGAAAGTTTTGGCTCCTGTGGTTACCCCAGGCTGTCCTGCAAATTTCCAGAGCATGATCGCAACCTGTCCTCTTGTTACGGAAGCTGTCGGTTTAAAGGTTCCATCACTGTATCCGTTAATAATGCCGTTTGAGGAAGCCCATGCGATTGCCTGGTAGGTTGCGGTCGATTTTCCGAATTTTCCTTCGATATCGGAGAACTTCTTCAAATTAGAGGTGTTGGCATTCGGTTTTCCTGCATATCTCCAAAGGAAGATTACAAAGTCCGCACGGGAAGTTGTCCGGAAGGAACCGAAGTTCACTTTATCGTATCCGGTTGTAATTCCCTGATCGGCCATCCAGTTAATGGAAGCAGCAATGTTTTTGGTTATTGTATTGCTGCCATCGGTTACACCTTCAACTCCGTCATAGAATCGTGTTGTCACATTACAGGTAGAAGTATAGCCTCCATCTTCTGTTTCTGCTGTAATAATTGCGGTACCATAGCGAAGGGCTTTTACCAATCCGTTAGCATCAACGGTGGCAACAGATTCATCACTGGATCTCCAGATCACATTTTTGTTGGCAGCATTCTCCGGAAGGACAGTTGCTGTAAGCTGTTTTTCTGCTTTTTCTGTATTATTACTGTTTGCGTCAAAGGTTACCAGTTCTATTGCAGAGTTATCCAGTTGGATAGCCGTTGCATGCAGAATATAGTCGATGGCAGTACTTCCATTCAGAGTAAGAGGACTTGCAATATCATATTCGCTGATGCTTTGTACTGATAAAGTGTAGGTTTTTCCCTGTTCAAGTCCTGTGACGGTATAGCATGTATCCGTAGTATCGCCTGCGTTGATCCAGGTATCGTTATTCTGGTCATGGTAGAAGACTTTGTAGCGGGCTGCGCCTTTTACTGCCTCCCAGGAAACGGTGATTCCCGAAGCTGTACATGCAGACTCGGTAATAATAGGCTGATCTGGCGTTTCCAGATACTGAATAGATATACCGGTCTCATCCATGGGGGTCTGGCCGTCGGATGTCAATCCCTGAACCGTAAAGGTATACTGCTCTCCTGAGGTTAAGCCCGTAATCGTTGCTTCACACAATGTGGATGTGGTCAGGACATCATCATATTTCTGCCAGGGTTCGCTGCCTTTTTTGTAGAAGATTCGATAATTCTCTACAGCATTAACCGAATGCCAGCAAAGGGTAACACCTTTTTCTGCATTTACAGCACTTACTAATAAAGGATAATCTTCTTTTCCAAAATGTACATTGATCTGGGTTGGAACTGCTTCATTGAAATTATTTTTGTTCCACTGAAGTTCACTGTCTTCATAGAAAATATCCGTTAAGCCATAGCAGCCGCTGAATGCATTTTTTTCAATATTTGTGACGCTGCTGGGAATCGTAATACTGGTGATTTTTCCGTTTCCACCGAACATATAACTGCCGAGTCTAGTGACACCTTCCGGAATCTCAACGGTTTTTATTTCGCTTTCCTGAAGTATCTTTTTTAATGACGTACACGGATAAGCATCATCGCATCCTGATATCGTTATTTGGGCTGAACTTGTTAAGCTGCTGCAGCCATCAAATGCTGAGGATCCAATAGACGAGATTTTGTCTGGAACAGTGACAGAGGTTAATCCACTGCAGTTTCGGAATGCGCATCTTTCAATACGGGTAACACTGTCAGGGATGGTCAGGTTGGTTAATCCGCTGCAGTTATTGAAGGCATATTCTCCAATATAGGTAACACTGTCAGGGATGGTTATGCTGGTTAACCCGCTGCAGTTTTGGAAAGTGTATCTTCCAATATTGGTAACGCCGTCAGGGATGGTCAGGTTGGTTAATCCGGCGCAAGCATAAAATGCATTTGAACCGATATATGTAAGTGTGTTTGGAAGAAAAATGTTTGTTAAACCTGTACAGTTCATAAAGGTACTGCTCTCGATACTGGTAACGGCGTCAGGGATAGTTATGCTTGTCAAACCACTGCAGTAGCTAAAGGCACCAGAACCAATACTGACAACGCTATCGGGGATAGTTATACTTGTCAAACTACTGCATCCGCTAAATGCATTTTCTCCAATATTTGTAACACTGTCGGGGATAATTATACTTGTTAGGTTGCTGCACCGATTTAAGGCATCATCAGGAATGCTTTTTGTACCTTCCGGGAATACGAAGCTTGTAATACTGCTTCCACTTAGTACTGCTCGTAATGCCGGACAGAAATAAGTATCGGTATCTCCTGTCAGATGTATTTGATCACAGCTGGTTATGGCAGTGCAATTGTGAAAAACTGACGATTCAAAATGGATATCATCATTGGGGATGGTGATGCTTGTCAGGCTGCTGCAGTCATAAAATGCTTCATAGGAGATCTCTGAGACACTGTCAGGGATAGTAATGCTTGTTAATCCGCTGCATCCATAAAAGGCCTGATGGTCAATGGTTGTAACACTGTCAGGGATGGTGATACCTGTCAGGCTGCTGCAGGATCTAAAGGCATTAGCACCGATGTGCGTGACACTATTGGGAATCGTTATTTGGGTTAAACTTGTGCAGCCGTTAAAAGCTGATTCATCTACGCTGGTGATACTATCCGGAATCGTCACAGTTGTTAAGTTTGGGCAGTACATGAAGACGCTGGCAGCAATATTTGTTATACCGTTTGGAAGAACAACGCTCTCCAAAGAATTACAGGATGCAAATGCACCATTACCGATATTTTTGACACTGTCAGGAAGTATCAGATTAGTAAAATCACAGCCCGAAAAAGCATAACTTTCGATAGTGGTAATGCTGTCCGGAAGGGTTATAGACTTTAAGCTGGTAAATGCCAAAAATGCATGCTTGCTGATGCTTGTAATCCCGTTTTCGAGAACAACGGATAATATTTCCTGTCTATAAGAAAACCAGGGAGGGGTATCGTTTTCAAAGGAATCCATTGGTCCGGTACCGCTGATAGTCAGTACTTTTGAATTTGTCAGAGTCCAGGTCAGATCTGCTCCGCAGGTACCGCTTGCAATGATACGGTCATCAGCCTGAAGCAATTGGTCGACTTCCATTGATTCCGAAATTTCTTCGGAATTGCCTTCAGGAAGAGGGACGTTCGTTCCGATTTCTGTGATGGCTGCTGTTTCGTTTTCTGAAGATGCAGCGGTCGGTTCAGTGATAAGATCCACGATTTCTGCTTCATAATCAGTTTCACCTGTCTGAGTGGCTTCGGTTACGGCAGAAGTGTCATCAGCGAGAGCGGTCATGGGAGTATTTGCTCCTATGAGCATAACGCTTAAAGACATTGCTGTAATTTGTTTCCATTTATTCATTTTTATAGCTCCTTTCTTTGCTGCTTGTAAGTGATTTATCCTTCAAAACTCTTCGGCAGACGGATCGCTGCAACGGTGCCTTCTCCTCTGGTACTGGTAAGTTCGAGACCGTATTCTTCGCCGAATTTCAAGCGGATTCGTTCATTGACGTTGTACAGTCCGAAACTTTCCTCGTCTGTTTCCGGTTTGCGCAGGATCTGTTTCCGGATCTTTTCCAGTGTTTCCGGATCCATGCCGATGCCGTCATCCCGGATGTAGATATAGATGCTGTCCGAATGGGACTCGCCGGTTACCGTGATGTGCCCCAGACCGCGTTTGTTTTTGATCCCGTGGTACAGGGCATTCTCTACGAGAGGCTGCAGGGTGATCTTCGGGATCCGGTATTCCATCAGCTCAGCAGGAATATCGATACTGTATTCCAGAATATCCTGGTAGCGGACCTGCTGGATCTCCAGATAGCTTCGGATGTGACTGATCTCTTCCCGCAGGGATACGATATCTTTTCCCTGATTGAGGGAGGTTCGGAAAAAACGGGAGAGGCTGTCGACCATGGCAACAACCGTTTCTTTTTCTCCGGATTCTGCCAGCCAGGTGATCGTATCCAGCGTGTTGTACAGGAAATGCGGATTGATCTGTGACTGCAGCAGATCCAGCTCCGCTTTTCGCAGCCGGATCTGCTCGGTGGTCACCTGCTGCAGAAGTTCATTGATCTTGTCGATCATGGTATTCAGGGACTCGGAAAGCGAATTGACCTCCACCCCTCCGGATACGGTATTGCGGACGGTCAGATCGCCTTTGGCCACCTGGTCGGTGACGATGCACAGCTCCTTTAATGGCCGGGTAATGCTGAGCGGAACAAAGTGGGACAGAAGGACAGCCAGCAGAGTGGCCAGCAGGGCGGCAATGATCAGCGTATTGATGATCAGTGCATTGATATGCTTGTATGCTGCACGATCCTGCTGAATATCCCGGATCTCGTAATAGATGTATTCCATCAGTGTCTCATGGATCAGGCCGGTTACGACCTGCACATCATTTTCCCAGATCTCCATGTTGGCTTCGTACTGGTTGCCGGCAAGGAGATTTTCTTCGATCCTTTCCTTGTAGGTCTGCAGGTTTTCCAGATATTTTCCCGCACTTTTCAGACGATCCAGATTGGATGGAGAATCAGTGCGGACCGTCAGGTCGTTGACAACGCTGCGGGCGTCGGCAAGGATCTGATCCAGATCGGATTCCTCCGGTGTTTTGTTTCCGACGATGACCAGATAGGTCTGATAGTCGTAGTCTTTTTTGAATTCCAGACTGAAATCACTGGCGGTTGCGACCGCATCCACCAGCGTATCGTAATGATTCCGCTCGGCATTCATACTGTAGATACAGATGACCAGAAGCAGCAGGATCGGAATGATGACCAGCGAATAGGACAGCTGGATCTTCCGCACCAGGCTGGAGGAGCGGTAAAAGTTTACCAGTCGTTTTCGAAGATTCATACGGTATTTCCTCGTCAATCAGGCTGTTCGCCGCCGCGGAACTGCTTGGGAGAGATGCCTGTCTGCTTTTTGAACAGGAATGAAAAATAATGCGGATCCTTGTATCCGACATCATAGGCGATCTCACTGCTTTTTTTCGTGGTGCAGCGGAGCAGCTCTTTGGCCTTGTTCATGCGGTAGTCGGTCAGGAATTTGATAAATGTCTGACCGGTCTGTTCACTGAATATGCGGCTCAGATAATTGGGCGAAAAGCGTACGTGGGAGGCGGCCATATTCAGTGTCAGATCCGGGTCGGCATAATGGTTTTCGATATAGCGGATCGTATCCGCTACCATGGCATCGTACCGGTTGCTTGCTGCCCGTTCACGGATCGCCAGTGCTTTGGTCAGCAGTTCCTTCATATAGGAACGGGCAAATTCTCCGCCCATGGACATGCATTTGTTTACATCCGGGGCAGGCAGTTCGTCCCGGGACTGCTGCAGGCCTTCCACAAAGGAGGCTGTACAGAAAAACAGGTCCAGCAGGATGTACTGCCGGAACAGAATGGAATTGCCGGCGGCATTGCCGATATCCCGGAAGAAGTCTTCTACGAAATAGGGAACCTCCTGTGCATTGCCGGTTCGAAGAAATTCAGCGATCCGGTCGGTGTTGATCGCCTGGGGATCGATGGACTGGATATCGATATCCTCGTCTGCGGCCGGCGCAGCCGGTGCGGCAGAATCGATGATGCAGCTGCCGGCGGTAAAGTAGCGGTGGGCAAATGCCTGACAGGCGCTGTCGAAGGATTCCTTCAGACCGCGCAGGCGTTCCGTTGTCGATCCGAGTCCTACGGCATAATAGAGGCCGGGATAACGCTCTGCGATCTCGCGTATCCGGGCAGTGAGTGCCTCGCGTGTTTCCAGGAGGGTTTCCTCGCTGTCGGCTTTGATCAGTACGGCATAGCCTTCCAGATCTCTGTCGAAGAGCAGGAGATTCGGACCGCCCAGACTTTCCAGTTCTTCGTTTGCCTGCACCAGCGCACCGGAAAAATGCTGCGGATCCCGGTCGGAAGCAGACAGCTTGATCAGTACGATGGAGTAGCAGGAGGCAGACAGATCGATCTCGAACGTTTCTGCCAGATCCAGCAGCTCGGAGACGGTTTTTTCACCGGATACCAGATCGCGGAACAGGCGGCTGCGGTCCGGCCGGGCATTGTCCAGCATCTCCAGCCGATATTTTTCCTGGATGGCTTTTTCGGCACGCTGCAGCAGCAGACGCTCGGCAACCTGATCGATCTCTTTGATCAGGGCATCGCCGCTGATCGGCTTCAGCAGGTAGCTGGATACACCCAGCTGAATTGCTTCTCTTGCATAGGAAAATTCTCCGTAACCGGAGAGAATGATGATCTCTGTTTCGGGAAACTCTTTTTTGACGATGCGGCTCAGTTCCAGACCGTCCATGAACGGCATCTTGATATCGGTGATCAGGATGTCGGGCCGGGCCTTGCGGATCAGCGGCAGTGCCAGTTCCCCGTCACTTGCCTCTCCGGCAAATTCATAATTGTGTTCCTCCCAGGCAATGTTTTTCTTGATTCCCCGGCGGACGACCACTTCGTCCTCCACCAAAAATACTTTCAGCAATGCAGGCTCCCCCTCCGCACAGGCTGTGTGCGTTTTTTCGTATTGTTTCGATGTGTTTTGCGTATATATATCCGCTTTTACGTGCTTGTTTCGATGCATGGTACGTTTCCACATTCATAATCTAATCTTCATTATAAAGAGAAAAGGGTGTTTTTTCCACCAATGGCATGGGAATTGTCGGGGTTCGGATAAAAAAATCAACTTTCTGCGCAAGAATATCAACTATTTCGAAAACTGTGTAAAAATTTCAATTTTCCGGATAGGGATATATATGGGAATATTTACGTACACGTTTTACAATAAGACCATCAAAAAAGTTTCGTGACTTTTTAAGCAATTTGGTAAATAGTCAAGAGTTATTTTGAAAAGATTTTTATACAAAAGG
>JAUNAK010000105.1:0-1298 GCA_030527665.1 Eubacteriales bacterium
AAATTATTTGAAGTCTGAATTGAGGACGGTTTATGAGACGTTTATTTAAATCCCTGCAGTGCTTTCTATGCTTCGGCCTGCTGGCTTCCATGCTGGCCAGCTGCGGAAAGGAAGCTGCGGTAGTACCGGAAGAACCGGAAGTGCAGGCAGAAGAAACACCGAAGATTACCATAGGTTTTTCACAGCTGGGAGCGGAATCGGACTGGCGTTCTATGAATACCGAGTCCATGCTTTCCACTTTTTCTGCCGAGCTTGGATACAACCTGATCTATGAAAACGGTCAGCAGAAGCAGGCAAATCAGATCACTGCCATTCGGAAATTTATTCAGCAGGATGTGGATTATATCGTTCTGGCTCCGGTTACGGAGACCGGCTGGGATACCGTTCTCGAGGAGGCTAAGAATGCGGGAATTCCCGTTATCCTGATGGATCGAAGAGTGGATGTGCAGGATGAAGAACTGTTTACCTGCTGGATCGGTTCGGATTTTGAGGTGGAAGGCAGAAAAGCCTGTGAATGGCTGCATCGCTATGCGCAGCTGCAGAAATTCTCGGAGGAGGATCTGCATATTGTCAACATCCAGGGTACACTCGGTGCGACGGCACAGTTGGGACGAACCAGGGGACTGCAGGATGCGGCGAAGCTATACAGCTGGGATCTGCTGGAAGAGACTACCGGTGACTTCACCCAGACAAAGGGAAAAGAGGTCATGACCGATCTGCTGAAGAAGTACGATACGATCAATGTTGTGTATTGTGAGAATGACAACGAGGCATTTGGTGTTATCGAAGCAATCGAAGAATCCGGAAGGAAGGTAGGTTGTGACCTGGCAGGAGGCGAGATTCTGGTGCTTTCTTTTGACGGTGTCAGCCCGATCGCCATCAATGACTGTCTGGAAGGCAAGATCGCCTGCATTGCCGAATGCAATCCGCTTCTCGGAAGCCGGGTGCAGACGATCATCGAAGAACTGGAAGCTGGCAAGACTCCGGAGAAATTCGAGTATGTCAGCGAGACACTCTTCAGTGCTGTGGAAGACATTACCGAAGTGGAAGTGGATGGTGTCTCCCATGCAGTGACGGTATTGAACGCGGAAAACGTGGAAAAACTGAACAAGAGATAACTGATGTTAGTGTGCCCCGGTTCGCGAGAACCGGGGCACATTTTGTAGGTAAAGCTTGGTCTGCGCAGGGAAATGAAGAAATAGACCAACCAGAGAGCTAATAACAAAAGATACTCACGTGAACAGGATGCAGATATGATAAAATAATAAGCAGCAAGTCAGGTGAATAAAACACAGGAC
>JAUNAK010000105.1:1308-7086 GCA_030527665.1 Eubacteriales bacterium
AGATGCTTGATAGAAGATGCAGGATGGAAGAAGCTTATATGTATAGCGGACAGGAGGAGATATATGCAAAAGATTACACTTGGTAAAACCGGAATCACGACATGGCAGAATGCATTCGGTGCACTGCCGATCCAGAGGGATGATATGGATACTGCGGTTCAGATCCTTCGCAGAGCATATGAGGGAGGCATGCGTTTTTTTGATACGGCAAGAGCCTACAGTGACAGTGAGGAGAAGCTGGGCGAAGCTTTTCATGATATCCGGGAGAATATCGTAATTGCGACGAAAACACATGCAAAGACTCCGGAGGAGTTCAGAATGCACCTGGAGACATCTCTGAAGAATCTACAGACGGATTACATTGATATTTACCAATTTCATTGCGTCAATCAGTGTTATCGTCCGGGAGACGGTACGGGTATGTATGAATGCATGGAGGAGGCAAAGGCAAGCGGAAAGATCCGTCATATAGGTGTGACCTCACATAAGATCCAGGTTGCCATGGAGTGCGTGGAATCCGGTCTGTATGAGACGATGCAGTTTCCGTTCAGCTATCTGTCTTCGCAGAAGGAACTGGATCTGGTTGCGGCCTGCAAAAAGGCAAATGTCGGATTTATTGCCATGAAGGGACTTGCCGGAGGATTGATCAACCATTCGGATGCGGCGATGGCATATATGACACAGTTTGACAATGTGCTTCCAATCTGGGGAATACAGCGAATGAACGAGCTGGAAGAGTGGCTGGCGTTCTTTGAGAATCCGGTGCAGTATACAGAAGAAATTGACCGGTATATTCAAAAAGAAAGAGAAGAGCTGGCAGGAGATTTCTGCCGTGGCTGCGGGTACTGTATGCCTTGTCCGGCAGGCATCGAGATCAATACCTGTGCGAGAATGTCCCTGATGCTTCGCCGTGCTCCGTCAAAGATGTGGCTGACTCCGGAGATGCAGGAAAAGATGCGACTGATCGAGGAGTGTCTGCACTGCAATGCATGCATGGGTAAATGTCCGTATGAACTGAACACCCCGGAGCTGCTGGAGAAGAATCTGGCGGATTACAAAAAAGTTCTTGCCGGAGAAGTACAGGTGTAAGCTGACAGATATATGAAATGGTACGTGACGAATAACATTTATATGAGGTTCACGGAAGCTGCATGAGAAGGGAAGGAAAAATGAAAAAGGGTATACTGGCATTTCTGCTTGCATGTACCATAACATTGGAATTAATACCGGTATCGGCATATGCCGATACTGCCGAGAACAGTTCGGATGTTTCGGTCGTTCAGCAGGAGACATATGAGATAGACTGGCAGATCGCAGATTCGGACGAAGGTGAGCTCCAGGCAGAGGAGGATTCTGTGAGCACTGCTGCGGAAAACGCAGATACTGCGGAAGAACAGGCGGTGCGCAAAGATAATTATGCGGAGAATCAGACAGATTCTTTGATGGAAAAGGCAGAGGATGAAGCAGTTCTGAGAAGTTCCGAAGCAGGCTTTTCTTATGAAAGCATGGACGGGAGTACGGTTAAAATTACCGAATACAGCGGAACTGACAAGGCAGTCCGCATTCCGGACAGGTTAGGCGGTTTTCCGGTAACGGTTATTGGATCGCATGTGTTCATGAATCATGGGGAACTGGAAGAAATTCAGATTCCGGACAGTGTAACGCAAATTGGAGAGTATGCTTTTGCTAATTGCAGCAGTTTGAAGGAGATCCGTTTCCCGGAAAGTCTGAAAGAAATCGGCTTGGCAGCATTTGCAGGCTGCAAGTCATTGACAAAGCTGGAGCTTCCGGACAGTATAGAGAAAATCGGAGGGCAGGCTTTCAGCAATTGCGAGAATGTGGAAAGTACGAATTACCCGTTATCCTGGAAAGAGGCCGAAGGAGGTATATACGAGGGTTGTCCGAAGCTGAAGAGCATTACAATTCCGGACAGTGTAACGGAAATTCCGGCCAATGCCTTTCGTGACTGGAAAAGCCTGGAGAAAATTACAATTCCGGATGGAGTGACAGTCATTTCGGATAGTACATTTCATGGCTGCAGCGGTTTGAAAGAAGTAAAACTGCCGCAGAGTCTGAATGAGATCGGGGATTATGCATTTGCGGACTGCATCAGCTTAAAGGAAATTCGTTTTCCGGAAAGTTTGAAGGAAATTCACTGGGCATCCTTTTACGGCTGCAAGGCAATTACGAAAATGGAGCTTCCGGACAGCGTAGAGGAAATCAGAGGTGAAGCTTTTGCTAACTGCGAGAATCTGGAAAGTACGACATACCCGCTTGCATTAGCGCATACAGACAGAGAAATATACAGAGGATGTACACGGTTAAAAAGCATTACGATCCCGGAAGGTGTAACGGAAATCCCGTCCGCTGCTTTTCTTGGATGTAAGGATATTGAAGAAATTAAGCTGCCGCAGAGTCTGACGCAGATCGGAGAGTATGCTTTTGCTAATTGCAGCAGTTTACTTTCAATCCGTTTTCCGGAAGACCTGAAGGAAATCGGTTGGTCAGCATTTTCCGGCTGTAAGTCATTGACAGATCTGGAGATTCCGGATGGTGTAGAGGAAATTGCCGGTTATGCATTTGCTTCCTGTGAAAATGTGGAGAGCGTAAAGCTTTCGGAAGGGCTGACAGTACTGAACGAGCATGTCTTTGACTCCTGCAGCGCGCTGACGGCAATCGTTCTTCCGGATAATCTGCAGCGGCTGGATGGAGAATGCTTTAGAAACTGTCCGAATCTGACAAGAGTGTTTATTCCGAAGTCGGTAATCAATCTCAGCACCAGGAGTTTTAATGAGTCACCGAATGTAACGATCTATAGTGAGTACTGTTCCATGGCTACCATCTATGCGATCGATAACCAGATGCCTTTTGAAACCGCTGATACAGGCATTGATGAGAATGAGGCGCTGGATCGTTACCGGTCTAATTTCAGTGCGGATCTGAATGCGGTATCCACCAACGGTATCATCAGCCTGGACCTGCAGTATGCGGTCAGACCGGAATTTGCAGAGGATGCGGAAGAGGGGCGTGTTGTCATAACACTCAGCAGCAGTTATCCCATTGATGAAAGCACCATTAAGAAAAACGGTTCTAATACAGAGGATTACGAGTTTGAGGAGAATCGCCTGAGCTTCCCGGCAAAAGACCTGCAGGAGATTAAGTTTGCAGCGAAGTCGATCGGCGATGCGAATCTGTACGGGTATGCATATCTGGAGTATCAGGACAAAAAAGAAGTCATCGGAATCCTGAATGAAAAGATGGATCTTTTTTCCGTAAATGCACCGGATGTGGTTTCTGCGAACCATGTCCGAATCGACGGTGTAACGGCTGCTGCACAGGAAGTCACCTTGTCCGGAGACGGCGTGGAGACGGTTACGGTTCAGGCATCCCGTACAGGACGCTGGAGAGCAGAGGTGCAGCTGCAGGAGCCTGCGGATATGCAGATGTTTACGATTCTTGCAGAGTCAACGGCAAAAGATGGTACACCGGTAAGCCAGTCGGTGCAGGTACTGTATCGAGAGGGTGAGCCGCAGCTGATCTCACTGGATCTGGAATACAGAGATCACAACGATTCCCATACGGTTTCGGTTAATGATACGGATGTTCCTCCGGTGGTCATCTTCTATCCGCCGGACGGCTATTCCTTCGAGGCAAAATTTGAAAATGCGGAGAAGATAACCGATCTTTACATCACAAGTACGAGAAACAGTGAAAAAAAATATCTGAAAGCGGAGTATGATCCGGAAAAAGACAGCTTTGTTACACATGGGTATTTCGATGAGAAGAATGAGTCGTATGTTCCCGGTGTGATCAGCTACGAATATAATATGCAGACACCGCAGGTCTATGTGGATCCGAATTATGATTTTTCTGCACTGGCCGGTCAGCTTCCTGCAGAAGCAAAAGATGCAGTAGATGTCAAAGTCAATACAGAGACGACCTATGAATCTACCATTGATCTGTCGAAGGTGTCGGAGGACCTGAACGGAGTTGCTCTGGACACGTATATCAAGATCTATGATGAGAAATTATTCAAGCAGAACGGTGAGAGCGGACTGCTGGGTGAGTTCCAGAGCTTCTATGATGAGGACATGAATTTTGCGTCCTATGTGATTCCGGGAGTTGATGATGACAAGTATATTCTGAACCTGGATTACTCCAAGCCGAAGACCTGGGCTATGCTGGTGCATGATGTTGCCGGCAGCCGTTACATCGGTATGGTGCTGGATGAACAGATCGCATCGGAGGCATTCGGAAGTGACGCATATAAAACACTGAGTTCCCTGTCCACAACGCTGAGCTATACGAGTCAGGCAGCCGGTTATTTATATAAATCCTATGCGATTCAGGAGGATATGAATGAGCTGCGCCATGAGGTAATGGTATCCGATGTCTACAGTTCCGAGAGAGAACGGAAGGAAGCATTGGGAAAAGTTATGGAGCTGGAAAAGGATGAGCAGATCTTCCTGGCATTGACTACCGTAATGCCGCTGATCGTTGTCGGTACAGCGATGTCCGGACCCGCTATTGTCTTCACCGCTGTTCTTGGAGGTATTGTGGCCTGTTCTGCATTTTTCTGGGATGTAAGAAAGGCACAGATCAAGGGAGAAAAGTATCGGATCAAGGCAGTTGTGGATCCAAGCGGCTGCGTCTATGATGCCGGAACGAAAGAACCGCTGGAGGGCGTAACTGCCACAGCATACTGCATCGAATACGACGGCTCGGATGACTTCTGGGATCGAAAGCCCGGAGAGCAGGAGTACGGAACGCTATGGAATGCACTGGAATACGACCAGCATAATCCGATACTGACAACAGCGGAAGGAAAGTATGCCTGGGATGTGCCGGAAGGCTGGTGGCGTGTGAAATATGAAAAAGAAGGATACGGCACCGAATGGAGTTCCTGGATGACGGTTCCGCCGATTCAGACAGATATCGATGTTTATATGCGAAATGAAAATGATATCGGAGTCACCGGTGTTTCGCTGGATTCTTCTTCCATTGAGCTGGCAACCTATGATGCCGGTACGGACAACCGAAATGTTTCCACCAGACAGCTGATGGCTTTGATTCAGCCGGAAGATGCAGAAAATCAAACGGTGATCTGGACTTCCAGTGATCCTGCGACAGCATCGGTAGATGCAGACGGACTGGTAACCGCTCACAAATACGGAAAAGCTGTGATCACGGCGACGACCGAAGACGGCGGATTTACCGCATCCTGTGAGGTACAGACAAGGTTTTATGACGGCATGGCCGGCGTTAAAAACGGAAGCAACACGATTACAAAGAACATTGCCGATTCCATTAACTGGATGGCCGATCAGGGAATCACAACCGGATACGATAAAGTGAACTTTGGTTCTTTCCGGACAACTTCCCGTGCAGATTTTGTTATCTTCCTTTGGAGATATGCAGGAAAGCCGGCGGCAGATGCTTCCAATCCAAAGAAGTTCTCGGATATCGAAGGAAAGTACAAAAAAACTTCGGCAACCTATCAGGCAATCGCCTGGGGGGCATCCAGGGGCATCATCAACGGATACAGCGACGGTACATTTAAACCGACGGCATCGGTGACCCGTGGACAGGTGGCAATCATGCTTTGGAAATTTGCAGGAAAGCCGTCGTTGATGGGTACAGCAAAGAATTTCCCGGATGTAAAAGTGGATAAGACTACCGGTGTTACGCAAAACATGGTAGATGCTATCAAGTGGGCATCTTCCAATAAGCTGGTGAACGGTTATGCAAACGGAAAGTTCGAACCGATCGGAAACTGTC
>JAUNAK010000106.1:0-1065 GCA_030527665.1 Eubacteriales bacterium
AACCTGTGGATCATTTTTTATATCAAGTGTGCAACTTCATTTTACAATCGGCGTTCGAAAACAATAACAAAAACAAGGAGAACTCACATTGTATACAGATGGAATTATTTTTGACGTTGACGGCACACTCTGGGATTCCACAGACCCGATTGCCGCTGCCTGGAACACCAGTCTGGTCGAGATCGGTCACCCGCTCCGTCTGACCGGTGATATTCTGAAACAGGAATTCGGAAAACCACTGGAGGATATCATCCTGCACCTCCTGCCGGATATGGAGGAAAACAAACGTCTGGCTCTGCTTCAGAAGTGGTATGTGTTGGAGGATGAAGCTCTGATCAATGATCCTCCGGCCCCCTATGCAGGATTAGAAGAGGTTCTTCGGAAGCTGCAGCCCCACTGTCCGCTGTTCATTGTCAGCAACTGTCAGGCAGGCTATATCGAGCGTTTTCTGGATGCCACCGGTCTCCATAATTATTTCACGGATCACACCTGTCCGGGTGATACCGGCCTTCTGAAAGCAGACAACATTTACGGAATCGCACGGAAACATGGGCTGAAACATGCGGTTTATGTGGGCGATATCCAGGCGGACAGCGATGCCGTACGGAAAGCTTCCGGATGCCTATCGGCAGAAGATCCTTCGGCAGACATTCGTTTCATCCATGCCGCTTACGGATTCGGAACCGTAAAAGAACCGGATCTGAAAATTCAGGATATCCGCGAGCTTCCCGATGTGCTATTATAACACTGAATTGATCTTCGGGATTCCTGTATTGGTATCACAAAGGATCTGCTGCCGCAGAGCAGCGTTTGTTTATAACTATATGTAAGACTACCTGCATCGACAGCGATGGAACTGTCCCTGCAGCAAACAGAAAGGAAAGAGATTATGCAGCATTTTCAGTACAAAACCAAAGGTGTATGTTCCCAGCTGATCGATTTTGATCTGGAGGACGGAAAAGTTTACAACGTAGCATTCACAGGCGGATGCAACGGCAACCTGAAGGGCATCGGCCTTCTTGTTGAGGGAAAGGATGCAGCCGAGATCGCATCTGTTCTGAAGGG
>JAUNAK010000106.1:1165-7024 GCA_030527665.1 Eubacteriales bacterium
GGATATGCTTCAGACTGCTGACAGCATATCTCTCCCGGTTTCAGCGGGTATTTTTTCTTATAAGATTCGCATTTTACTTATGCCGAACGTTTTACTCTGTAAAGAAATAGGTATCCAGAAGAAGCTGCAGCAGCCGGAAATCCTCCGGGTAAGTCAGCTTCAGATTCAGGATCTTTGTCGGAATGACCTTCATCCGAATATTGTGTGCAAGAGCGATCGCTCCGGCAGAGGTCATGCTCGCCAGCTCTTCCTCGGATGCATGGCAGTAGATCTCATAAATGTTTTTGAACAGGAATGCCTCCGGAGAAGCTCCGGATACGATCTCCTGACGGGGAATGACTTTTACGATCTCCTGGTTTTCATTCATCTGGTAGCAGGTATCGTACTGGCAGGCACCCATGGTAGCACCCCCGTATTCTTTTACAGCTGCGATCAGCTGACGAATACCCTCCTCATCCGCATACGGATGTGTGGCATCATGGATCATGACCACGTCATCCGGTTTGGCCATATCTTCTACGGCACGCAGTCCGTTTCTTACCGATTCGGAACGGTTGTTACCGCCGGCAACGACCTGTACACGGCAGTTAAAATCGATATCCGCAATACTCTCTTTTACATAATCGATCCAGTCCTCATGATTGACGATGCAGATCTCATCGATCTCCGGGATCGCAGCAAATCTTTTTACAATGTAATAGAAGACCGGCTTATCATGAATCGTCAGATACTGCTTGGGAATATCCGCCGCCATACGTGTTCCGGTTCCGCCCATCATCATCAGTAAAATATTACTCATATATCTCTCCTTCTAACTATCTGCCTGCGGCTGTCAGTCCTCTAATATATCACGGTTTGTTTTCTTGCTTGCATATACATACAACGGAATATACTCACTTGCATCACGGAAATCCATTGCCTTCAGACGTGCATTCTGCTCTTCTCTTGCTTTGATCGGTGCCATGACCTCTTCCGGGATCTGATCCAGGATCAGCCAGTCGATTACACGATCGGTAGAATTGGAATCGATATGATCGAAGTGGAAATCGATGTACGGTCCCATCTTCTCAAATTCATAATCGTCATTTTCCAGCGCATCCAGCAGCTGATCAAAGGTACGGCAGATTTTTCCCGGTGTGCTGGACGCATAGTCTCTGTGGAAACCGCGGGTGTATGCATACTGCATTTCATCGTAAGCAAAGAACAGACAAGGTCTGCGCATCAGAGAATATTCAAATACACAGGAAGAATAATCCGTAATCAGCACATCTGAAATATAGAACAGATCATTAATGAACGGATAATCTCCCAGATTCAGGAAACGATCCTTATGTTCCTCTTTGATCGGTACCTGCTCGGCGATCCAGGGATGAAACTTAAAGATCACGACCGCATTCTTTTCTACACAAAGCTGATACAGCTTGTCGAAGTCGATGATCTCATACGGATAATGCGCCTCGGATTTGTCATTGCCGCGGAAAGTCGGTGCAAACAGAATGACTTTGCGGTCCTTGCATTCCGGATATGCTTCATACAGTTCTGCTGTCTTTTTCTCTCTGTATTCCGGATCCAGATAGCTGTCCATACGGGGCATACCCGTCGGCAGCACCTGTTCGGTATTGATACCGAAGCATTCAGAGTGGAACGGAGCTACATTGGTACTCTCCGCAATACCGTAGCGATACTGTCTGTGACAGCTGAACGGTGAAGGTCCTCCGACCTGTCCCCAGCGAATATAACCGGATGCTTTATAGCCGGCACCTGCATGCCACAGCTGACTCAGCGGAACATCCTCAGCCAGACGCATCCAGTCAAACATCGGAATATGATCATCGACAAAGATGCGGTCTGCTTTGGCGATTTTTGTCACTGTAGTGAACCAGCTCCATTTGCCGTAATTTTCTGGATGCGCAACAATTTCGCGTGCAGAATGCAGGATCCGGTAGTTCTTGTCTAATCCGCGCTCCCGCAAACGATTATCCACGCAAACCAGGTTTCCGCCAAGTTTTTCTGCCTGCTCACTGAGGAAAAGAAGTGTTTCTTTGTTTCCCCGGAATTTACGATGCAGCTTATGCAGATACTTGTAATAGCGTCTCATATAGGTCTTGGTCTTGTTCTTTCCCTTAATCTTTCCTTTGATTTTCCGGAAGATCTTGGTAAGTCTGGATTTCTTTTTTGCACTTTCATAGATCTCATCCTTATGGAATGTAGGCATACCTTTACTTCTATTATCCCATACCTCCATGAGCGGATAGAAACCGTCGTCCACTTCTTCCAGACGGAAGGTCGCTGCATATACCTGACGTTTGTTATGGGTAAAAAATCCTGACCGGGAAGCGATATCTGCGGCAAGCTCATCGGATGCCGTCAGTTTCGCCAGAATATCATCGCCCTTGCATGCCATAAGTGTATATCGTCCGGTAGGAAGTGCAAGGTTATATCCCGGATTTGTGATATTCATAAACAGCTCATACACATCATCGGAAATTTTCTTTGCTTCAAACTGTGCATTTGCTCTATAAAAATGCGTAACAAGGAAAAAATCCAGTCCTTCCGTGTACTGCTGCTCTGCCGCCTTGACCCGGACACGGATGGTCAGATAGATCTTCTCCCATTCAATATCGATGATCTCAGCATCCAGCAGATGCTTATCGATCTGGTTGCGCATGACAATTTCCTGTAATTCTGTTGCTTCGTTCTTTTCCTTCATGTATTCTCCCTGTTTTTCCTTTTTTATCTAAGATCGGATCGTTTTCTCACTATACCGTTCGTCAACAATACTGCATGCAGATCCACTTGCAGGATTCACGTTTTAATCATCCGGAAATCTCAATTCAAAAAGCATGTGCTTCTCTCTTTTGTCTTCCGGCGGGATCTTTCTGTAATCCCCATACATATGCGTCAGATAGGCATCGATCGCCTTTGGAACCGGCCAGCGGTTCCCTTCGAACTCTGCCGTCGTTGTCTCGACAAAATCCTCACGCTTATATATTTCACCAAAATAATGATTTCGCCCGGAAGGGACACTGACATACCGTGAATGATTATTCCGGCACATACTATACCAGGCCTGCGTACGCTGTGCCCATCGATCAGCGGAGCGCCATGCAAGCAGGCGTCCGATGCGGATCTTCATCCGGAACAGCTTCCTTGCCTCCTTCGAAGGAGCGATCTTCATCAGAAAGTCTCTGTTCCTGTAAAAATTGCGGCAGGAAAGCAGATAGCCCATCCCCAGACAGATCGTTCCGTGTATCCTGCGGATCACCGGGTTGTTCGGAACGTTTTCGATTCGGAAGATATCTATGGATATTCCGCATTCATCCGTATGCATATCCTCGCGTCCTCTACTGACAGTACCCTTCAGCCGGATCTTGGAGGCTACACCTCCGTAATTCTTCGAATCACAGGTATGGATCCAGTATTTATCTCCGTATTTCCGCCGGAATGCCGTTATAAACCGGTCAAAATCCTCTCCCAGCATATCGATGTCCATATCATCATCCCAGGGGATGAACCCCTGATGCCGGACAGCTCCGAGGGCACTGCCTCCGGTAATGTGATACCGGACATGCTCCTCCTCAGCGACCTCGATCACATCCCGGGTAATGGACAGAACCACCTGCTGGTAGCGCTTCAGCGTCTCTCCCTCCGGACAGATCAGATCATAACCGCTGTTTGCATTGGCGATCTCTTTAAACAAATCATTTGTGGTCAGCTTCATTTGCGCTTGTCTCCGGTATTTCCCGAAGCAGCTCCGGTCTGTTTTTCTGCAGGATCTTGATGGCTGCATCGATCGCAGACTGGGACTCTCCCTGCTCCAGGATCTTCTCCAGTTTTTTGGTTTCTTTTTCCTGTTTTGCTTTTCGTTCCTTTTCGGTACGGATCATAAAGCCTTCTGCCAGCTTCTTCAGATCCTCTTCATTCTTTGGAAGCTTTTTGGTATGCAGGAATTCTTCATAGGCATCACAGATAAAATCCACATCATCCGAAAACAGCACCTGTTTTCCATGATCCAGCCAGAGGATCTTGGTACAGTTCTCACGGATCTGTCCGACGATATGCGAAACCAGAAGTCCGGTAACACCGCTCTCCATAATTTCCTTCATCTTGTCCCCGCTCTTCTTGCGGAAGGCACCGTCGCCTACACTGAGGACCTCATCCAGGATCAGAATGTCCGGATTGACCAGACAGGCGATTGCGAACGCCAGACGGGACTTCATACCGCTGGAAAGCTGTTTGAACATATAGTCCTGAAATTCCTCCAGCTCCGCAAACCGGATGATCTCCTCATATTTCTCATCAATGAACTGACGGGAATATCCAAGAAAAGCACCTCGAAGATAGGTATTTTCTTTTACCGTCATCTCATCATCAAATCCGCTGGCGAGCTCCAGAAGAGCGGCAATTTTTCCATGGATCTTTACATTTCCCTCCACCGGAAGCATGATTCCGGTGATTGCCTTCAGAAGTGTACTCTTGCCGGCACCGTTTGTTCCGATGATTCCCAGCATATCACCTTTTTCCAGTTTGAAGGATATATGCCGGTCTGCCCAGAATTCCTTCACATGATAATTATGCGTCAGATGACGCAATACATATTCTTTTAATCCGATTGCTTTCAGATCTCCGGTGATGTACCGGATACTCACATCATTACATTCAATAACAGCCATAGCACACTCTCTTATAAGTAATAAATAAACTGGTGATTGTACTTCTTATAGATCACACATCCGATTATGAAAAATATCGAGGCATAGCCGAACAGCAGCAGATGAAAGGCCGGTGAAGGAATGTTTCCATTGATCACCACCACTCGAAAATACTTGATGATATCGTATACCGGATTGATCAGGAACATCCTCTGCATGCTCGGTGAAAACTTGTCGATCGTATAGAAGATCGCCGATACATACTGCAGCAGCATCAGAAATACATCATACAGATACTGAATATCCCTGAAGAACACATACAATGCAGAAAGGATCATTCCCACTCCCAGATTCAGCATGACCAGACAAAGGATCGGGTAGATCAATGCCAGCATATGAAATCCGAAATGGATATGATCGAAAATACAGAAAACAAAGTATACAACGATCGTAAGTGCAAAATTCACCAGTGCCGAAACATTTTTCGAAAACAGGAAGAGATACTTGGGAATATTGATCTTCTCAATGATCTTCCGGTTGCTGATCAGCGAACTCATTCCCTGCTTGGTTGCCTCCCTGTAGTAGGACATGACAATATTTCCGCTCAGCAGGTAAATGGTATAATGCGGGGTATGTCTTCCGAAGAAATTCGTGAAGACCAGCTTCATGACCAGCAGAGTCAGCAGCGGGGACAATACACTCCATACCATTCCCAATGCGGTCCTCTTATATTTCTTCTGAAAATCTCTTTTAACCAGCTGACCGAACAGAAACATATTCTTGTTTAATGTGTTTACGGTTCTTCCAATATTTAAAGCAGTCATCTTTTTTCTATTCTCCCATCGGGCAGTCTATATCCATTATGCATGATATCCTAACATTATAAACCACCTTGTCAAGTCCCGGCAATAATACCTCGTCTCCTGTAAATAGAAAACCACCCATCGATTTTTTCCAGGCAATTTCATATCCCTTCGCCTCGTATGCTACAATAGCTTTTATCATGATCAAAAGAGCATTTTCTATTTATGATTGATGACTGGCTTGCGTCTCTTATGCTGCAATATCTTTTATCATGCTTGAAAGGCATACCTATGAAAAAAAGAGTATATATCTATGTAAATTGTAAAATAAAAATGTACATTTAGTGGACGCCGATTGTAAAATGAAGTTGCACACTTGATATGAAAAATGATCCACAGGTTCC
>JAUNAK010000032.1 GCA_030527665.1 Eubacteriales bacterium
CTGTCAAGTCTTTCTCGGTGCAGGAATCTGCAATCAGTCAGCTGCAAAAGAGACTCTGTCAAGTCTTTCTCGATGCAGGGATCTGCAGTATAATAAAAGGAATTACAGATAGAAAAGAGACATTGTCTATGAATTATGCAAACATAAAAGAATTTGATATTGCCGACGGTCCCGGTGTGCGGATCAGCCTCTTTGTTTCCGGCTGCCGGCACCATTGCAAAGGCTGTTTCAATTCCATGACCTGGGATTTCAACTACGGACAGCCTTACACGGAAGAAACGACCGAGCATATTCTGTCTCTTCTGAAACCGCCGTATATTCAGGGCTTTACCCTGCTGGGCGGCGAGCCCTTTGAACCGGAAAACCAGGAGGTTCTGGTCAAAGTTCTGAAGAGGATCCGGGAAGAGCTGCCGGAAAAAGATATCTGGTGCTACACCGGCTATACCTACGATGTCGATCTGTGCAAAGGCGGCAAAGTCTTTACCCCTTATACCGAGGAAATGCTTTCGTATATCGACCTGCTGGTCGACGGTGAATACGTGGAAGCTCTGCATGATGTTACACTGCTTTTCCGCGGAAGCAGCAACCAGCGCCTGATTCCTCTGCACGGATACGAAGCACCGCAGGAACGCCCCAAACCGGTTCCTTTTGATCCGGCAAAATAACACCGTATTATTTTATTGCCACATGAAATCGCGAGCCTCAAAAAGGATTCGCGCGCTGAGCGCTGCAGATCCGGGAGCCCGCTTGTGGAGACAGGATATTCCCGGACCTAGATGAAATTGCCATCTTCCCTCCGGGATCCAGAAATTGCCCCGCTTCTCTCTCGGATCTATATTGACAGATCCTCTTCTTTGTAGTAATATTAAATCAGTAACAATTACTATTATCATTTAAGGAGGGAACGATGGCAGCATTGAAACACAGTCGCCAGCGCGACGCTATTCTCGAAAGTCTTCAGCATCGCACCGATCATCCGACCGCTGCCACCCTTTACGACGATATTCGAACGGATTTTCCGAATATCAGTCTTGGCACCGTGTATCGGAATCTTGCTTTACTGTCCGATCTGGGTATGATCCGGAAGCTGACAGCCGCCGATGGTGCCGATCATTACGACGGAAATGTTGTTCCGCACAATCACTTTCTCTGCCGCTGTTGCAATTCCATTCTGGATCTGCCGCCGGTAGATACCGCTTCCATTGCCGCAAAGGCAGCCGGTGATTTTGACGGAACCATTGAATCCTGCAGTGTCAGCTTTTATGGGGTATGCGGCAGCTGCAGAAAAGATGCAGCAAATTGATGCACAGCTGTAATGTACAGCTGCTCCGGTAGCAAAATCATATGCGGAAGCGAATATAGCAGCAATGTCTACAAACTTCGATGTGCCTATGATCGAAGTATGTAAATACAACCAACGTGTTTGATGGAAACACAGGAAAGGATGGAAATTATTATGGCAAAATGGAAATGTACAGTATGTGGACACATCTATGATGAGGAGCTTGAAGGTGTAGCATTTGAGGCACTGCCGGCAGACTGGAAATGCCCGACCTGCAAACAGCCGAAAGAGAAATTTGTAAAAGTTGACGAGACAGCAGACCTGACCTGGGCAGCTGTGCATGTTGTAGGTATCGCATCCGATGTTCCGGAAGATATCAAAGCTGATCTGAGAGCAAACTTTGAAGGCGAGTGCACAGAGGTTGGTATGTATCTGGCAATGGCACGCGTTGCATTCCGTGAGGGATATCCGGAGATCGGTCTGTACTGGGAGAAGGCAGCATTCGAAGAGGCTGAGCATGCATCCAAATTCGCAGAGCTTCTTGGCGAAGTAGTAACTACCAGCACAAAGAAAAACCTGGAGCTTCGTGTAGCAGCTGAGCACGGTGCAACCGAAGGAAAAACTGCACTTGCTAAGAGAGCAAAAGAAGAGAACCTGGATGCGATCCATGACACCGTACATGAGATGGCTCGCGATGAGGCTCGCCACGGCCGCGCATTCGAGGGCCTGCTGAAGAGATACTTTGGCTGATCTGCATCTCTATGATCCATATATATGTTTTCATCTGTAAAAACATACATATGTTACAACAGCACTGATAATTAAAGGACTATTATGATCTATTATACAAACTCTGTTTTAGCATCCATAGTAAGTATCTTCGGATGCATTATGGTTGTTCTTGGTATCTCCGGTATCGCCAAGGGCGAGATCGGGGCTGAGGCAATTCCCATGATTATCCTCGGTATTGCTTTGGCAATCCTTGGAAAAGTAATCAGTGTCAAAAAAGCAAATAAGAAAAAATAAATCACTTAAATAATTCACTTACAGGAGGTATTCCCATGAAATACGTATGTGACGTTTGCGGATATGTATACGATCCGGAAGAGAACAATGGTGTAGCATTCGAAGATCTGCCGGAAGATTATGAATGTCCGCTTTGCGGCGTTGGCAAAGACCAGTTCTCCGAAGAATAATTCATTCAGAACCAGCAGACAGGGCGCAATTCTTACTATGAATCGCGCCCTGCTTTTTTATCTTTTTTTGAATTTCCTTTTTAAAGGCGATGTAAAATGTATCCCATTTCAAGGACAAATTTTAAGGGGATTACCTGTACCGCCCCTAAAAGTCAGACTAAAAATATGACTTTTGAAGGGAACCGCAATGCATCCTCTGACTTATTTCCTTATTATCTCTTTATTATCTCTTTCCTGTGCTTACGGATTACAATTCTGACAGGGTCTGAAGCCCTGTGCCATAATCTCATCACGGGTTCCTTCAAAATAATACTTGTTCTTCTCACTCATTTTTTTCACACTGCCGCAGTCCGTATAGTGAAATACCTCCGTGTTCCAGTTGCCGATATAACTTGCCGCCGGTGTTTCCCGAACCGTTTCCGGATCCTGTGCCCTTGTCACTTCCGTCAGCTGCTCCGGTTCTGCCTCTTCTGCTGCATTTGCGCTTACGTCCGGACCTGCATCCCCTCCTTCTTCACGGTCCGTCTCCTGCGTCTGCTCTCCATTGTTTCCTTCTTCACGGCCTGCCTCCCGTGTCTGCTCTTCATCATCTCCTTTTTCTCCGGAAACCGATCCCTCATCCGCCGGAGCACTGTCACCGGTTGCATAATCGATCCATATGTGCGGCTGTACATTATAACAGAAAACGCAGAATGCAAGTGCATCGTCTTCCACCGATCCGGCTTCCATCAGAACGCCTCTCGCCACCAGCTCCGAATCAACAAAAACAGGTGTTACACGGTACAGCACATGGTGATCGGTCCTCTGAACATAATCCGCAATTTCATTTTCAAAGGGAAGCATACCGGTCACGTTCAGATATCTGGTTCCGGTGATCAGATTCTTCTCATTTGCATTTTCTCCGGACAGCTGATACCCGATCAGATGACACCGGTTATACAGAAATCGATCTTCGATCAGGTCACTGTACTTTACGGTATGCCAGCCGGACGGACGAATCATTCCGATCTCCCCGCGCTCCTCCGTCGGCATGATATCCTGACCGATATTGGCATAGGCCGCTCCGCATCTGCCCAGTTCATCCAATTCACTGTACAACTCAAAGGAAGTTGTCATATATTCTTTGTCTGAAAAAAAGGGTTTATTGTCATTTACGATCACATAGGGCTGGTCCGAATATTCCGGAACAGCAGTATATTCGAATTCCGCCGCATAAACGATTTCCGAAGGTGCCTGCGCCTCTGCCGGTATAACTTCCGCTTCCGATGCCTCTGTCTGCCCGGCTGCATCCATATCCGTTTCTACTGACGCAGCAGAGGATTCCTCATACATTTCTGCCGAATGAGCGGTCGACACGCTCTCCGTTGTCTCTTCATTTTCACTTGCCGGTTCTTCCGAAACCTCTTCTGCCGCTGCCGCATAATTTACCGAAGAGACTGGCTCATCTGCTGCCTCCGGCTCTCCACAGCCCAGCAGTAACGTACTGCAAATTGCAAGCCCCCATAACGCCCAAACTACTTTTAAATTTCTAAAACGCATACAAAACACTCCCCCGGATTCATCGCCTGCTTTCTATAGACTATTATACAATATAATCCTTCCGCCTCACACAAAAAGAAGCCCCCTTGCACATCCGAAGCCTCGCTAAGCTGCGATCCACTCGCAGCTTAGCGAAGCTTCCACATGTTCAGAGGACTTCTCTTTGTCTATGGCATCCAGCTGCCATTTTGTCTATATCACTGTTTAAAACCTTCCTTCTGCAGAGGAATTCAGGAACGAATTTTCGCTTCCAGCTCTCCGTCTGCATTAACATCGATCAGGATCACATCGCCCTGGTGCACATCACCGCCAAGAATCAGTCTTGCAGACAGTGTCTCCACATGTTTCTGAATGTATCTCTTCAGCGGACGTGCGCCGTAGACCGGATCATAACCGCCTTCGATAACAGCGCTCTTTCCGGCTTCGGTCAGCTCAATACTCAGCTGCTGATCAGCCAGCCGCTTGTTCAGATCCTTGATCTGCAGATCTACGATGAAGCCGATATCCGACTTGGTCAGCGGTTTGAACAGGATCGTCTCATCCAGTCGATTCAGGAATTCCGGACGGAAATGACTGCGCAGTTCTGCCATGACCATATTCCTTGCTTCTTCGCGGATCTCACCATTTTCCTCGATACCGTCCAGCAGATACTGGGATCCGATATTGGATGTCATGATCAGGATCGTATTCTTGAAGTCAACCGTTCTTCCCTGGGAATCGGTGATCCGTCCGTCATCCAGTACCTGCAGCAGTACATTGAATACATCCGGATGCGCTTTTTCCACCTCATCAAACAGTACCACCGAGTACGGTTTTCTTCGAACCGCTTCTGTCAGCTGGCCGCCTTCTTCATAACCAACGTATCCCGGAGGCGCTCCGATCAGTCTGGACACGGAATACTTCTCCATGTACTCACTCATATCGATACGCACCATGTTGTTTTCATCGTCAAACATACGCTCGGCAAGTGTCTTTGCAAGCTCGGTCTTGCCCACGCCGGTAGGTCCGAGGAACAGGAAAGAACCGATCGGTTTGGACGGATCCTTGATGCCTGCCTTCGAACGAATGATGGCATCCGCAACCTTCTCAACCGCTTCATCCTGACCGACAACTCTTCTGTGCAGTTCCTTATCCAGGGACAGGATCTTCTGTCTCTCACCCTGTGTCAGCTTGGCAACCGGAATACCGGTCCAGCGGGATACGATCCGTGCGATCTCATCCTCGGATACACTCTCATGTACAAGCGAAAGGTCTTCGCTCTTTACCCGTTTCTCCTCTTCAGCCAGCTGTGCCTCCAGCTGCGGAAGCTCACTGTATTTCAGACGGCTCGCCTCTTCCAGGTCATACTTACGTTCGGCAAGCTCGATCTTCTTGTTGATCTCTTCTTTTTTCTCGCGCAGCTCGGACAGTTTATCCACACTGTTTTTCTCATTTTCCCACTGCAGCTTCTGCGCTTTGAAGGCATCCTGCAGCTCCGCCAGTTCTTTCTGAAGATCTTTCAGACGTTCCTGACTTAACGTATCGCTTTCTTTCTTCAGTGCCGTCTCTTCGATCTGCAGCTGCAGGATCTTACGGTTCAGCTCATCCAGTTCTGCCGGAAGGGAATCCAATTCCGTTTTGATCTGTGCACACGCCTCATCGATCAGGTCGATGGCTTTATCCGGAAGGAAACGATCGGTAATATACCGGTTTGACAGTGTTGCCGCAGCCACCAGCGCACCGTCGGTGATCTTTACCTTATGGAAGACCTCATATCTCTCTTTCAATCCACGGAGGATCGAGATAGTATCCTCAACGGTCGGTTCATCGATCAGAACTTTCTGGAAACGACGCTCCAGTGCGGCATCCTTCTCAATATATTTTCTGTACTCGTCCAGTGTCGTTGCACCGATACAGTGTAGCTCGCCTCTGGCCAGCATCGGCTTCAGCATATTGCCGGCATCCATCGCACCGTCTGTCTTGCCGGCTCCGACGATCAGATGCAGCTCATCGATGAACAGAATGATCCGTCCTTCGCTGCTTCGAACCTCTTCCAGAACCGCTTTCAGACGTTCCTCAAACTCACCGCGGTATTTCGCACCGGCTACCAGCGCACCCATATCCAGGGAGAAGATCGTCTTATCCTTTAATGTATCCGGCACATCACCTTTGACGATACGCTGTGCCAGACCTTCCGCAACGGCCGTTTTACCTACACCGGGTTCACCGATCAGTACCGGATTGTTCTTTGTCTTTCTGGAAAGAATCCGAATAACATTTCGAATCTCTTCGTCTCGTCCGATGACCGGATCCAGCTTCTGATCTCTCGCTTTTTCAACCAGATCGGTTCCGTATTTTTCCAGCGATTCATAGGTTGCCTCCGGGTTATCGGTGGTCACCTTCTGATTGCCTCGAACACTCTGCAGAGCCTTCAGGAAACTGTCTTTTGTAATTCCATATGTACGGAACAGTTCCTTCAGTTCCTTGTTCGGATGCTCGATCATTGCCAGCATCAGATGTTCCACGGAGACATATTCATCTCCCATTTGCTTCGCCTCATCCTCGGCAAGATTCAGAACCTTGTTCAGATATTGTCCGATATAGGGTTTTGCTCCCTGTACTTTTACACGTTTATTCAGCAGTCCTTCCACTTCGTTCAGGAACAGATTCTTCTCTATTCCCATCTTCTCGATCAGTTTCAGAATCAGACTGTTCTCCTGATGAAGAAGTGCATAGAGCAGATGCTCCTCTTCAATCTCCTGGTTGCCAAATTCATACGCTGTCTTTTCCAGATCCTGAATTGCTTCAATGGAATTTTTTGTAAATCTGTCGATCTGCATATACTACACCTCCTTGTGCATGCGGCTTTCCATTTCTTTTCTGCCGCTCATAATTTTGAGATTTCTTCTCTTAATTCGTACCTTATCACTCGTTGTTAGCACTGTCAAGAGGTGAGTGCTAATGAAAATTCTAAAAATTTGGTGAAGTCTTTTACTGAAAATATATTCTCTGTTTTTTCAGTATAAGGAGGCCGGATACAAATGTCCTGCATTTGCATCCGGCCTCCTGCCTGCTGCTATTTTCTGTTATTACGACCAGCTTACTGTTGTTATATCCACTTCCACTGAATTACACTTTCGTTCATCCGGCAATTGCAATCTGTTTGCGTTCCGGAATCACCTTCCTGTCTTCTTTCTTCGGAATGTGCATTGTCAGCAGTCCGTGTTTAAACTCTGCCTTGATCTCATCCTGTGTTACCTGCTCGCCAACATAGAAGCTTCGGCTGCAGGTACCGGAATACCGTTCCTTCCTGATATATTTTCCGTTCTTCTCTTCTTTATCCTTCTGGTCTCTGTTCAGTGCTTTCTCGGCTGTAATCGTTAAATAACCGTTCTCCAGGGATGCAGAAATTTCATCCTTTGTAAATCCCGGAAGATCAAGAATCAGCTCATAGCCGTCATCCAATTCCTTCACATCCGCTTTCATAATGTGCGAAGCTCTGTTTCCATACAGCTTTTTCTCTGTATTCCGCATCTCTCTGTCATCAAAAAACGGAAAGTCATCAAAGAAATCATCAAATAAGTTCTCACCAAAAATACTAGGCATTAACATAAGTCGTTCCTCCTTTTCACGTATTTGTGCTCTGTTTCCTGCCATTACGTTACTTCGCGGAGGTAGGGGAAGAAGTAAATTCTTCTTCTCTCCTTCGTTATCTTTGTTATAGCGCTTATTATCAGCACTGTCAAGAGGCGAGTGCTAATAAAATCTAAAATTTTCCTTGCATTTTTACACAGATTTCACATACAAATTTGAGTTTACAAACAGACACTTCTATACTTTTTGCAGCATACTCGCATTATGTTCCATGGACATAGCGAATGCACAATATACAAATTTCTCACAGCGAGTTCCTTGTGCATTTAATCCGATGCAAAAATCCTTTTTTTGCTGCATGATATAAATAACAGGTAATTCAAAATGCACATGTTTTTGTATTACACAATGACTTCGCATAGTCAGCAAATACACAAGAGGGAGGTTAGCTTATGATGAAAATTCCGTTTGATGAGAAAGAAATGAATGTGAAAGAAACGGCACCTAATTTCTTTGGTCCTCCGGGATCACCGGGACTTCCTATTTACTCCTATCCGGTCACCCCCAGAGAATGCTTTGAGGCAATGTATCGAAAAGAAGCGCAGTGGATGCCAAGCGCCTTCGAATCTGCTGTATTTACGCCGCAGATTATCCCCGACAATATTGCCAGAGGTTTTATTATCGAGAAAAACATGATGCCGATCGAGCAGTACGGCGGCAAAGATATGTTTGGTGTTGAGTGGGAGTATGTGCCCATGGTCGGCGGCTCTATGGAAAAACCCGGTGTACCGCACCTCTTCACAGATGCCAATGAGTGGAAAGAGAAAATTGTCTGGCCGGACATCGATTCCTGGGATTGGGAGGGATGTGCCCGCGAGAACAAGGAATTCCTCGACAATGGCAAAGCCAACATGTTTTGGTTCCTGAACGGAGCGACTTTCGAGAGACTGGTGTCATTCATGGGCTTCGAGAACGCGGCCATTGCCTTGATTGACGAAGAGCAGCAGGATGCACTGCATGAACTCTTTCAGAAACTGGCCGATCTGCATATCGCCATGATCGATAAGGCCTGTGAGGCATTCGGAGACGGCATATCAGGCTTTACCGTACATGATGACTGGGGTTCTCAGAGAGCTCCCTTCTTCTCCTTCCAGACTGCGGAAGAGATGCTGGTTCCCTATATGAGACAGATCACGGATCACATCAAATCAAAGGGAAAGATTGCTGATTTGCACAGCTGCGGTCATATCGAGAGCCAGATTGAGAATATTATCGCTGCAGGATGGCAGTCCTGGACTCCTATGGCAATGAATAATACGCTGAAACTCTATGAGGAGTATGGAGATCAGATTATTATCGGTGTCTGCGACACCCCCTTCGATAAAAATGCCTCCGCTGAGGAACAGAAGGCTCGTGGAGAAGCCTTTGCCAGAAAGTATTTCTCTACGAACAAACCGTCTACCTATAGTCTGTATTCTGCAGCGTGTATGACACCGCCTTACATGGAAGGTATCTATCGAGCTTCCAGAGCATAAGATCGCACAGAATCCTTCAGCGTTTCCTTAGATGTCTCCGGCAGATCGTACGGATCTGTAAAAAATCCACAAACAGTCTCCCAAAAATCGGTGAAGTGTTTTACTGAAAATAAATTCACTGTATTACTTTTCAGTATAAGGAGGCCGGATACAAATGTCCTGCATTTGCATCCGGCCTCCTGCCTGCTGCTATTTTCTGTTTTTCACATCCGGCTTACTGTGGTTATATCCACTTCCACTAAATTACGTATTCGGTCATCCAGCTCCTTAACATCCGCTTTCATAATACGCGAAGCTCTGTTTTCATACCGCTTTTTCTCTGTATTCCACATCTCCCTGTCATCAAAAAACGGAAAATCACTAAATAAATCATCGCTTAAACGATCTGATCATTCTGAAATCTGGACAGGTGTTCATACGGAAGAATCAATCTGCCTCTGTACAGACCGCAGCCGTCATTCATCAGAACGTTATCTTTTGCTGCAAACATATTCACATCTACTTTTGATAGATCCAGTTCCTGCAGCAGCGCCAGTCTCTCATACGCCTCCTCATAAAACGGAAGCATTTTATCTGATTCAGGCCGAAGATTCTTCGATTTTTTTTGCCGCTCTTCGTAACTTGTATGATTCGCCGTACCGATCTCTGCATAGTCATCCATTTCTTTTGTACGCAGCTGCATCTCAAACCTGCATTTTGCTACTTTATCACAAAAAACGATATGCAGGGATTGATACCCCGTTTCCCTTATATGTTCTACAAAGTCTTTATAATACGATCTCCATCTGTCACAAATGTGATTCGAGGGATATTCTTTTGCATATTCGGATATTTCCGGAACAAAATCATTATCGGACATGAATGCAGGAAGAACATTTGCAATATCATACAATGCCTCCCGTTCCATTTCCTGCGCTGTTTTCCCTTTCTGTACATGACATTTGGGAACGGAAATGATGATCCGATACGCAATGATATCCCGAATGTCCAGAATCTTTTCCCGTGATAACAACGACGGAAGATTCTGCACCTCCTGATTCTCTGCCAGAACATCGTCTGTCAGCTCAATCAGATGACGGTTGAATTTTTCTTCTGCCCGAATCAGGCTTTTAATTCTTCCTTTAAACGTAAAGGACAGGTATGGATACTGTTTCACCATGTACAGATAAAATTCTCTGATCCGCTGCGACTGCGAAGTCAGAAAATCATTATGCTCCAGAATATCTATGATTCCCTTAAGATACTCTGCATGAAATCCATCGATCCGCTTTACCATAGCATCCTTTGAATCCATGCTGCGCAATGCTTTTTCATAATTATTCAGTATTTTCAGGACAGTATCTCCCTGGTATAGATAATCATTTAAACTTATCATATGTATTTCACCTTAATGCTTTTATTCTTTCATATTAAGGCAAACTTTTTTTCATTACAACTCAAAATCCAGTTGATGCACTCCACAGGTTTTGACATTCATTCTCTGAAAAATGATGAAACACGCCCCCAACAAGAAGTTTCTCTATTCCTCCCCCGATCAAGTTTCCTGTAAAAAAGGCGTCTTACCATCACGGTAAGACGCCTTCGTCTCTATATCTTTATAGTACGCATCGTTCTGCGAGCTGTCAATATTTAAGCCTGCTGCAGATAGCCTTCAAACTGCGTCAGTGTTTCATCGATCAGCTCGTCCGTGTGCACAGCAGACAGGAACATTGCCTCAAACTGCGACGGTGCCAGATGAATGCCATGGTTCAGCATATACTTGAAATACTCTGCAAATGCCGCAGTGTCCGAAGTCTTTGCATCCTCATAATTCTCTATCGTACGGTCTGTGAAGAAGCCGCAGCCAAGGGATCCTACGTGATTGACTGTCAGCGGTCTGCTGTACGTATCCGCAAGTGCAGCCATTTCTGTATACAGACGGCTGCCTTTTCTCTCCAGTTCCGCATAGATCTGCGGATCGTCATGCAGAATCGTCAGCTGTGCAAGTCCTGCGGTCATTGCGATCGGATTGCCGCTCAGTGTACCTGCCTGGTAGACCGTTCCGACAGGGGCAACCATTTCCATGATTTCTTTCTTACCGCCATAGGCACCGACCGGCATACCACCGCCGATGATTTTTCCATAGGTGACAAGATCCGGTGTCACGCCGTAATACTCGGCAGCTCCGCCGAATGCCAGACGGAAACCGGTGATTACTTCATCAAAAATCAGCACAGCTCCCTCTTTGTCACAAAGCTTACGCAGATCAGACAGGAATGTATCCTTCGGAAGCACAACTCCCATATTGGCCGCAACCGGCTCTACGATCACTGCTGCGATCTGCTCCGGATTGGCATCGAATAATGCCGATACACTCGACAGATCATTATAAACGGCTGTCAGCGTATCTTTCGTACAGCCTGCCGGTACGCCGGCACTGCCCGGAACACCGGCGGTCATCAGACCGGAACCGGCATCTACAAGGAGTCCGTCGCTGTGGCCATGATAGCAGCCGGAAAATTTAATGATCTTATCTCTTCCGGTATATCCTCTTGCCGCCCGAATCGCACTCATTACTGCTTCTGTTCCGG
This sequence comes from Eubacteriales bacterium, assembly GCA_030527665.1. Taxonomy (GTDB): domain Bacteria; phylum Bacillota; class Clostridia; order Lachnospirales; family Lachnospiraceae; genus Bilifractor. The sequence continues at coordinate 11,696 of JAUNAK010000032.1, forward strand.
AATTTACCATACGAACCATCTCGATGTGCGGAATGCTTTCGGTAATAAGCTCGGCGATCTGCACCTCCAGCTCTGTCGGTGCACCGAAGCTCATGCCGTTCTCACAGGCACGGATCACGGCTTCGCGAACGATTTCATTGTTATGTCCGAGGATCATCGGTCCCCAGGAGCAGATATAATCGATATATTTGTTTCCGTCTGCATCATAGATATACGGTCCATCCGCCCGCTGTATAAAACGCGGAGTCATTCCTACACTGGAATAAGCACGTACGGGAGAGTTTACTCCACCCGGAATGACTTTCTGTGCACGCTCCATCAATACTTCTGATCTTCCCATCTCAGCCGATCCTTCCTTCCTTCATAAAACGTGCGACTTCCTCTGCAAAATAGGTTTCATAGATATTGGTTCCTGCACGGTATGCAGATACTGCCATTTCGCAGATAATTCGCTCCTCATCGATCCATCCGTTTGCGGCCGCAGCCTTAACCATCGCATACTCACCGCTGACACTGTAAGTGGCAACCGGAACGTCTACGACTTCTCGCACACGTGCTACCATATCCAGGAAGGACATCGCCGGTTTTACCATGATGATATCCGCTCCCTCTTCCACATCCAGAAGAGCCTCTTTGATTCCTTCCCGGCTGTTATGATAATCCATCTGGTATGTCTTGCGGTCACCGAAGGCCGGTGCGGAATCTGCCGCATCACGGAACGGACCATAGAAAGCAGACGCATATTTTACGGCGTAGGACATGATCGGTGTATTGGTGTAGCCATTGCGGTCCAGTCCCTCACGGATCGCAGCCACTCTGCCGTCCATCATATCGGATGGTGCAACCATATCCGAGCCTGCCTGTACCTGGCTGACAGCGATCTTCGCCAGATAATCCAGTGTCTTGTCATTGTCTACGTCATGTCCGTGCAGAATGCCGCAGTGACCGTGGGAAGTATACTCACACATACATACATCCGAAACATAAAACAGATTCGGAACGGCCTGTTTTGCTTTCTGAAGTGCCTGCTGAACGATACCGTTCTCTGCGTAGGCACCCGATCCGACTTCATCCTTATCATTCGGAATACCGAACAGCATAACGCTGCCGACACCGGCATCTGCAAGGCGGTACAGTTTCTCCTCCATTCGATCCACGGTATAGCGATACTGTCCCGGCATGGAAGAGATCTCTTCCACCTTGTCGGTTCCCTCCATCACAAACATCGGGTACATCAGAGACGAAGGATCCATTCTGGTTTCTCTTACCATTCTGCGCAGGTTCTCACTGCTTCTTAATCTTCTCGGTCTTGTGATCATTTCCATTTCTTTCCTCCTGACTATTCTATACTCCCGGGGACCTGCTCCCGGATCGGCTGCAAGCCGGGTGCTGCCCGTCCGAGGGACGAGCCTCTCTCACTGTTCTCCCGAGCCTGCCGTGCCGCGTACGAATCCTCTTTGGGATTCGCACTTCAGCCGCCATCTTCCGCACCGAATCGGTGCACATCCCCAACGGAATTACTCTGCGAATATACTCTCTACGAGTGCAACCAGACTGTCGATCGTTGCCTTCTGTGCAGTCTCGGTCTGCATGCTGTATCTGCGCGCCGCTTCTTCCGTCTGCTTTCCGATACACATGGCGCGGACTTTTGACATATCCAGAGAAGGATTTGCCGCAGCAAAAGCATCTACTGTTGACGTACTGGTAAATACGGCACAGGATATTTCTCCGTTCTCAAACAAAGCTGTTTCATCCAGAATCGTTTCGTTCCGGTATACCGTCTCATAGATCGGCAGATCATCCACCGCGAAGGCAGACAATTCATCCAGGATCGCACGATTTCCGATCTTGGCACGCGGAAGCAGGATCCGGTCGCCTTCCTTCGCCGCTTTGGCGATGGCTGCTCCCAGTGACTGTCCGTCATAGATCTCCGGAACCAGATCGGCGATCACCCCTCTGTTCCTGAGCTCTGCTTTTGTTCCTTCTCCGATTGCTGCTACCGATACACCATACAGCCGGCGAATATCCATATTCTTTTCGTTCATACGGTCAAAAAATACCCGGACGCCGTACGGACTGGTGAATGCGATCCACTGATACAGTTCCATGTGCGCTATGGCATCGTCCAACAGCGAGAGATCCTCTGCCGGTACGGTTTCGATGGATGGAATCTCCAATACCTCTGCGCCTTTTGCACGCAGTTTTTCCGATAATGTACTGCGCCGGTCACGAGGTCTGGTCACCAGTACCTTCGTTCCTGCCAGCGGGAGTTTTTCATACCAGGCAAAACGGTCAGCCAATGCACAGACCTTTCCGACAACAATAATTGCCGGTGTTTCGATTCCCTGACGTTCCACTTCCTCTTCGATGGTTGCAACCGTTGCCACGATTCGTTTCTGACCGGCGGTCGTACCCTTCTGCAGGATCGCTGCCGGCATCTGCGTATCCATTCCGGCACCCATAAGCCCTTCACAGATGTCATGCAGGGCAGCAACTCCCATTAAAAAGACAAGGGTTCCGTCCACACGCACCAGTGCGTCAAAATTCAGATCCAGCTTCTGACCGGCACGCTTATGTCCTGTAATAATATGAAGCGAACTGGTAAAATCCCGATGCGTGACCGGAATGCCGTTATACGCCGGAACGGCAATGGAAGAAGTGATTCCCGGAACCACTTCAAAGGGAACGCCGTTGTCTGCCAGCAGCTCCAGCTCTTCCCCGCCTCGTCCGAACAGAAACGGGTCTCCTCCCTTCAGACGCACAACGGTATTTCCTTTCTGTGCCTCCTCCAGCAGAAGTACATTCATTTTCTCCTGGGGCATCGTATGGTTGCTGGATCTTTTTCCTACATTGATCAGCCTTGCACGTTCCGGAATCATGGCAAGAATACTGTCACCGACCAGACTGTCATAACAGACCACATCCGCCTGCATCAGCAGCTCATATCCTTTGCGTGTCAAAAGTCCCGCATCTCCCGGTCCCGCACCGACCAGATATACCTTTCCTGTCTCTTTCATCCGATTTTCTCCTTCAATGACCTTGCCAGTGTTCTGCCGATCGTTTCTGCATCTTCTGCCTTTCCTTCCAGCGTTCCAACGATCTCCTCTCCGGTTTTCTCATTCACATAGAAACCGCGAAGGAAGATACGTCCCCCCTGAATTTCCGAATATGCAGCAACCGGTGAACTGCATCCACCGTCCAGATATCTTACAAAAGCTCTCTCACACTCTGCCATTTTTCGTGCATCTTCATCCGCAAAGCCGATCAGCAGTTCTTCATCCTCTGCCCGTCTTCCCTGTACCGCCAGAATTGCCTGACCGGCAGCCGGAATCACCTCATCCGGTGTAAAATACCGGCTGATCCGATCTTCCATTCCCAGACGCTTCAGTCCGGCAGCCGCCAGAATGATTCCCGCATACTGTCCCTCATCCAGCTTCCGCAGCCTCGTCTGCAGATTTCCGCGAACCGACGCAAACTGTGCCTGCGGATATACCTTCCGCAGCTGCAGGATCCGTCGATCGGAGGATGTACCGATCGGTTTGGAAAGATCCGGCTCCGTCTGTCCCTTTGGCAGCACGAGTACATCTCTCGGATCCTCTCTTTTGGAGTATCCCAGAACCGGAAGATCTTCCGGCACTTCCATCGGAAGATCCTTCAGACTGTGTACGGACAGATCTGTACGTTTCTCCAGAAGCGCCCGGTCCAGTTCCTTGACAAACAATCCTTTTCCGCCGATCTGATCCAGCTTCTTATCGAGAATAATATCTCCTGTTGTCTTCATGGATAAAATATCGATGGCTGTATCCGGATATTTCTCCTGCAAAAAATGCTGAACCATACGGCTCTGTACCATCGCAAGCCTGCTTTCCCGACTTCCGATGGTGATCGATTTTCTCTCATTCTTCATTTTTCGGCTCCTCCAGAACCTGTCTGATCTTCTGTGTGATCTCCTTTGCTTTTCTGTGATCATTCCCGCCTGCATTCACCCCGACAACGGTATCCCCTGCTGTAATGACTCCCGGAAAATAAAAATCACACTGTTTTTTATCGGAACAGTTATTCACCCGAATCCCCAGACACTTGCATGCCGCATAGATGTCTTTGTTGATCTCCGGCTGATCCGTACAGGCCAGAACCATATCGGCATTCAGGATATCTTCCCTCTCATATGTCTTTTGCTTCCACGAAAGACGGCCTTCCTCTTCCAGCTGCCGGATATCATCCGTAACTTCCGGTGCAACAACCGTGACATGATTACAAAACTCTGCAATGGTCCGCACCCGCCTGGATGCGATCGTACCTCCGCCGACAACGACTGTCACAGCCTCACTGATATCTACAAACATCGGAAAATATTTACTCATCCTGATATACCTTCTTTAATCCGCTCACAACATCGCCGTAGGCATCATCTGCAACATATGCCTGCAGCTCAAACAACATTTTTGAAAGAACCTTTCCGACTGCCGTATCGATCTGACCGAACAGCATCTGCCGGTCTTCCTCCGGAATATCCAGTCGATTGATGCCTTTCCGAATCCGAAGATTCAGATCCTCCACCGCATAGCTGCAGATATTGGCAATATACGGCACCCTCTCCCGGCTCTTTGCCCAGCTGCGGAATTCCGCCATTCCTGCATCGATGATTTCCTTTGCCTTTTCATAGGCATCCGCATTCAGATCGTTTTCATCCGATACAAAGGCATCGATATCATAGTACTGAAACAGATTCAGACCGGCGACCTTCGGATCCACATCATGCGGAACCGCCAGATCCAGAAGCACGGGCTTTCCGGGCAGGGACAATTTCCGAACATCCTCATAATCAACGGTGTAATGCGGACTCGTCGTTGCACTTATGATCAGTTCACTGTTCTGCAGATACTGCATGCGATCCAGATAATTCACCATGCGGCAGCCATCCGGAACCTGTACCGTATTGGATCCGTGCTGATAAAAACGCACGGTTACCGCAACATCCGCTCCCTGTCTGCGCAGTGTCGAAGCGGCAAGCTTTCCGTATTTGCCGTTGCCGATCACCAGACATTTTTTTCCATGAAAATCAAATCCCTGCGCTTTCAGCATGGAGACCGCTTTCTCAACAGCGTTGCTGTTTACATGAGAAAAATGTACTTTTGTTTTCACTTCCTTAGCCGCTGTAACAGCTGTACGAAACAGCACCTCCAGACAGCTGTCCGTGTATCCGCATTCTCTTGAAAACTCCAGACTGTCTTTTACCTGTGCCAGAATCTGATCCTCTGCCAGTATGGCCGAACGCAGACCGCTGGCCAGATAAAACAGATGCCTGATCGCCGTCTCTTCCAGTCGTTCCGAAAAGAAAGGAAGATATCTCTCTTCCTCCGCTTTCAGTATGCGAAACACCTCTTTTCGCAAGGGAATCGGCTGTTCCGCATTTGTACTGACCCAGACCTCCATGCGATTGCAGGTAGACAGAATGACAGCACCTGTGATCTCCTCTATTTCCGTCAGCCGCTCCAGCAGTTCCTTTTGTTCATCCCTATCCAGAGTAAATCTGGATCGTATTTTTACAGGAGCAATTTTGTGACTTGTTCCCATCATCTGTATCATAAAAGATCCTCCAAACCCGTCCTTTCAGCCGGGGTGCCTCTGCTTTCCGCAGCAAAGGCAGCAAAATACTCTTTTGCGATCTGCGCATGTATTCACACATCAAAGGTGTCCCTCGCGCAGCAGGACCCCCATCTTGTTCAATCGTAAAGCGACATTCTATTGCCGGGCTCTGCGTTTAGTCCAGCGCTTCCTTCGCATGGCGAATGTACATGTTTCGAATTTCCGAAAATTCTCCCAGCCCTTTCAGAATCGAACTTGTTTCGAAGCCGGCGGCAGTGATACGCGACTGCCAGGAATCTTCCTCCTCCGAAGCCATGTCATGCACCGCATGATCACCGGCAACCACAAGAAAGGGTGCCAGATACACATGCGCAACGGTCTGCTTCGAAGCAATCTCCCGGATCTGCCGCAGAACGTCTTCCAGATCCGGCTTTGCTTCCACCGTACCGATCAGAATATGCGGTTCTTTCTCAGCAAGCAGAACGTCTATCTTCTGATAGATATTGTTATACGAATGTGCGGTTCCGTGTCCCATCAGCACCAGCACATTCTCCTTCTTTTCTGTCATCGGATACATCTGCGGAAGACATGCAGCGATCTCCTGCAGATCCCTGTCCTCTGCCAGCAGTGTTTTCCCGACACGAATCATTTCAAAACGGCCGCGGTATGTTTCCAGCGTCTCCTGCAGTTTTTCCATCTCCTGTGCATGCAGTAGATAGGTAGGCTGAACCAGAAGATCGGTAATTCCCTCTGCCAGCGCCCTGTCCAGAGCCTCGGTAACATACGGAACCGGCATATTGCGTTCACGCAGTTTCCGCACGATAAACGTACTGCTGAACGCCTGATAAAAAGCACGATCCGCAAATGCCGTTCGCAGATCGGCTTCAATTGCGTCGATGGTTTTTCTGCGGGTCTCCGGAAAAGAAGTTCCGAAGCTCACGACCAGTATTCCCTTATGGTTCATTGCCAATATCCCTTCCTGTTATAAAACACGAATCTAATAGAGCGATTCCCGCACTCCCTCCTCCGGCGGGTGCCGCAGCTCTCCCGGATCTGCAGCTCCATACGCAAACCCTTCTGCCGGATTCGTGCTTTAACAATAAATAGAATCCCTCTTTCTACAAATTCTTCTTTTTGTAAATAAATCCGAAGGAGATTCCGGAAAAAACGATCAGATACGTCAGCAGCACCACATATCCGATCCAGCCGGACGGCTCTCCCTTAGAGATGCTCCGGATCATGCCGCTTGCCTGTGAAAGAGGAAGCGCCGATATGAACTGCCGAAAGCCGAACGGCATCTGCTCTGTGGAAAAAAAGGTATTGCACAGAAAAGACATCGGCATAATGATATAGCTTGTATAGCGAGGCGCATCTGTGTAACTCTTTGCCAGAAAGGAAAGTGTCAGCCCGATCGTCGAGAAGACCATGCCGTTCAGAAACATGATCAGAAATGTCCGGCCGTCGAAAATCAGACCGGTTCGAATCGGCAGCGTCAGCAGCATGATCATGCATCCGCTGTACATTCCGCGAAGACTTCCTCCGATGATCTGTCCGAGAATAAACTGCCAGAGCGGTGTCGGTGAGATCATGATCTGGTCCAGAGCCTTCTCGTAAAGCCGCTGCACACTCATGTTCTGCGTCACCGCGCTGAAACTGCCGGACATGGTGGACATCGCCACCAGACCCGGAATCAGAAAGTTCAGATAGGGTTCGCCATGGGAAGTTGTCTGAATTCCCATGCCGAAAATGATCAAATACATCAGGGGAGAGATCATAGCCGCCAGTGTGATCTTGTAAAAATCACGCTTAAACTCGACCCATTTTTCCCATAGTACCGTAATAATTCCCATGTAATATTCCATCCTCCTCAGCGTTTATTGAGATGTCTGCCCACACGTTCTACAAATACATCTTCCAGTGTAGAATTTCTCAAAGCTGCATTTGCATCCTGCTCGCTTTCCAGATATGCAATTGCCTCTTTTCTTGTATGGAAATAATGGCTCTCAATGGAATCATCGGATGTAATATCCACCGCAAATTTTCCAAGCTCATCAATAAATACCTGCGGTGCATCGACCTTATCCAGCTTTCCGCCGTTGATCAATGCCACACGGTCGCATAACGCCTGTGCCTCATCGATAAAATGTGTTGTCAGAATGATCGTCAGATTCCGGTCATTTAATTTTCGAAGCAGATTCCACATCTGCCGTCTGGATAAAGCATCCATTCCCGCGGTCGGTTCGTCCAGAAGCATGATCTCTGGTTCGATCATCAGTGCCCGGCAGATCATCAGCTTCCTCTTCATTCCTCCGGAAAGATGGCGCACAACACGATGTCTGTACTGCAAAAGACCGGTGAACTCCAGAAGTTCCTCGGTCTTTCGCCGGATCTCCTTGATCGGCATACGGTATAAACGTCCCTGATACTCCATTACCTCATCCATGGTCATATCCTGACGCATGGAAAATTCCTGTGTAATAACACTCAGTTTTCTTTTGACTGCCGAATTCTTTCGTGTGAGTGGTACTCCGTCGACAAGGACCTCTCCTTCCGTGGGAAGCAGCACTGTGGAGATCATACTGATGGTCGTTGTTTTTCCGGCACCGTTCGGTCCCAGAAGTCCAAAGAATTCACCGGTTTCGATCTTCAGATCCAGGTGATCTACCGCAGTAAAGTTTCCAAACGTTTTTGTCAGATTTCGAAGTTCGATCATACGAATAACTGTCCTTTTATCATTCTCATTCTTTATCAGGCCATTACGCCTCCGATCAAAAAATGTGCAGGCACATTTTTATCGATCCGGACTTATGACCCTGGCATCATCATTTTTCTTTTGCAATGATCAGCGAGAAATATCCCGCATCATCCGGAATCTCCTCTACACTGCGGTAGATATGCTCCTCCGGCATGCCGCAGTTTTCTACTACGGTGACCTCTCTTCCGCTCTCTGCGAGGATCTCCTTCACTTCTTTCATATGACTTCCGGATTTCATCATGACATAGGTTCCCGGCTGATCCAGTTTGGTATCCATGGTATGTACGGCCGGAACCACATGCAGCAGTTCATTCCAGACAACCAGCGGTGTATTGGTACGTGCAGCAGCCGCACAGAAAGAAGGAATACCGCTCACCAGCTCTACCTGATAGCCGTCTTTTTCAATGATTTCCTGCAGGTAACTGAACGTACAGTAGATCGTAGAATCTCCCAGTGTCAGATAAACCACATTTTTTCCTTCATCCAGATATTTCTCCAGTTCGGAAGCACCTTTCCGGTGATTGCGATGCTGTTCCTCCAGATCATGCACCATCGGCATATAAACTGCTACCAGCTCTTTGCTGTCCATCTCCGGTACTGCCTGCACGGCAATCTTATAGGCAACCGTCTCCTTTACATCTTTTCCCGGAACAACGATAATGTCTGCCTCACGAATCAGACGAACCGCCTTCAGAGTCATTAATTCCGGATCTCCCGGGCCTACACCAACACCATACAAAATTCCTGCCATCTCTGTTTACCTCAATTCTAAAATATTGTTTTCTGTCTTTACCTATGATAAGGTTAGTCTGCTTACTGACGTTACTCAATTTCATCTCCGTTGCAAAGCTGCCCGCTGCTGCAAGTCTCCGGCGATTGCGGATCTCCCGGACCGCCAGCACAGCGTGCGAATCCTCTCACGAGATTCGATGATCGATCAAGTAAATGTCCATAATCAATTTATTATAACGGATTACACCAAAAGGTAAAAGGAAAACGATGTATTTATTTCGAAACGTAAAACAATTTTCAGCTATACTGTCAATTTTCGCAATTTTCCTTTCTGCAGGTATGGAAGTATTTGCATCTGCATCCCCTGTATTTGCTGCAGACGGATACGAAGCCACCGCTGATTGGGACGAATCGTCCGATTCGGCATCCGTACTGACCTACGGAATGACCCCCATTTCCGCTGCTTACATCCAGGACGGAGAATACACGGTTCCGGTCGTCAGCAGTTCCTCCTATTTTCGTATAAAATCTGCGCTCCTCCGCGTTGCAGACGGCACCATGGAGGCAGAATTTCACTTTGACAGTCTGTCATATTCCTATATCTATCCGGGTTCTCCCGCTGAAGCAGCCTCGGCTGCCATGGATGCTTACATTCCGTGTGAGGATACAGGAACCGATACGACCTTTACACTGTCGATCGATGCACTCAATGCACCGATTCCCTGTGCTGCCTTCAGCAAGAAGAATGAAAAATGGTACGGCCGCATGCTGCTGATCGATGCCTCTTCCCTCCCGCAGGATGCACTTCGAATCCCGCTTCCCGATTACAAAATAATCGAAGATGCACTGGAATCCGCAGGCTATGAACCCCAAACACTTCTGCAGAATGCAGCCGCAGCAGCTTCCGCAAATACAGCAGTCGATGCGGAAACACCGGGATCACAGACAAACGATACAAGCCGGAGCACCTCCGGTTCCGCATCTGCTGCCGATTCTGATTCGACGGTCGGTTCCGCATCTGCCCCCGACTCCCTGTCAGCCTCCGGTTCCGATTCGGCCGTCGTTTCCGACTCTGCTTCAAATACAGATGCCGCTTACGATCCCGCTGCCGCATCGATCAATCTGGATGACGGCAAGTACTCGATTGCAGCCGATATGAGCGGTGGAAGCGGACGGGCATCGATCAGTTCTCCGATGCTCCTTACCGTTCATAACGGAAAAGCATATGCCACCCTGCTCTGGAGCAGCCGTTACTACGATTACATGATCGTAAACGGAAGAACCTACTACAACGAAAGCGAAGAAGGCGCCCCTTCCAGCTTTACCATTCCCATCCTTTCCATGGATGAACCGTTTGACGTAATTGCCGATACCACAGCCATGGACAAACCGGTGGAGATCACCTATACACTGACCTTCTATCGGGACTCCGTCGGCTCAAAAGGCATGATTCCGCAGGAAGCCGCCAAACGTGTTCTGGCTGTCGCCGCTGTCATTATTATCATCGGCGGTATCCTGAATCACTTTGTACAGAAAAAACGAAATCCGTGATTAATTTCTCCTAACAAACATTCTCTATAGTCTAAAACGGGACGGAAAAATTTCCGTCCCGTTTTTCTATGCAACAAACAAAATCCTGAAATACACTTCCTATCCCAAAGTCCCGCACACAGTGATCCTTCCGCGCAGCCACACGATCCCTCCTCCCTCCAAAAAAGAAAGCAGCTGCGGACTCATGTTTGCTAAGAAACACCTTGCGCCTTTTCCGTCGGCTTCCTGCCCGACAGCATCCGCAGAAGTGCACCGTTCAAGCGAAGCGCGTTTGCACTTCTGCGGAATTATGCTGTCCGCAGGAAGGCAGGAAAAAAGCAGGTTTTCGTGCAAATGTGAGTCCGCAGCTGCGGCACTTTTTAATCAAGAACCTTTCACCTGGTTCCACAGCTGGCTGTAGATCTCTTCTGCCTCCGGTCCCAGATAGGAATAGGTCTCACATCGCTCCAGTATAGACTCATCCGGAAATGCGATCTGACTATTCCGGATCTCCGGATCCTCGATCAGCTCGCGGGCAGCTTCATTCGGCGTAGAATAGGTAATATAATCAAAATTCATAAGCGCAATATCCGGACGGCAGAGGAAATTCAGAAACAGCTCCGCATTTTTCACATGCTTGGCATCTTTCGGTATTACCCAGGAATCGATCCATACGTTGGAGCCTTCATCCGGAACCACATATTCCAGATCCGGATTTTCCTTCTGTGTATAGATGGCTTCACCGGAATAGATCACACCCAGTGCCGCTTCATTTCCGATCATCTTGTCGCGTACCTGATCAACCACATAGGCCTGTACCAGCGGTTTCTGGTTTTCCAGCAGCTGCTCTGCCTCCTGCAGCTCCTGAATATTCGTACTATTCAGAGAATATCCCTGATACTTCAATCCGACCATAAAAGCATCGCGAACGGAATCCTGCATCAGAATATTGTCTTTGTATTTGGATTCCCATAAAATCTTCCAGCTTGTAATCGGTTCATCCACCATGGTCTTGTTATACAGAATTCCGACCGTTCCCCAGCAATAGGGAATGGAATACTGATTTCCGGGGTCAAACTGCTCGGAAGTTTCCATGTACTGCTTACCGATATTACTGATATTCGGAATATGATCAAAATTGATCGGCTGCAGCAGATCGTTATCGATCATTTTTCGAATCATATAATCAGATGGACAGACAACATCGTAGGATACTGCTCCTGCCTTGATCTTCGGATACATGATCTCATTGGTTTCAAATTCCTCATAGATCACATGAATGCCGGTCTCTTCTTCAAACATCTCCAGAACTTCCGGATCAATATATTCTCCCCAGTTATACACAACAACGGTCTTGTCTTCTGTAAAAGATCCGCCGCTTCCGTAATATACGCCTCCGATCGTCAGTACCAGAACCAGCATACCCGGCAGAAGACGTCCCATGACGATCCGCTTCGTAAACAGACGTTTCCGACCGTATTTTTCCAGGAATTTTGCATCCTTGATCAGCTCTTTCTCATCGATCTTCGACGGTGTCAGATTGATCAGCATCAGCAGGATCAGTACCGTAAGGAACATCAATGTAGACAGTGCATAGATCTCCGGTTTGATACCCTTTCGTACCTCGGAGTAGATCTTTGTGGATAAAGTATCCACACCCGGACCCTTTGTAAAATAGGTAACTACAAAATCATCCAGCGACATGGTAAATGCCAGCAGAAATCCGGAAAAAATACCCGGCATAATATCCGGAAGTATTGTCTTGCGGAAGGCATAGAATGGTGTCGCACCCAGATCCAGCGCAGCCTCATAGGTATATCGGCTGGTCTGTTTCAGCTTTGGCATAACACTCAGAATGACATACGGAATGTTGAACGTGATATGCGCAATCAGGATCGTACCGAAACCAAGGGAGACTCTTCCCATAATAAAGAGCAGCATCAGAGAGACACCCATAACGATCTCACTGTTCAGCATCGGAATATTGGTCACGCCCATAAAAGCGGAACGTGTCTTGCTGCGCATATGCTGCATGCCCAGTGCTCCCAGCGTACCGATGACGGTTGCCAGCAAAGCAGCCAGAAGCGAGATGATCAGCGTCGTGTACAGCGCTCCCATGATCTCCTGGCTATCAAACAGGGAGGCATACCATTTCGTGGTAAAGCCGCCCCACTTGGCACGGGATTTGGACGAGTTAAACGACAGCACGACCAGCGTCAGGATCGGTGCATAGAGCAGCACAACGATCAGCGCCATATAGATTCTTTTTAATAGTTTTTTCAAAATGCTGTTCCCTCCCCGTCTTTGTCATATTTTCCTTCGATGACCATTGTGATCACGACGAAGATCAGGAGGACCATGGACATGGCCGAACCCACATTCCAGTTATTCAGCTGTTTGAACTGCTGCTCGATCATATTGCCGATCAGCAGGATCTTGCCTCCGCCCAGAAGGTCGGAGATAACGAAAGTCGTCAGCGACGGGATCAGCACCATGGTAATACCGGAAATAATACCCGGAACCGTCAGCGGCAGTGTGACATGCACAAAGGTCTGCACGGCATTCGCACCCAGATCTCTGGCTGCATTGATCACATCCTTGTCGATCTTAATCAGAACATTGTAGATTGGCAGAACCATAAACGGCAGGAAGTTATAGACCATGCCGAGAATGATGGCCGACGGTGTATTGATAATATCCAGCGGCGGCAGATTTATCAGGGAAAGCAGTGTATTGATGACACCGTTTTTTTCCAGCAGCGTCTGCCAGGCAAAGGTTCGAAGCAGAAAGTTCATCCACATCGGCAGAATAAAGATCAGCACGATGAAGCTGGTGGAACTCATACTCATTTCCGAAAGGATCATTGCCAGCGGATAGGCAAGGATCAGACAGATCAATGTGCTGACAACTGCCAGAAGGATGGAAAGTCCCAGGGCTTTCATCGTTGATCCGTTGAATACGCTGCTGAAGTTTGCCAGCGTAAAGCCTCCGTTATCCTGTGATGTAAAAGCATAATAGACGATCATCAGGAGCGGAATGATAATAAAACCGGCTGCCCAGACCGCATAGGGGCCTGCCAGCCACTTCAGTCGTCTGTTATTCTTCAACTGCTGTCGCCTCCTCGTCTTCGGACTCCGGTTTTTTCATGATCTGAATATTCTCCGGCTCTACATACAATCCGACTTCCGCACCAACCTGCGCAGCACGGGTACTGTGTACCAGCCAGCTGTAACCGTTGGCCTCCACATCCATCTCGTAATGCACACCCTTGAAAATCAGACTGGTCACACGGCCGGTGATCTGTCCGTTTTTCGGCTTCACAAGTTCCACATCCTCCGGACGGATGACAACGTCCACCGGCTTGTTGCTGCCGAATCCGACATCAACACAGTCGAAAGGAACACCGAGGATCTTTACCTGCTTGTCGCGGATCATAATCGCATCAATGATGTTGCTGTCCCCGATAAAGTCGGCAACAAAGGCATTCTGCGGCTCGTTATAGATGGACTCCGGCGTACCGATCTGCTGGATGTATCCCTGGTTCATGACAACGATGGTATCGGACATGGTAAGTGCCTCTTCCTGGTCATGGGTTACATACACGAAGGTGATGCCCAGCTCTTCCTTCAGACGCATCAGCTCATACTGCATGCTCTGGCGAAGCTTCAGATCCAGTGCGCCCAGCGGCTCGTCCAGCAGAAGGACCTTCGGTTCATTGACGATCGCACGGGCAATGGCAATTCGCTGCTGCTGTCCGCCGGACAGAATACCCGGGTAACGATTCTCATAACCGTCCAGATTTACCAGCTTCAGGGCATATTTGATCTTATCGTTGATATATGCCTGTGTCTTGCCTTTGATCTTCAGACCGAAAGCGATATTCTCAGCAATACTCATATGCGGAAACAAAGCATATTTCTGGAATACGGTGTTCAGCTGACGCTTGTTCGGCGGCAGATCCGTAATGTCGTTTCCGTTAAAAAATACACGTCCGTGATCCGGATTTTCAAAGCCTCCCATGATGCGGAGCGTGGTCGTTTTTCCGCAGCCGCTGGGACCCAGCAGTGTCAGAAATTCGTTCTCGCGGATGTAGAGATTCATCTCGTCCAGAATCGTGACGCCGTCATAGGATTTTGATATATTAACAAGATCGATCAGTTTGTCTTTCACGTTCGTTCCTCCCTCTGAAAAAGGCATTTGCCATGGGTAAAATTTTATAAAATCTGCTGTGCAACGTCAAGGAAAAGAAAAAGAGTTTACAGCGGTTTTACAGCGTAATCCCAACCAATAAATGCATGTAAAAGATACGCGCGAAGGGGGAAGCTGTTCCGCCTCTCTCCGGCTGCGTTTCCTGCTCCGATGCAGAAGCATTCAGGTTTTGGCTGTGGTTCGCAAACTCGCCCTTCGGGCTCAGACAGTGCTCACTTTTACGCCCTTCTGCATCTCCACGACGGAAGCCTCGCAAGTCGATCGGTCGTAACAACTTCCCCCTCCGCGCTCCACCATCGGTAAAGAGGGAGCAGGCGGCGCATCCCTTCGGGCTGCGCCGCCGCACAGAGCCACACCCCATCCGTATTCCGGAGCCGCAGAACCTCATCCCATCCGTATCCCGGGGCCGTAAGGGGGCATGTTGTCATCGGTGCAAACAAGCTTCCGGGCTCTTACAGACAGATTTTATAGGGAATAGTATCTGACGGCACTATAGACGGCAATTTGAAATATTCAGCCGGGTCTTGTATAATACTGTGTAATTACAGGAGGTTACAGATATGGCATTTAATCCAATGATGTTTATGAAGATTCGTGAACGTCTTACAATTTTTCAGCAGCAGCACCCTCGTGTGATGCCGTTCTTTCAGGCCGTTGGTGCACAGTCCATTCGTGAGGGTACGGTTCTTGAACTGAAGGTTACCGATCCGGAAGGTAAATCCTATGTTTCCAACATTCGTCTGACCGCAGATGACATCGAAACGATTCAGATGATGAAGGAAATGAATATGCAGCAATAAGCACACCGATTGATGCAGTTTTCCTGCAGCAGGGACGTTCATCAATCATTCTTGGCGTGCCTTATATCCTTCTTTTCTTATTAGGAAAATTCTTATCGATAAAAGCTGCACCTCTGGCATTGCTGGTATTGCTACTTTCCGTTCCTGCTCTTGTGCACGCCTGCATGGTAGAGCGCAACTACAAACAGATGATTACAGAGGATTCATTCTATAAACACCGGTGCAGCTCATGAACATCGATGCATCACTAAAACGAGAAATCCCCTGCGGATCCGTATGGATTTACAGGTGATTTCTCGTTTTTTGTTTCCTCTCCCCATTTTTATCCCCCTGATTTTTAGCAGTTTTTTATAATATATGTACTAAATTTTAGGTGTCATGTCTAGAAAAGCGACCACCCGACTGCGGGTGATCGCTCTTTGAAAATTTTATTCCGTTATTTAATTACTACGGCATATTTTCCGATCGTATCGTAGATCTGCTGGAATGCATCTGCATCTCGTTCCACCAGTCCGGCCATCGGATCACTGAGCAGTACGGTGTTTTTGGCTTTATCATAGCCGTATAGAACAAGACAGTGCTCGTTGGCATACCAGCTGTAGGTCATTCCACGATAAGGATAACTGCCGCCTGTCTGAAAGGTACTTCCCATAAAGGTCGTATGCCAAAGTATGATCGGATATCCGTCACGGATATAGTCATACAGATCCTCCAGCGAAGCTCCGGAAATGTTATAGGCCCGCTTGCTGCTTTCCTTTTCCCGCAGAAACTTGTTTGCAGCCTTTACGATTGCCGGCGGGAATGCTCCTGCACCCGCATAAGAATAAGGATTTCCGCAATAGGCAATCGCCATATTGTCGCCGCGTGCCAGATAGTTATCCGCAACGGTGGTCTTCTCCAGATCATAGCCCAGACTCTTCAATACAATTGTCAGCGCAACCGATTCACATCCGGTCGGCAGCTCCGGTTCCTGACGGACTTCCGGTACCGGTGCATATACGGCAGTAGGACTCATAGCAGGGGGCACTGTAGGTGTCGGCGTCGCAGTCGATACCACGGTTGGGGTCGGTGCTGCGGTTACTGTGGGAGGGGCTGCTGCCGTTGGTGCTGCTGTTGCCGATGGAGTTGCAGCGGCTGTTGGCGTTTCTGTTTCGGTTGGTACTGCGGATGTCGACGGAGTCACAGTGGCTGTTGGCGTTTCGGTTTCGGTTGGTTATCCTTCAGATGCACGCTAACAA
>JAUNAK010000107.1 GCA_030527665.1 Eubacteriales bacterium
ATAAATTATTTGTAATTGCGGAATGTGATCGAATTCCGGCATCTGCTGCGGAAGGGGCGGTTGAGCTGCTGGCTAAAGGAGGCGACGTTGTATTTTTAAATCATCTGCCGGAAGGTTTGTGCGAAGGCGGGAATCTGCCGGAGAAACTGCAGGATGCAAAGATAATTCGATTGGATCAGCTTGCGGTATACGCGCAGAAATGTGCTGCAGTTCATTTGAAAAAAGCGGCGCGAAGAGTGCGAATCGCTCATTATCAGGGGAAACAGGATGTACTGTTTCTTGTAAATGAAGATGCGTCGGCAGATAAGAATGAAATCTGTGTGCCGGGAAACTGGAGCGGATTTGCTTATGATCCGTATATGGATCGCTGCTATGAAGCAAAGACTGTTCAGAATGATGGAATGACCTGTATTGCTTATGAATTGGAACCTCAGAAATCAATCATGTTCATTCGTGATACGGCATGCGGCAGTAAAGAGGAAATGCCGAAGTTACCGATCAATCGGATGAAAATAGAAGCGTTTGCAACAAGTATATGCCGTGCAATTGAATATCCGCAGTTCAAAAAAGGAGAAGCTGATGAAGATTTCTCCGGATTTATTCGCTATGAGAAGACAATGCAGTTTGAAAAAATGACAAGAGCGGTACTTGTGATTGAAGATGCCCATGAGGGAGTGGAAGTATTTGTGAACGGGCATTCGCTTGGAATTCAGATTGTTCCGAATTATGTTTTTGATTTGTCTTCCGAGCTTGAGGACAGGGAGAATCAGATTGTTATTGAGGTGGCAACAACTCTTCAAAGGGAGAGAAGAAAAGATCCGGATATGGCTGCCATATATCTGGGACAGGAATTCATTCCGGCTGAGCCGGATCCGGCCGGAATTACCGGTGATGTATTTTTATATTATGAATAAAGAAAATTGAGAAAAGCAGAGCTTTCCGGGAAGGAAACAGTATGAAAAAATATCGCTTTAACGAAGGATGGATGTGCAGAAAAGCAGAGGGGAATTTCCATGCGGTCACGATTCCTCATGATGCAATGATAAAGGAGCAAAGATCAGCAGACGCACCCGGTGGAAGTGCACAGGGATTTTTTCCGGGAGGCAGGTATATATATGAAAAAACATTTCTTTTGCCGGAAGAGTGGGTGGGACAGCCATTTGTTCTTCAATTTGAAGGCGTTCATAAAAATGCAAAGGTGTATGTGAATGGTGTTCTCGTTGGCGGGGCGGTATATGGGTATATTCCTTTCCGGGTAAATTGTGGAATTTTGCCGGAAGGAAAAAATGTTATTCGTGTGGAATGTAATACAGAAAAACAGCCGGACTCCAGATGGTATACCGGATCGGGAATCTATCGACCTGTGTGGGCGTGGGTTGGCCCCGGTATTACAGAAGAAGATGTACGAATTACGACATTATCGATAAATCCTGCAGTTATTCATGTTTCGGCAGCAGGACAGGATGCAGAAGCGGAAATATGGGATGATCATAGAATGCTTGCACGGGGAAAGGGTACAATTACCATTCCGGAAGCGAAATTATGGAGTGATGAGACTCCGCATCTGTATATATGTAAAGTACAGGATCAGGAAATAAAATTTGGTGTACGTCAGCTGTCCTGGTCCAATAAGGGGTTGTTCGTAAATGGAAAGAACACATTGTTGAGGGGCGGTTGCGTACATCATGACAGTGGAATTCTGGGAGCGGCAACGTATGACGAAAGTGAATGGAGACGTGTACGCATACTGAAAGAAGCCGGATATAATGCCATTCGTTCTGCTCATAACCCCTGTTCAAGGGCAATGCTGGAAGCATGTGATTATTATGGGATGTATCTGATGGATGAAACCTGGGATGTGTGGTATAACCCAAAAAACAGGTATGATTATGCATCCTTGTTTGAACAGAACTGGGAGAGGGATGTAGAGGCAATGGTACAAAGAGACTATAACCATCCCAGTGTCATTCTGTATTCGATTGCAAATGAGGTTGCAGAACCTGCATCTTCCAAAGGCGTAAACCTTGCAAAAAGGATATGTGACAAGATGCATTCCCTTGATCCATACAGGCCGGTTACAGGTGGATTTAATCTTATGATCATTCATCGCAGTGCAAAAGGAAATGCAATTTACGATGAAAATGGCGCCGGACGAAAAACTGACGGTAATGCGGATAAGGCGAATGGAATGAACAGCCTTATGTTCAATATTCTTACATCAGTGGTAGGAACCGGAATGAATAAGGCTGCAAATTCAGATAAAGCGGATCGCATTACATCACCGGTTTTGAATGTACTGGATATTGCCGGCTATAATTATGCATCGGGCAGATATCCGCTGGAAGGTTCAAAACATCCGGAGCGAATTATTTTTGGTTCAGAAACATTTCCGCAGGATCTGTATAAAAACTGGGAGATGGTAAAAAAATATCCATATCTGATCGGTGATTTTATGTGGACATCCTGGGATTATATCGGGGAAGCGGGCGGAGGTGCATGGGCATATACATCTGACGGAAAAGGATTTGAAAAGCCGTTTCCATGGATTCTTGCAGATATGGGAGCTTTTGATATTCTTGGAAATCCGGGAGGAGAGCTGTTCTGGACACAGGCAGTATGGGGGATGCTGGATAATCCTGTAATCTGCGTACAGCCGGTAAACCATCCGGGTATTCGGCCGGCGAAGTCAACCTGGAGAGGGACAAATGCAATCCCTTCCTGGTCCTGGAAGGGATGCGAAGGCAATAAGGCCGTTGTTGAAGTGTATTTTGATTGTGCAAAGATTGAACTTCTGAAAAACGGTAAATCATTAGGAAGAAAGAAAGTCAAAGAGTGCAGAGCTGTTTTTAAAACAAAGTATGCACCGGGAAAGCTGGAAGCAATTGCGTATGATGAAACGGGTAATCGAATAGGGCGCAGTGAACTGGAAACCTGCCGAAAGGAAGATGTTCATATTTGTCCGGAGGTTCAAACGGCAAAGAAAGAGCAGATCATCTTTGTACCGATTGAGATTGGTGATGGTATTCAGGTGGAATCCAATGCAGACAGGAAAGTACAGGTGAAAGTAGAAAACGGCGAACTGCTTGCATTTGGTTCAGCAAATCCACGCACAGTGGAACAGTATCATACAGGTTCATTTACAACGTATTACGGAAAAGCACTTGCAGTTGTAAGAGCAGATGAACCGGGGACATTGCTAGTTAAGGCAGGAGATACGGAAAAAGAAATTCGGATAACAGATTAAAGCAGCATAAGAACAGATAAAAGCCATGCCAACAGCAGCGTTGACATGGCTTTTATTGATCAGTCTTCGGACTTTTTCTTTTTCCTTCGTTCCTCGTAGTTTTCCAGGAAGAAGTGGGTCTCGCCGTTTGTCTTGTAGCCCGGCATCGTATCCAGACTTACCGCGTGGATACTGTTGAAGATGCTCTTTTCGATATTCGGGTTATCGCGTTTGAGACGGCGAAGCAGCAGCTTGACTTCCTGGCGTTTGGAACCGCCGCCTCCGTTGTCGCAGGTGGTGCAGTTCTCGGTAAAGCGGCAGGCACACTGGATGAACTCCAGATCGTTGTACTGCTTCCAGGCAATGATACTGTCTTCGCGGATGCAGTACATCGGACGGATCAGTTCCATGCCTTCGAAATTCAGACTGTGCAGCTTGGGCATCATTCCCTGCAGCTGGGAGCCGTAGAACATACCCATGACAGTGGTTTCGATAACATCGTTGAAATGATGTCCCAGTGCGATCTTGTTGCAGCCCAGCTCTTTTGCTTTGTTGTAGAGGTTACCGCGGCGCATGCGGGCACACAGATAGCAGGGAGAGTCCTCAATGCTGTTTGCAATGGCAAAGATATTGGTTTCGAATACGGTGATCGGAATCTGCAGCAAGGCGGCATTGCTTTCGATCTTGCGGCGGTTGATCTCGTTATAGCCCGGATCCATTACCAGAAAAACAAGCTCAAAAGGGAAGTCACTGTGACGCTGCAGGATCTGCATCAGCTTGGCCATCAGCATGGAATCCTTGCCGCCGGAAATACAAACGGCAATTTTGTCGTTCGGCTGGATCAGATCATAATGCTTAACTGCGTACATGAAAGGGTTCCACAATTCTTTTCTGTATTTTTTTATAATACTGCGCTCGATCAGCTGCCAGTTTTCCAGTTGTCTTTTCATTATTTATTATCTCCTGTTAATTCGTGATATAAGAGGTCAAACTGCTTCAGGAACGCATCGATTTCCTGTTCCGTAGTCAGATGACTTAGACTGATGCGCCAGCTGTTGCGGGCGGTATTTCGATTTTTACTGACGGCAAAAACAGCTCGGGAGGGTGTTCCCTCTACCGAACAGGCGGATTTTACCGAAACACATATGCCTTTTCGGTCCAGCTGCCTCTGCATTTCCGCGCCGCGGATACCTTCCACACTCAGATTGAGGATATGAGGGACGGCACCTGCCGGAGAATTGATGCGTACAAGCGGATAGGCAGAGAGTGCTTTCTTCAGTTTGGCAGAGAGCTCCAAAACGTGAGAAACGCGGGAATCCTGTTCCTCCAGAGCCAGGCGCATTGCTGTTTCCAGGGAGGCGGCAAGTGCCAGAGCAGGAGTACCGCTGCGATAGATCGTAGTACTGCCGCCGCCGTGAAGAATCGGTTCCAGCACCAGGTCGGTTCTTTTGACCAGAATACCGCAGCCGTTCAGCCCGCCGAATTTATGCGGGGCAAGACTGACAGTGTCGGCAAGAGAGAAGTCAAAGGGGATGCGCCCGACGGCCTGAGTGGCATCCACATGCAGATGACAGTTTGGGAAGTTCTGAATAAGCTCACGAATCTGTCGGATCGGCTGTACGGTTCCCAGCTCGCTGTCAACGGCAGGAATCGTAACCAGTACCGTATCCTTGCGGAGCAGGTACTCCAGTTCTTCCAGATCTACGGTTCCGTCTGTGCGAAGCGGAAGCAGATCGATCTCATATCCCTGTTCCTGCAGCCAGGTCAGACTGGCACTGACGGAAGGGTGCTCAATGGCGGTAGAGATGATATGTCTGCCGCAGTGTCTGGTCGTACGTGCAAGACCTTTGACGGCCAGATTGTTGGCCTCGGTCGCACCGGATGTATAGATGATGGATGCAGGATCGACGTCGAGCATTTCGGCAATCAATGCGGTGATTTTCTGCATCTCGCCGGATGCGGTTCTTCCGGCTTCATGACGGGAATTGGGATTTCCCGGAAAAGTCTGCTCTACGGAGCAGAAACGCTGCAAAACAGCAGGATCCACCGGGTGATTTGCTGCATAGTCCAGATAGATCATGTATTCCTCCGATCGTATTGGCGTAATATGTTAATGGATATCGCAGGACAGTGTATCAGGAGAAATGCACCTGAAACTGGAATGGACCATTCCGATATCCGGGTATTGTTCTTACATAATAAATGCGAAAAATTTAGTACACCACTTTTGGTGCCCGGATGTCAATAGGTCATATACATAAAAGTTTTCTTAGGAAGAATAAGATTCCATCAAAATTAGGAAAATTAAAATCTTTTACAAAAGTATCTTGCGTTTTTTGGGAAAAAGTAATAAGCTATATCGAAAAATAGAAACAATCATGCAAGCATGAGGCAAAAGGAGACATATAGATGGAAAAGAAATTAAGAGTCGGTATTCTTGGCGCAACCGGTATGGTAGGACAGCGTTTTGTAACTCTGATGGAGAATCATCCGTGGTTTGATGTTACAGCAGTTGCAGCCAGCCCGAGAAGTGCAGGTCAGACATACGAAGAGGCAGTCGGCGGCCGTTGGAAAATGGAAACTCCGATGCCGGAATATGTAAAGAACATGGTTGTCATGAACATTACCGAGGTAGAGAAGGTATGTGAGCTTTGCGATTTCGTTTTCTGTGCACTGAACATGTCCAAAGACGAGATCAAAGAGATCGAGTATCAGTATGCAAAGGCTGAGACACCGGTCGTATCCAACAACAGTGCTCACAGATGGACACCGGATGTGCCGATGGTAGTTCCGGAAATCAACGATGATCATTTTGAAGTAATCGAGTCTCAGAAGAAACGTCTGGGAACCACCCGCGGATTCATTGCTGTAAAGCCGAACTGCTCCATCCAGAGCTATGCACCGGTTCTGACCGCATGGAAAGAATTTGAGCCGTATGAAGTAATCGCAACAACCTATCAGGCAATTTCCGGTGCCGGAAAGAACTTCCAGGACTGGCCGGAGATGGTAGGAAACATCATTCCGTTCATCGGCGGTGAGGAAGAGAAGAGTGAACAGGAGCCGCTTAGAATCTGGGGACACATCGAGAATGGTGAGATCGTTAAGGCTGCAGAGCCGAAGATCAGTACCCAGTGTATCCGTGTACCGGTTCTGAACGGACATACCGCAGCTGTATTTGTAAAATTCAGAAAAGCACCGACTTTCGAGCAGCTTGTAGCAGCACTGGAGAACTTCAAGGGCTTCCCGCAGGAGCACAACCTGCCGAGCGCACCAAAGCAGTTCATCCGTTACATGACCGAGGACAATCGTCCGCAGGTTCAGCTGGACGTAGACTATGAGCGCGGCATGGGTGTCAGCGTTGGCCGTCTTCGTCAGGACTCCATCTACGACTGGAAATTCATAGGCCTGTCCCACAACACTCTTCGCGGAGCAGCCGGCGGTGCCGTTCTCTGTGCAGAGACCCTCGTAGAAAAGGGATATATTCAGGCAAAATAATTGTATATATATGCAGTATACAGATCCTCACCGAAGTTTCGGTGAGGATTCTTTTTTTAATAAAGGGTGCAATCTGCGGAATATGCTTGCCGTGCAGAATTTGTATGTTAGAATTGTTATAAAGGATTAAGAAAATTACAGAATGTAATTGGGG
>JAUNAK010000108.1 GCA_030527665.1 Eubacteriales bacterium
CACAAAAATAGCATTGATATCCTCCTGTTTCATAAAGGAGAGACAGCCTTCCTGTATGATCGCATCAAATGCAATATTTTTCTCAAGAGCACGGCTCCGGCAGTCAAAAAGGATCAGATCCAGGTCCGCATTTCCTGTATGATAGAAGCCTCCGAGGCTGTCCATCTCCTTCCGGAAGCCGGTGATCACATTCTGTGCCTGTTCTGTCTGGAACGCAGGGTTTCCTTCCAGGATCATCAGCTGATTTTTCATGTCATGGAACATCCTTCGAATCTTCAGATGCTCCTCTTCCATCTTGACATAATACTGTTCTCTGTTCAGTGGAGTCTGGATCCGGCGGATTTCCTCCCTTCGGAACACCTTGTACATCTCAATATCATAGATCAGCACATAGTCCAGCAGGATCGAGCAGATCAGCATGAGCACATAGGGAAGATTCGAATTTGCAAAATCGGTCAGTTCCATCATGCGATAGCAAAGCAGCGCTTCCATGATTCGTTTCATCCCGATCACCAGATAGAAATATTTATTTTTTCTGGTGCGGAGCCTCCACGCTTCGCCTGCGATCGTCACTGTGACCTGAACCATCATCAGCAGCAGGATCATAACCAGTGTCTGCAGATTGTATTCGATCCGGATATTATGCCCCACAAATCCCAGCCGTTCATTGCCACCGAATAATGTATAGGCAAGCTCCATCATCTCCATCAATATAATTGCCGTCATTCCGCGAATCGCATGCTGATAGGTATACACATGCAGAATACGCAGGGAAATGATGACCATTCCGTAGATCAGCGCCAGGTATACGATCACCGGACATCGCAGACCGATGACGACAATACGGATTCCGGTCTCGATCAGATAGTGATAGATCCGCCGTTTTCGCTTTTCGGCGGTAAAATGCTTGTTAAAAAATTCAACGCCGCACATCTGCAGATACAAACCGCTGGCAAGCAGTATATATTCTATATAAATTATGACCTTTAAACCAATATCTGTTAAAATAGCGTATTCCCCCACAATCTGATGTATTCCTGCTTGAATTCATTTAGCCGGTGCTTGCTGATCGGAATCTCCAGATTCCCCTCCAGTACGACTTCTTTTGAATTATAACGGATGATCTTGTCCATATTGATGACATAGCTCTGATGGATCAGAAAGAGATGATATTCTCTCAGGTTCATCTCGTCATATAATACAGAGAGAGCTCCGCGCCATCGGTATACCGCATCGGCACAATGGATAAAGATCTTTCCCCGCATGCCTTCAATGTAAAGAATATCCTTGAAATTGATACTGTAATGTTCGCTTCCGAATGTATAAGACAGATACTGACTGGTTTCCTCCGGCTTGCAGAGTTCATCCATCACTTCTTTAAAATCCGAATCCTTCAGCGGCTTCAACAGATAACGGAAAGCCTGTACCTTAAAGGATTCAAAAACGTATTCCCGGAAACCGCTGAGATACACGATCTTGATCTCCTGATCGCGTTTACGCAGCTCCACAGCTGTTTCGATTCCATTCAATCCCGGCATCTCCACATCCAGAAACAGAATATCCGTATTTCCATTTATATTATCCAGCAGCTCTCTTCCGCTGCGAAAAATCTGTATTCGATACTCGATTCCGTACCGAACCGAATATTCCAATATCTTCTTCTCGATCAATTTACCAATCTCAACTTCATCATCGCAGATGGCAATCTGAAATACTCGTTCCATTGCTGTCACACTCCTGTCTGTATTTTCTGTCATTTTTTTATTTTACCACGAAACGCACCCAAATACTATCTGACACGATTACCTTCCGTTAGCATATACTGTGGAACAAACGAAATCCGGATTTCAAGACAGCAAATCCGGATTTTGCAGTATCGAAAGCTGAATCTCTGAATCACATGTGATCGAACCATAAAATTATTGAAAATCGGAAGCGGAGACCCCAAAACAGGGGTGGCCCCGAATAAACTGCTGAAAGCTTATTCGGGGCCACCCCTGTTTTCACACGTATATAGTTGTTGTCTCAGCCCTTCACACCACCGAGTGTAATTCCCGCGATGATATACTTGGACAAAAGCAGATATACAAAGATGATCGGGACGATTGCAGCCATGATCATCATATAGACCTTTCCCATGTCGAAGTTCATATAGTCAGCTCCACGCAATGTTGCGATGAGGATCGGAACCGTCATCTTGTTCTTGGACTGAATGACCAGAGCCGGAACGAAGTAGTTGTTCCAGGAACCGACAAAGGTAAAGATTGCCTGCACGGCAATGGCCGGCTTCATGATCGGAAGTACAATGCGATTGAAGATCCGGAATTCTCCGCAGCCGTCGATACGGGCCGCCTCCACCAGTGACAGTGGCAGCGAGGATTTCAGATAGCTGAACATGAAATAGAATACTGCCGGTGATGCGATCGACGGAAGGATCAGCGGCAGCAGGGAATCGTACATCCCCATCCTCGTGATCAGTCGAAGGAATCCCATAGCTGTTACCTGTGTCGGCATAACCAGAATGGCCATGATAAAGGTAAACGCAATCTTCTTCAGCCGGAAGTCATAGGCATAGAGTCCATAGGCTGTCAGCGAGGAGAAATAGGTGCAGATCGCAGCACAGGAACCGGATACGAAAATGCTGTTCAGAATTCCGCGGAACATCGGAAAACTTCCGTCTGTGGAAACATTCTTCAGATTCTGCAGAAAGCTGCTTCCGGGAACCGCCGAAAAGCCCTTCTGCAGATCCGCATGGGAATGTGTTGCATTGATTACAAGCACGTAGAAGAAAAACAGACACAGGAATGCCAGCACCGCCAGAACCAGATGAATCAGAAACGATGATAAAAGATTATTTTTTTTAGATTTCATCTCTTATGCCCTGCCTTTCTTTCCGCACGTTTTCTTGCCTTTTCCGCAGCCCTGGATCCGTCCGGGTCACTGTCATCCGTCATTTTATAGACGATTGCACAGAGAATGCCGGCGATGATGAACAGGTATACGGACAGTGCACCGGCCATACCATAGTTTTTGCTCTTCAGATGATTGTTCAGGAACATGATCAGCGTCATGGACGTTCTGTCCGGACTTCCCTTTCCTCCGGTCAGGATCTGCGGTACATCGAACATCTGCAGTCCTCCGATGATCGAGGTGATCAGCGTATATGCCAGGATCGGCCGGATGTTCGGAAGTGTCACCATGAAAAAACGCTGCAGCCGGTTGCATCCGTCGATATCGGCAGCTTCGAAGACTTCCTGACTGATTCCCATGATGGC
Source organism: Eubacteriales bacterium (assembly GCA_030527665.1). Lineage (GTDB taxonomy): Bacteria > Bacillota > Clostridia > Lachnospirales > Lachnospiraceae > Bilifractor. Next base: position 3,276 of record JAUNAK010000108.1, read on the forward strand.
AGCCATCAGCATGATGGATGTGTTTCCGAACCACATGAGAAAGTTCATAAAACCTACCAGCAGTCTGGTTCCTGCCGTACTTCCGAGAAAATCGATCTTTGACGATGTAATACCCAGATTCATCAGGATCGAATTGATCGGTCCGCTCGTTGAAAACATCGTAAAGAATAACAGAGCAAAGGCCGATGCCATGATCAGGTTCGGAAGATATACCACTACCTTGAAAAACTGCTTGCCATGGATCTTCAATCTTGCATCCGAAAACCAGGAGGCAAGGATCATGGCGATCACGATCTGTGGAATGAAACCGATGATCCACAGGATCATGGTATTTCCCGCATACCGGAACATATCCGAATGCAGCAGTTCCTTATAGTTCACCAGTCCCACATAGTTCGGACCGATCACCTTGATACCCGACTGGTAATACTCATAAAAGCTGTACCGAACCGTATCCACCAGCGGTATCAATGAAAAAATAAAATATGCGATGAAAAACGGAAGGATGAATATATATCCCCATTTTGCATATCCCGATGCTTTACGTTTTTTCATAACCGTAACTTCCTTGTATTATATATTTACAGCCTGCACGCCATCCTCCCGGCTGAGAGGCACCTCCGACGGACAGGCTTTCACCGCCTCACGCGAATCTCCTGCGGGATTCCAATTTGATACTTATTCCGGCCATACAACTTCTGTGATATCCGGGTAACGCTCCTTGATCGCTGTTTCAAAGTTTTCTTTTGCCTTGTTGAAATCAACCTTGTCCTGCAGATAATCAGAGAAGGTATTCTGGATGATCTCTACACAGCCCTGGTCATATGCAGAAAGCGGTGCGATCTTGATTCCCTCTGCAGACGGTGCAAAGTACGTGAACGGATTCTGTCCGCCAAGGAACTCGGATGCAAAAGAGGTATCCTCTGCCAGTGCTGCCATTGCAGACTTGTCGTTAGTAAAGTCAGAGGTCTCTTTGGAGATCTTGGTCAGGTTCTCTTCATTGGCAGTCAGCGCCAGGATGATCTCCTTTGCATGCTCCGGGTTATCGGTACCGGTAGCAGCATGTACATAGGAACCGCCCCAGTTGTATGCCTGCGGTGCATCGGTAACTGCCCACTGACCGGCATCACCGTCCCAGTTCGGAGAAAGTGTAAAATCGATTCCCCATGCCGGGAACAGGAAGGCGAATACCTTGGAATCGGAACCCATAGCTTTATTCCAGTCATCGTTCCACTGGCCCTTGATATTGGCATCCACATATCCGTTATCCAGCCATGTCTTGGAATCATTGATCCAGTCCACGATCTTCGGATCTACCCGAACGGTAGTGGAACCCGGCTCTACCCAGGAGTTTTCAATGGAGTTTCCATACAGACGGAAGGTATCTGCATACGAGGAGAATGTATAGTAGCCGTTCTCTTTCAGCTCGGCAGCGGTTTTCTCCAGTACCTCCCAGGAATTGGTCTTCTTGCCGATCTCTGTCGGATCATCGGTTCCGAAAACATTTTTCGCAATGTCACGGCGATATACTAGTACGCCCGGGCAGCACTGCCATGTGGAACCTCTCTGCACACCGTCAGCATCGGAAGCGGTCGTCTTGGTAAAATCATACTGATCAGCCAGATCGGTTTCCGGATCAATGCCAAGGTCCTTCAGCGGAATGGCCACATTTGCATCCTTATCGGTGTATTTGAATACATAATCGGTCTCGGTCAGGAAGATATCGACCTTCTTGTCAGCTTCTGCCTCTGCCTGATTCATCAACGCCTGATCCAGCTTATCCTGGTACACACCGTCCTGGTTCGGATTTACGATCCAGTGGATCTCGGTTCCGTCTTTCAGATAGGTAACAGTCTTGTCTTCAGAAGTTTCTTTTACCTGATCATATACAAGCTCGATTCTCTGACGGGCTTCGTCATTCCAGGAATAGATATTGATGACCTTTCCCTCTTCCGCTGCTGCAGATTCTGCTGCACTGCCGTTCGAGCTGCCTACTCCGCATCCTGCCATCATGCCGGCTGCCATGGATACTGCCAATACCAATGCTATTTTATTACGTTTCATAATTGCCTCCTTATTGTTTCGCAACTGCTTTGTGTTGGATACAATATAGCATCGGAGCCGGCCTGTATTATATTAGGATTCCACGCAAAATATCAAAATCGTGTCATAACTTAATCGTTTTCGCTGTATATTGCCAAATTGTACTTGCACGCATTCCGACACTGTTAGTAAACTATGTTCGTAAAGCAGTCAGGCACCAAAGATCGGTTCTTTGTAATACGCTCCGAACCAAAAGACCTAGTCTTTATAATACGATCCATACCAAAAGACCGATTCTTTATACAGATAATTACTGTCAGTTAATGAACATCTGTTTTGAGAATCCTCTGTGTTTCCCTGAGTAAACAGTTATCGCTGTCCGACTGCAACATTCATCATTCCCTAATAAAAACCTGAGTCTTAGCAAGTAAGGAGGGGCTCTTATGACAGTTTCCCATGAATGGAGACATACACAGATCGAACATAACGAACCGGTGACCGAACACCGCCCGCCGTCTGAAGAATACAGCTTCTACAATGCGGTAAAAGCCGGCGATATGGAGTACATAAATAAAAACTGCGAATCCGGTGCCTTTCTGGATCTGAGCGGTACCGGTGTCCTGTCCAAGGACCGATTGACCAATATCAAATATCATTTTGTTGTTACGACCGCCATGCTTACCCGCTACTGCATCGAGGGCGGTATGGAGCCGGAACAGGCATATCGTCTCAGTGACTTCTATATTCTGAAGCTGGACAAATGCAGCTCCGTTCGGGAAGTCGGCGAACTTCACAACGCAATGGCAAGAGATTTTACCGGACGCATGATCACCCTCAAAAAAGAACCGGTCCTTTCGAAACCGGTCGTACAATGCCTGGATTATATCTATGCCCATTATCAGGAACGGATCACCATCCAGACACTGGCCGATCACACCGGACTGTCAGCAAACTATCTGTCCAGAGTCTTCAAGCAGAATCTGGGAATCTCTGTCAGTGATTACATCCGGGAGAAAAAAATAGAGAAAGCTACACACCTTCTCCGTTATTCCGATCTGTCAATCGTCGATATAGCCTATTATCTGTCCTTCTCTTCGCAGAGCCATTTCATTCAGGCTTTCGAGAGCTTCACCGGATTAACACCAAAGAAGTACCGGGATAAATTCTACAAATCCATGTGGTGACAAGAGTTCTGTTCTGCAAAGCAGCCTGGTGCCCCAGTAAAAGAAAACGTCTATTTCCAATCATATCATCCTCTCCTGATGCTGATTCTGATATGCTTGAGTTTGGTTGCTCATTCTTTCTAACCGGCGTGTTCCAGGCAACCTTTTTAGTTGATTTCATCGATTTTGGTTGCTCATTCTTGCTTACTGACGCATTCCCGGCAACCTTTTCACTTGTTTTCCTTGTT
>JAUNAK010000109.1 GCA_030527665.1 Eubacteriales bacterium
GGAAACGAAAGCTGAAGCAGAAACGAAAGCTGAAACATAGCAGGGAGTTAATGTAAGAACGGAAGAAAAACAGCAAAAAGCTGCCGCATCTGCGGCAGCTTTTTATGTCTTATACAAAGAACGGTAAGATTACAGCATTTTTTTCTTCTTAAACCAGTAGTACATGAATATGCACAGAGCAAGGGTAAGAACAATGATGATCTCAAAACCGAAAGGCGTGGAGGCCAGCGGCATCCAGCGTCCGTCTACGTTCATTCCGTACATGCCGGAGATCATGGTCGGTACACCGAGGATCAGGGTGATGGAGGTGAGCCGTTTCATGACTTCATTCAGCCGGTTGTCCATGATCGAGGAGATCAGGGTACGAGTACCGTCGATGATATCACGGAAGATCTGGGTCATCTCGATGGCCTGCTGTGTCTCCGTGATCGCATCATCCAGAAGTTCCATATCCTCTGGATACTGGCGAAGACGGCTGTAGCGGGTCAGACGGTTCATGACATTGGCATTGCCTCGAAGAGATGTTGCAAAGTATACAAGTGTGGATTCCAGCTCGTGCAGGTTGATCAGAGAAGCTTCATCCATCGACTTGTTGTCGATCGTTTCCTCGAATTCCGTACGTTTGCTGTCGATGCTGTGCAGCGCACGCTGAAACAGAACTGCCGTGCGGACCATGATCTGGTATACAAAACGGAACTGCCTCTGCGTGGAAAAATCTTTTCCGTGGCTGTGATGGAAATAGCTGAGAACCGGTGTGCCTTTTGTGCAGACGGTTACGATATAATCCTGGGTAATGATGATTCCAAGGGGAATGGTGGTATAGCGTTCCTGTTTATGTCGTGTTTCCTTGGCCGGGATATCCACAAGGATCAGCGTGTATTTATCGGTGATCTCGATACGGTTTTTCTCATCCTGGTCAACGGCAGCCAGAAAGTCATCCTGGTCGATGTCCAGCAGCTGGGTGATGCGCTGTGTTTCCTTGTTGGTAGGAGCCGTTACTTCGAGCCAGGTTCCCGGCTGCAGATCTTCGATTCCTTCCAGCCGGTTTACACGATCTTCTTCTGTTCTGTAAAAACGAATCATTCGCCAATTCCTCCTTTATCGCATTTTCTTTTTCTGCTGATGCCCGGTGATCGGAATCAGCAGGGAGTCCGGAAGCAGTACCTGTGCATGGGTACAGAAACGCATGAAAGCAGAAGGAACGATGACGGTCTTTTTCTTTTTCATGCCTTTGCAGGCTTCCGTTACGCAGAATTCCGGTGTGATCCCTTTCAGAGCGGAGACGGCACCTGCACGTGTATTGAATTCCGTGTCGACCGGTCCGGGACAGAGGACGGCGGTATAGACACGGCTGTGTTTCTCTCTGAGTTCTCTCGCTGCGGCTCTGGTCAGGCTGACTACGTAGGATTTTGACGCATAGTAGGCTGCCATATAGGGACCGGCCGGAAGAAGTCCGGCGGAGGAACCCACATTCAGAATCGTTCCGGAACCACGCTTTTCCATCAGTTTAAGGCTCTCCTTGAACAGATGGTGCATGGCCTCTACGTTCAGTCGAATCAGCATCAGTTCCCGGTCGGTATCGGTATCTGTGAAGCGTCCGCAGACACCCATGCCGGCATTGTTGATGAAGATGTCCGGTACGGGAAGCGGGATATCGGATGTCTGTTTCCGGAAGCGCCGGAGCATCTGCCGGCGTACGGCTGCATCCGTCAGATCACCGGGAAGGAGCGTACAGGGAACAGAGAGCTCGGAAGCCAGTGCTTTCAGCTGCTCTTCATTCCGGGCTGTAAGGATCAGACGGCAGCCGGATGCTGCATACTGTCTGGCAAAAGCTTTTCCGATTCCGGAGGTGGCTCCGGTGATCCATACCGTCTGTTTCATGACTTTTTTCCTTCCGTGAACAGTAATCCGCATAAAGAATCTCTGCTAAGTTTAGCAGAAAACGATAATAGAATCAATTTTTGTGTTATATTACAATATAAAAGTCCCGGACTGCGGATATGCTGCGGAACAATTGACTTTTGAAAAGTCCCGGACTGCGGATATGCAGACACCATGCTCGCATGGATGGGAATTTAAATGTATCGGAAGAGAGATAATTCTGAAATGGATAACAGACGCAGATATAGAAATAACCTGACTCCGCAGCAGATGGTGGATCTGCAGGAGGAGCTCCGTGAGATGGATCAGGAAGAGGAAGAGATAGAAAGAGAGCGAATTGCTTACAGAAAACGGCTGCAGGCAAGAAAAAAACGTGCGGCTCTCAGAAGAAAGAAACAGATGCAGAGGATCCGGATCGGGGCAGCTGCGGCAGCGGTACTGCTGGTTGTCCTTGCAGGACGCGGAATCGCCAGCGGAGCCAGTAAAAAGAAGGCCGTGGAAAATCGGCAGCAGCAGGCGGAGCAGGCAGGAGTCGAGAGGGTAAAAAAAACTGCGGAGGAGCAGGCGGCGGCAATTGCCGAAAAGGAACAGTGGAATGTCTCTTTTTCAGCGGTAGGCGATAATCTGATCTCGCAGCGTCTGATCGATCAGGCAAAGAGCGGAAGCGGATATGATTTTACAAAAGTATATGCAGATACAGCGGATTTTATCAAAAAGCATGAGATAAACTGGATCGATGTGGAAACGACCATCAACACGGAGATCGAACCGTCCGGGTATCCGCAGTTTTCCACTCCGGGAGAAAACGGAAAGGCTCTGGTGGACGCCGGTTTCAATATTTTCAGTCTGGCAAACAACCATACCTATGATCTGGGAGCAGAGGGCATCTCTGCGGCCGAGAAGTACTGGAGCAGTATGCAGGAGCAGTATAAGATCTGCACGACCGGTCTGGCATCACTGAATGCCGGCGCCTCCGGTTCGGCGGATCTCACCTCCGGCTATGAGGAGCAGGGGCTGGCACCGCAGACGAACGTAATCGTTGACGAGATTCCGGTCTATACCTGTAAAAACGGAAAAACGGTGGCTTTTCTGACCTATGTGGAATCAACCAATCCGCAGTCAGAGAGTGACTATGCCATGTATGAGAAACCGGAGGGGAGCTCAAAACGGGTTATTTACACATACGAGAGAGATCTGATTCGGGAGCAGATCAAGGCAGCCGATGAAAAGGCGGATGCAGTTGTTGTTTCCTGTCACTGGGGCAATGAGGATACCCATACGATTACGGATACCCAGCAGAGCATGGCGCAGTTTCTGGCAGACTGCGGTGCGGATCTGATCCTCGGAGATCATCCGCATGTGATCCAGAACGGTGCATGGATCTCGGCACAGGACGGACGGCAGGTGTTCTGTATTTATTCGTTCGGAAACTTTGTGTCCACACAGGAAGACGGGGACAACATTGTCGGTGTGGCATTGGACTGTACACTTCATTTCGCAGACGGAGAGGATCCGGAGGAACCGGAGGTAACGATCGTGGATCCGAAGATGGTTCCGGTAATCACCGAATACGGAGAGGAAGGGACCAATGCCCATGTCATGCTGTTCTCTGCATTTACAGAGGATATGGCAAAGAAACACGGCATCCACGGGTACATTTCCGATCCGTTTACAGTCAAATCTATCAAAAAAATGCTGAATGATACGATCAGTGAAGAATTCAGAGGATAATAGTATATGAAGAAAAGAAATAAAAAAACAGGTGCGGTACTTGCTGCTTCGCTGCTGGCATTTTCGCTGCCGCTGCATGTGTCCGCGGCTGCGGTTGACAGCCAGGATATGTACCGGCTGTATAATCCGAACAGCGGAGAGCATTTTTACACGGCAAGTACAGAGGAGAGAGATAATCTGCGGAAGGTCGGCTGGCACTACGAAGGTGTAGGCTGGCAGGCACCGCTGCAGTCCGATGCGCCGGTATACCGGGTATACAATGCCAATGCCGGCGATCATCATTATACAGTGAGCAAGGCGGAAAAGGATATGCTGGTCCGGCTGGGCTGGTATTATGAGAATGTCGGCTGGTATTCTGCTTCCGAAAAGGGGCTTCCGCTGTACAGACAGTACAATCCCAATGCTGTTGCAGGGGCTCATAACTATACGACCAGTGCCGGAGAAGCGGCACATCTGGTCAGCGTTGGCTGGAAGGACGAAGGAATCGGCTGGTATGCAGCCGGCGGAGGCCGCGGACTGACGGCGGAAGAGGAGCAGGAAGAGCAGAAACTGCGGCAGGCACAGCAGGAAGAGGACGGATCCTTTGCCTCTCTGGAATCGGATGTTACTCTGCAGGGAAGCGGATCCGGATATCATGCGAAACTGACCATGAGCAGTACGACCGGTTCGGCTGTTTCTTTTGGCGTACAGTATGATACCGGCGCCAGAGTGGGAAGCGGTGCCCATTTTCTGATCGAGAGCATTGCACCATCCGGACCGGATTATATTTTTCTCGGAAACGCGCAGACCGGTGTTACGTATAAACTGAAACTGGCCTGGTACAGTGACAATACCATCCGTGCGTATGTGAACGGACAGCAGATCTATTCCGGCAGGACGAATTTCCGGGCTGTTCAGGCTGCTGATCTGGCATTGTGCATCGAGGGCAGTGCGAAGCAGAACGGAGACAGTATCAATGCGTACTTTGAAAATATCAAGGTAAAAGCAGGTCAGAACGGAACACTGGAGCGGTGGGATATGTATCCCGGAAATTATTTCGGACTTCGGGCTTCGGTCGAACACTGGGGAACGGTTGTTGAGCAGGGAGCCTTCGCAACAAACGGTGCGCCGAACCACAATGCGGGCATTCGTATTACAGGAACGGCCAATATCCCTGCCGGCTATGACTGGGACAACTGCTTCTATGCGGTCGATCCGGGCAGCGGTACATCGAATCATCCGCTTTCCGGAACCTTTACGATCCATCCCAATATCTAAGTCGGCTATTTGCCTCAGGTGAGAAGCGTTTCATCTTTTTTTAGCGGCAGATAATAAGGATCCGGGTGCACACGAACAGATGTCCGGGGCATAGACGGAGATGATCATTGGGCAATGTGTGCCGCTGTGGATATAAGAAGCGTAAAACGATTGGGAGCAGAAACGTATCAGAGAAAATAACAGAAAACCATCAGGAAAGACATTGGAAATATATGAGTATGAAAAGTAAACAGAGAAAATGGAAGCGAAAGGCGTTCACAGCCGCTGTACTTGCGGGAACACTGACATTGGGAGGACTGCCTGTGCATGCCTTTTCCGATGAATCCGGTCTGAATGCAATTGAAGAACAGATCCCGGAAACCGATCCGTCAGACATTCCCGAAGCAGAACCGGGCGGCTATCTGGCGGATGAGTATGATCTGAACGCACCGGAATCGTTTTATGCAGAAACAGATATCCGGACAGACGAAGAGGAACTGCTGTTGGGAGATTCGGAGATTCCGGCAGCTTATCCGGAAGATCCCGAAGAGGTATTGACGGCACTTCCGCCGGTACGGAGCCAGTATTCCGAGACCTGCTGGGCCTTTTCAGCAGTCGGGAATGCGGAAATCGGACGGATCATGAACGGAACCAGAGATACCGCTGTGGATTTCAGTGAACTGGCACTGGTATACAGCAATTATCATCTGCTGACAGATCCGCTTGGAGGAACAGCCGGTGATGCGATTGAGATCACGACCGGACAGAGCTATCTGGATATCGGCGGAACCTATAGTTTTGCCTGGAATACATTGATGGGATGGTGGGGAGTCCTTGAGGAACAGGATCTTCCTTTCCAATCAGAAACCATCAGCATGCTTAAACAGAACGGATGGTCATCGGAAGCAGCACAGAATGATACCGTGCGGCTTCATACGGTTCGGAATATGAACCGCCATACAAACAGGGATGCAATTAAACGGGCAATTATGTCCGGAGGTGCGGTATCCGGTTCGGTATACAGCGGTACATATTCCGGAAACAGTCTGTATAATGCGTCTACAAAAGCGTATTACAGCGATCATTCCTGCGGAACCAATCATGCGGTGCTGATCGTGGGCTGGGATGATTCGTTTTCAGCGGATAATTTTGCCGTCAAACCGCCGGCAGACGGTGCCTGGCTGGTAAGGAACAGCTGGGGAGAGCAGGCAATCGACTACAGCGGCTATTACTGGCTTTCTTATGAGGATCAGAGCGCTGCCTCGGCTTTCTATTCCTGCGAGTTCGTGGAAAATGACTCTTTCTACGACAGAAACTATCAGTATGACGGCTGCAGATACAGCAAAAATATCGTTCCGTCTTCAGAAGGAACTCCGCTGGTCGCTGCCAATGTTTTTGATGTAAAGTCTGCAGCAGAAGAGTTAAAAGCGGTTATGGTAAGCATCGGTTCGGCGGATTCTGTCTGCACGGTACGAATCTATACAGGGCTTACGGACAGTGCCGATCCGGAGAGCGGAGAGTTAAAGGCGGAGACAACAACGAACGTAGATTTTGCCGGTTACTATACGATGGAACTTCCGGAGGCAGTAGCACTTGCCGGAGGAGAGAAATATTCCGTTGTGGTGGAAGTGAGCTGCGCAAGCGGGAAACCATCCATCGGCGTCGAGAAGACGGCGACGGTAAACGGAATCAGTCATACCGCATCGATCAAAGCCGGACAGAGTTTTTCAAAAGCGGCAGGCAGCAGCAAATATACGGATCTTATCAAGAATAAGAATTCATGGGGAAATCTCAGGATAAAGGCATTTACCGATGTAGTGGATGACAGACCGGCTCCCGAGCCGACAGCGTCACCGGAACCGAC
>JAUNAK010000110.1:0-2093 GCA_030527665.1 Eubacteriales bacterium
GTATAATTGATCGCACCTGCGGATGCCTTGGCAACCGTTGCGGTCAGACCGACGGCCCGGTGTTTGGTAATGATCACACCATGGGCACCTGCCAGATTGGCGGTACGAATGATTGCTCCCAGGTTATGCGGATCTTCAATGCCGTCCAGCAGGAAGATAAACGGATCCTCGCCCTTCTCCTCCGCCTTTTTCAGAATATCGGAAACCTCCGCATAGTCAAAAGATGCCACGATTGCAATAACACCCTGGTGACTGCCTGTCTCGGACATCTGATTCAGCCTCTCCTTCGGCACATAACTGATGATGCAGCCGGCTTTTCTGGCTTCTCTGGCGATCGTCATGATCATTCCGTCATGCAGATCCGCCTGCAGCCATACCTTATCCACCGTTCTTCCGGAACGGAAGGCTTCCAGAACGGCATTCCGTCCTTCCAGGCGGTTCGGATTCTCCTCAAATGCAGGATCGATCTCTGCATTTCTTCCCTGTCCGCGGCGGAATCCGTCATTCGGCTTTTTCTGCTCGCGGAAGCCGCGTCTGTCCTCGCGGCTGCGTTCCTCGCTGTCCCCGCGATTTTCCCCGCGTCTTTCTGCTTTTCTCATATCCTTAAAACTTGCATTTCTTCTGCTGTCCGGGTTGCCGCCGTGACGGCCGGAAGACTCCTGTCTTCTGCCCTGTCCGCGTCCCTCAAATCCATCACGCTTCATGTTCCGGTCCCTCCAATCCGATTCTGATCAGCTCCAGCAGACGCTTCCAGTCCTTTTTCAGATACAGATAGCCGCAGACTGCTTCAAAACCGGTCGCTCTTCTGTAATCCTGGATGCCTGCGTTTTTGGCATGGGTATATGCCTTTGCATTTCTTCCTCTGTGATACACGCTCGCTTCTTCTTCTGTAAAATACGGTTCCAGTATGCCGATCATCTTCGACTGGGCACCGGCATTTACCATTCCGCTGGCACGTCTGTGCAGCTTATTGACCGCTGTGTTGGCTTCCCGGACCAGCATCGTCCGGATCACCAGTTCAAAAACAGCATCTCCGATGTATGCCAATGTCAGCGGTGAGTATTGCTTTACGCCAAAATCCGGAAGGACCACAGGCCCTTCCAGATCTGACATCATCTGTTCAATTTCTCTGTCGATTATATTCTTGTCCATTTTACTCCTTCACGGGTATCCTTCAGAGCAATTCCGGCTTTCAGAAGCTCGTCACGAATCGCATCGGCTCTGGCAAAATCCTTTGCCTTCTTCGCTGCCTGACGCTCATCGATCAGTTTCTGCAGCTCTTCCGGGAGTTCTTCCTTCTTCTCGATATCCACGATCAGACCCAGAATATCGCAAAGTGCCACGATCTCTGCCTTTACCTGTTCAGCAAAAGCACGGCTGCTCTCGGCAGTAACTTCAATATTGGCAAAACGAACCAGATCAAAAACAGCAGCCTGTGCATCGGCCGTATTCAGATCATCGTCCATGGCAGCTTCAAATGCTGCACGGAATTTCTTCATTTCTTCCAGCTTTTCCTGCTCTACAGCGGTCAGATCTGCAGCGGAAGCTGCTGCAATACGATCGTTCAGTGTGGAAACTGCGGTACGGATACGCTCCAGTGAATTTTTTGCCGCATCCATGATCGCCGCACTGAAGTTCAGCGGACTTCTGTAATGTGCGGAAAGCATGAAGAAACGAACCACCTGCAGATCATACTGCTCACCGATCTCACGAACGGTGCGGAAGTTTCCGAGTGACTTGGACATCTTGCGGTTGTCAATGTTCAGGAAGCCGTTGTGCAGCCAGTAATGTGCAAACTCAGCACCGTTGGAAGCCTCGCTCTGTGCGATCTCATTCTCATGATGCGGGAAAATCAGATCCTCGCCTCCGGCATGGATGTCGATCGTTGCGGAGTGCAGGTACTTCTTCGCCATAACACAGCACTCGGTGTGCCAGCCCGGGCGTCCCTCTCCCCAGGGACTCTTCCAGAAGGGTTCTCCCTCTTTCTTCGGTTTCCAGAGAACGAAATCCAGCGGATCTTCTTTCTCAGCTTCGCCGCTGACCTTCAGATCACGGAAACCGGAACGAAGATCATCCAGATTTTTATGGGAAAG
>JAUNAK010000110.1:2193-4034 GCA_030527665.1 Eubacteriales bacterium
GGTGCAGGGGACAAAATCCCGGCTGTTCGACTGTATCGGGGCACAGCCTGACAGCGAGTGTCAGGCTTGCCGCACTACTGTCTCGGACAGTTTACCGTTCACGCACAGCGTAAACGGTAACGGATTTTGTCCCATGATAAGTGCACCTGCGGTGCAGGGGACAAAATCCCGGCTGTTCGACTGTATCGGGGCACAGCCTGACAGCAAGTGTCAGGCTTGCCGCACTACTGTCTTGGACAGTTGCCTTTACTTCCGCAGCAGCCTCCCTGGGGGAGTTCGCGGATCCGGTCAAATGCATTTTCGATCAGACAGACAGCCTGCGCGGAAATGCCGTCTCCGGTTCCGGTAAAGCCCATACCCTCCTCGGTCGTAGCCTTGATATTCACCTGATTCCGTTCCAGTCCCAGTACTTCTGCCACATTGTCTGTCATCTGATCGATGAACGGGCGCAGCTTCGGCCGCTGGCAGATGATCGTACAGTCAATATTGGAGATCACATACATGTTCTCCTCCAGCATTTCTCCTACTCTTTCCAGAAGTCTCATGCTGGAAGCTCCTTTATATGTCGGATCGGTATCCGGGAAATGATAGCCGATATCCTTCATGGCCGCAGCCCCGAGAAGGGCATCCATAATGGCATGCAGGGCAACATCCGCATCCGAATGTCCCAGCAGTCCCTTCTCGTAGGGAATCTCAACGCCGCAAAGGATCAGCTTTCTGTCTTCCACCAGTTTATGTACATCGTATCCTGTTCCGATTCTCATAATTTCTCCTGTTCACTTTCTGTTTTTATCTCATCGGTTGCAGCCTGTTTCCGAATACATTTGTCCGAAAGCAGCTGCTCCGTACCGTCTGCGGATCTGCCCCATTTATTTCAGCACAATGGTGTCCTTTTCCGCATAAAAATCTTCAATCACACCGGAGATCGCTGCTGTGATCTCTTCTGCAATATAGGAACGGCTCTGTCCGGATTCAATAGCCCGCAGAAAAGAAAGGATCGTAAAACTGATTCCTTCTCCCTCCAGCTGATAAAAATAGCGCTGGTTGTTCTCTGCGTTTTCATACCTCACTTCAAAATAATCCGTCTTCCACCAGGGTGCAGGCACATAGATATACCCCTCGGTTCCGGAGATCACCAGATCTCCTTCCGATTTTACGCCCTGTCCAACCTTCATGGATGCAACCGCTCCCGGATAGGTAAAATCAATTCTTGTAAACGCATCATTATGATGTGCGTCGGTCAGAAGCGTACGGATCCTTTTTTCATCAAATCCGGTTCCGAGTATCTGAAAAATCGGAAGCATTGCCGTCGGTCCCCATGCACAGATGCTGTTCCAGTTCTCTGTCGGTTCCGAACGATAGCTTCGTATGCTTGTACAGGTGGCATCCACCGAAACGACACGCCCGATTTTTCCGCTCTTGACCAGCAGAAGCAGCCGGTCATAGGCAGTTGCATAAGCGGTCTTGATTGCCTCCATCAGAACAACACCGTTCCTTGCAGCCAGCTCCGTCAGTTCTGCCGTCTGTTCCCGGCACACCGTGATCGGTGATTCACAGAGCACATGTTTCTTTTTCTCAATGGCCCGGCGGATCATTGCATAATGCTTTGCCGGCGGTGATACGATATATACCGCCTCGCACTGATCCAGCAGTTCCTCATAATCCTTCGTCAGAAAAACATTCTTCTCCCGGAAACGTTCGTATACTTCTTCATCCTCGGCATATACCGCCGAACGCTCCGTGCCGTTTACCTTTTCATTTTCCCTGAAATACTTGTCCAGGATCGTGGAGCTGCCGGCAAATCCCATGCGAAGTCCCTGCTTTTCGGCACGGAGCTCCGT
>JAUNAK010000110.1:4134-6629 GCA_030527665.1 Eubacteriales bacterium
TGTGCATATCCGCAAATGCCTGCAGCAATGTCTCCATATCCGCATCTGTTATTGCTCCGATATGTCCCACACGGAATACCTCATCAGCCAGTGTACCTCCGTTCGGACAGAGCCAGATCCTGTATTCATCCTTCATGATCTCGATCAGCTTCTTCGCGCCTCCGTTCGGCATGCGAAGAGCCGTTACCGCGTTAGACGGATGATCGGTAGCCATCACGAAGGGATATACCTGCATTGCCTCGCGAAAAGCTGCTGCCAGTGAACGGATCCGTTTTCTCTCAACCTCTGCTCCGCCTTTTTCCTGAATCATCCGCAGACGCTCATGGATCTGCAGAAGTGCGGATACCGCCGGTGTATACGGGGTCTGTCCGCGTTCCGCATTTTTCAATGCTTCTTTCAGACTGAGGTATGCACATACCTCCGGATTTTCCTCTACTCTCCGGACTGCCTCCGGAGCCAGTGCCATAAGGGCGATTCCCGGATGCACAGCCAGCGCTTTCTGGGATCCGGTCAGCACACAGGCTGCACCAAGTTCCTCCATATCCAGTTCATCTGCCAGAAAGGCACTGATAGCATCTACGATCAGCAGCAGATGGTTTTCTTTGCAGAAACGGGAGATCATCGGCATATCATACAGTACACCGGATGATGTTTCATGCATATTGACAAGCAAAGCGGTATAGCCCTGATCGGCAAATGCATACAGCTGCTCTTTGGTTACATCCTGTCCGAATGTACATCTGATCTCGGTCATTTCCCGCTTATGCAGACGGCAGAGATCCGCAAACCGCTGTCCGAAGCTTCCGCCGTTGATGACCAGAACCTTATCTCTGTCATTCAGAATATTCATGACTGCCGATTCCATGGCTCCGGTTCCGGATGTCGTAAGGAATACGCAGCTGCTTCCCTCCGGTGCATGAAGCAGCTCCAGCATCATTGCCTCGTTTTCCAGCATCAGCTTCGAAAACTCCGGTGTACGAAAATAGGGAGCCGACTCCCCTGCGATCTGTAATATATGTTCATCGGTCATCACAGGACCGACTGTAAAATTCAGCATTCTTCTGTCCTCCCGTATATATTCAGTATTTTTTTCTTTACATTTCTTAACATTCGATTATACTACCTCTGCTGCCTGCAGTCTATCCATCTGCTGCAGGTCGCCCGACTGCGATCCCTACTCTTTGACCAGGCCGGATCGCAGCTGCTGTACAGCAGCCTCTTTTGGAATAATTTAATTATTTTACCTCAATCGATCCAGATATGCCCGATATGCAGACGGAATCGAATAGCGTTCCCTCACATCACCGATTTCTGCCAGGAAACCGCCTGAAAGTACATCCCCGTCTTCCGGAAATGCGGACACACGGATCTCATATCCGATCATGTGCCATTCCACATGAGAAAAAACATGCTTGGCCGGATCTAGCGGACGAATATGCAGAGCCGCCAGACCCATTGCTGCAACCTGTTCCAGTGCCTGCTCCTTTTTCAAGGTACCCTCCAGATTGGGAAATTCATAGAGGCCGGCAAGCAGGCCCTTCTCAGGTCTGCGATGCAGAACCACCCGTTCTCCGTCCCGGATCAGGAGAATCGTCCTGTCCTCGATCCTTCTGGGCTTCTTCGGAGTCCTTACGGGAAACTCCGTTTCCCTTCCCTCTGCATGTGCTCTGCACAGATCGACTAGCGGACATATGCCACAGTTCGGAGCTGCGTTAGGAAGACATACCCCTGCTCCCAGGTCCATCAGACTCTGATTAAAATCCCCCGGGGATGAACTATCCCACATATAGCTCTGCATGGCAGACAGCAGCTGTGCTTCCATATCTTTTCGAACCGACTGCTTCATGATGTCTCTGCTGTCCATCTGCAGGCGGCTGACGATCCGGAATACATTTCCGTCAGCTGCGGGAACTGCTTCTTCAAAAGCAATGGAAGCGATCGCACCGGCCGTATAGCTGCCGATTCCGGCCAGCTTCTCCAGCTGTGCTTTGGTTTCCGGAACAATGCCGCCATGCTCCTGCATGATCTGCTGCGCTGCCTTCTGCATATTGCGGACACGGCTGTAGTAGCCCAATCCTTCCCATAACTTCATCAGCTTTTCTTCCGGACATTCCGCAAGAGCCTGCACAGTCGGAAGTGTTTCCATAAACCGATGATAATAGGGTTTTACTGCCTCTACTCTTGTCTGCTGCAGCATGATCTCCGAAACCCAGATATGATACGGATTTCGATCCTGCCTCCAGGGAAGCGATCTCTTATGTTCTTCATACCAGGGAAGCAGCTTCCCTATGATTCGTTCCATGTTCTTTTTCCTTCTATCCTGTTTCTTTTCTCAACTTCGGGTATCATTTTAGCACTGCTGTCCGGGGATTCCTAGTTTTCCTCTTCATTTTTCTATTCTTGCAGTTCCGTTTTCGGCTTTGTATAATGATTCGAAAACAATACCAAAATTGCAATAACAAGTTGCACACTTTTGCTCCACACCACACCTGTGG
>JAUNAK010000033.1 GCA_030527665.1 Eubacteriales bacterium
GTCGGGAAGAGCAGGACATCGCGGATGGCCTGGCTGTCGGTAAGGAGCATAACCAGACGGTCGATACCGTAACCGATACCTCCTGTCGGCGGCATACCGATTTCCAGAGCATTCAGGAAATCTTCATCGGTGTGCTGTGCTTCCTCATCACCGGCTGCCGCATTGGCATCCTGCTGAGCAAAACGTTCACGCTGGTCGATCGGATCGTTCAGCTCGGAGTAGGCATTGCACATCTCCCAGGTATTGATGAACAGCTCGAAACGCTCAACTTTGGACGGATCGGACGGTTTCTTTTTGGTAAGCGGAGAGATTGCCAGCGGATGATCCATAATGAAGGTCGGCTGGATCAGGTTCTCCTCGCAGTATTCTTCAAAGAACAGGTTAATGATATCGCCCTTGGTGTGACGATCCTCGAATTCGATGTTTCTCTCTTTTGCAAGAGCTTTTGCTTCCTCATCGGTAGCGATCTCATCAAAATCGATGCCTGCATATTCTTTGATGGCTTCGTTCATGGTCAGGCGGCGGAACGGCTTGGACAGGTCGATCTCGATTCCGTTGTAGGAGATCTTTGCGCTGCCGCAGACTTTTTCAGCCAGATAACGGAACATGGACTCGGTCAGTTCCATCATGCCTTCATAATCGGTATATGCCTGGTAGAGCTCCATCAGAGTGAACTCCGGATTGTGACGGGTATCAACACCCTCGTTGCGGTATACGCGGCCGATCTCGAAGACTCTTTCCAGTCCGCCGACGATCAGTCTCTTCAGATACAGCTCAAGAGAGATACGAAGTTTTACGTCCTCGTTCAGTGCATTGTAGTGTGTCTCGAACGGACGGGCAGCAGCACCGCCGGCATTACTTACCAGAGTAGGTGTCTCGACCTCGATGAAGTCTCTGCCGTCCAGGAAGTTACGGATCTCTTTCAGAATTTTGGAGCGTTTCAGGAATACCTCTTTGGAATCCTTGTTCATGATCAGGTCGATATAACGCTGACGATAACGAAGATCGGTATTGGTCAGTCCGTGGAATTTCTCCGGAAGAACCTGCAGGCTCTTGGTGAGCAGAAGCATTTCCTCTGCATGAATGGAGATCTCACCGGTCTTGGTACGGAAGGCATAGCCCTTGATTCCGTAGATATCACCGATATCGGATTTCTTGAAGTCTGCATAGGACTCTTCACCGATGGCATCACGTGCAACATATACCTGGATATTGCCCTGCAGATCCTGAATATTGCAGAAGGAAGCCTTACCCATGACACGCTTGAACATCATACGTCCGGCGATGGATACATGGATCGGCTGTGCGTCCATGATTGCTCTTCTCTCGTTGTAGTCGGCAGTGATCACTGCACGTTTTTCCTGCTCCTCCATTCCTTCGGTATCCGGTACCGGTCTGCCTGCAAGAATGGTTTCCTCATGAGCGGTATACAGGGATTTGACCTCTTCGGAATGATGGGTCTGATCAAATTTTGTGATCTGGAACGGATCCTTTCCTGCTGCCTGCAGGTCAGCCAGCTTTTCGCGGCGAACCTTCAGAACCTGATTCAGATCCGGTTCCTGCTGTTTTTTATTGTTTTTCTCTGCCATGCTGTTCTCCTGTCTGGATCAGTGATCCGGGGTGATTATACGTTACGCTCGATGGAAAGAATCTTGTAGTTTTCTGCACCGCCCGGGGTTGTAATGGAAACGACTTCGCCGACCTGATGGCCCAGAAGACCTGCACCCAGCGGAGACTGGTTGGAGATCTTGCCCTTCAGGCTGTTTGCTTCGGTGGAACCAACGATCTGGAACTCCAGCTCCTCGTCATAGGTCTCATCCAGAACGCGGATCTTGCAGCCGATGTTCACTTTGTTTGCATCTGCTTCGCTCTCGTCGATGACTTCGGAGTTTTTCAGAAGGCTGTGGATCTCAGCGATACGTGCCTCGATCTGTGCCTGCTCGTCCTTTGCTGCATCGTACTCGGCATTCTCGGAAAGGTCACCCTGTGCACGAGCCTCTTTCAGTTTCTCGGCAATTTCGCGGCGTTTGTTAACCTCGAGATTTGTCAGTTCCTCCTCCAGTGCTTTCAGTCCGGAAGACGTTAAAATATTCTTTTCACCCATTTCAATACACCTCGTATATCTGTTTTGTTATCCTGTTGTGTCTTTTCTTATTTATAAATGCGTCTGAAACTTGCCTACGCAATTTGCATATTATAAACTTTGCTTTGTACAATGTCAAGATTGCCATGCCCTATATTCCCGTACCTATTCCCTGCAGTCCGCTTGGTTGACACTGGTAATCGGCAATGATAGAATTATAAAAGATGTAAAAGGATTCCGCATATTGCTTATTGAACGATCGATAGGAGAATATGCGGGATTCGTTTCGGAAGGAGAAAAATATGAATACAGTAGTGCAGTTTCTGATCCAGTGGTGCGGCGTTATTCTCGCGGCGATTTTGGGAATCATCGGTATCTGTTCCGCTTCGGCAAAGGGACTTACCCGTGCGGAGAAGGATATGAAGATCGATGAGGAGCATTATCTGGTCCGGCACACAAAGGGCGGATTGTTTGGAGTCCTATTGCTCTGGATCGCAGGAGGCGCTGTTTCCTTTGCTGTCGGCTGGATCGGCCGGAGTGCAGAAGGCAGCATGGCACTGATCTACGTTGGGGTTGAGGCAGCAGTTGTACTGCTTACTTCTATTATTTTTATTATTACTGCCGCAAGAATCACCGGAAGCCGTGTCTGGGTTAATGGTGAGGAGATCATTGTGTATTCTGCATTCAGCAAGATGCAGATCACAAAATTTTCCGACATTCGCACGGTCAAAAAGGTCGGCGGAGAGACTGCTGCAGCCAGCCGTGAGCTGGTGATCCGTCCGAACGGCGGGAAGCGTTTTAAAGTCGATGCGCGGATGACCAATTTTGCCCTGTTTGCCAGACAGCTGGATGGAAAGGTCGCTCTTCCGAATCTGACGAAAAAACGCAAAAAGGCAGAAGAAAAGCCGGAAGAGAAGGATGCATGATTCAAAAGAGAATCATGCATAACATATAAGGTTTTGTAAGGAGAATACAGCAGAATGAGCTTTAAAATTGTAACTGATACATCAAGTAATCTTCCGTTGGAGCGGCTTGCAAAAGAGGATGTTGCGATCGTTCCGTTTACCTATTATCCGAAGGATGACAGCAGTAAGCAGATGTCCTGTATGGAAATTGAACGGTTTGACGGAAAAGCATATTACGGAGAGATTCGAAAAGGACATCTGTACAATACTTCGCAGATCACTCCGCAGGTGTTTTTTGATTATCTTGCACCGTTTGCGGAAGCCGGCGAGGATATTCTGTTCGTTTCCATGTCCTCCGGTATCAGTGGATCCTATAATTCTTCTATGGTTGCCAAGGAGATGCTGGAGGAGGCCTATCCGGAGCGCACCTTCTGTATGGTCGATACGAGAGCCGCTTCGCTGGGTGAGGGAATTGCCGTGCTGCGTGCCATTGAATATCGCGCACAGGGAATGACGATCCAGGAATGCTATGATGCTCTGATGGAGCTTCGGAAATGTATCTATCAGATCTTCACAGTAGAAGACCTGCGGCATCTGCAGCGTACCGGACGTCTGTCCAATGCAGCGATGATCATCGGTACCGTTCTTCGTATCAAACCGATCCTGAAGGGCAACGAGCTGGGACAGATCATCAATATCGACAAGGTGCGTGGATCAAAACAGGCAATCAAGGCACTGGCAGACAAGTACAATGCACTGGTAAAGAATCCGGAGGGGCAGGTGGTCGGTATCGCACATGCCGATAACCAGGAGCATGCCGATCTGCTGAAGGAGATGCTTTGTGAGAAGAACCCGCCGAAGGAAGTGCTGACCGTCTGCTACGAGCCGGTTACCGGAGCGCATGTAGGACCGGGCACCGTTGCTTTGTTCTTCCTTGGAGACGAGAATGTTCGAAATAACTGATACATCAATCAGATATAAAGAATCCGATATATATAATCAGAAAATACAAAAATGTGATAAGCCGCCGAGGGTCTGCAGCTATGCAGGATTCGGCGGCTTATTTCAGAAAAAAGAGTTTTGCTTACAGCAGGATGAAAGCAAAGGAGAAATGCGATGATATACACAGTGACATTTAATCCGGCATTGGACTATGTCGTTCGGGTAGAGGATTTTCGTCCGGGACAGGTAAACAGAACCTGCTATGAACAGATTCTTCCCGGAGGCAAGGGAATCAACGTATCGATCGTGCTGAAAAATATGGGGATCGACAGTACCGCTCTCGGATTTGTGGCGGGATTTACCGGCAGGGAGATCATGGATGAGCTGAGCGGTTATGGGATCGGAACGGACTTTATTCCGGTCAAAGAGGGATTCTCCCGTATCAATGTGAAAATGAAATCGAATGAGGAATCCGAGATCAACGGACAGGGACCGAAGATCACGGAAGAGGATATCGAGAAACTGTACGGACAGCTGGATCAGCTGCAGAAGGGAGACATTCTGGTGGTTTCCGGTTCGGTTCCGAATACACTGCCGCAGGATGTATATGAGCGGATCCTGTCCAGGCTGGAAGGCAGGGGAATCGAGATCGTGGTAGATGCAACCAGAGATCTGTTAATGAATGTACTGAAGTATCATCCGTTCCTGATCAAGCCGAACAATCATGAACTTGGCGAGATCTACGGAGTGACTCTTCGTACACAGGAGGAAGTTATTCCGTATGCAGAAAAGCTGCAGGAGGCGGGAGCAAGAAATATCCTGATCTCCATGGCAGGAGAGGGTGCCGTTTTTATTTCCGAGACCGGAGAGGTTCTGAAGAGCCCGGCACCGAAGGGAAAGGTCGTGAACTCCGTCGGTGCAGGGGATTCCATGGTTGCCGGATTCCTGACCGGCTATATCGAGTCGGCCGGTGATTACAGCAGAGCCTTCCGCATGGGGCTTTGTACCGGATCTGCCAGCGCATTTTCATCGCAGCTTGCGACAAGAGCTGAAGTCGATGCACTTCTGCAGACAATGCGGTAAAGTTACACCTTCCTTGTCTATGGCATTCTTTCCGGAAAAGTCGTAATATAGAAGAAACAGGACGTCAGGTTTCACAGAGCCCGACATAAAAAGGAAAGAAGGATCGTAATGAAACAGGTGGATTTTTCGAACGGAAAGATCACACAGAATATTCTTGGAACAGCTGTGCCGCTTCTTGCTGCACAGCTTCTTTCGCTTCTATACAACATCGTGGATCGTGTATACATAGCCCGCATTCCCGGAACCGGCACACAGGCACTGGGCAGTATCGGGCTTTGTTTTCCGATCATTATGCTGATCTTTGCTTTTACATCTCTGTACGGCATGGGCGGAGCACCGCTCTTTTCCATCTATCTGGGACAGGGTGATACGGAAAACGCTTCCCGGACGATGGATATCGCATTTTTTCTGGAAGTGACGACAGGAATCGTGCTTATGCTCATCGGCATTGTATTTGCGGTTCCGATCCTGCGTCTCTTCGGAGCATCAGAAGCGGCACTGGACTTCGGCGTTCCCTATATCCGGATCTATCTGACGGGTACCGTTTTCAGTATGATCGCTGCCGGTATGAATCCGTATATCAACGCACAGGGATTTTCGCTGATGGGCATGACAACGGTAGCCATCGGTGCCGTATCCAACCTGCTTCTGGATCCGCTGTTTATTTTTGTTCTGGGATTCGGTATCCGGGGTGCGGCAGCGGCAACGGTACTGTCGCAGTTTTTCTCTGCACTCTTTTCCTTCCGGTTTCTCCGCGGAAAACGAATCGCCATTCCGCTGCATCTGCTGACAGTCCGGGAGATCCGGCATTCGGGGCAGCGATGCTGGGATATCGTCAGCCTGGGTATCTCCTCGTTTGTCATGGCGGGTACCAATTCTCTGGTTTCGATTGCCTGCAACAATGTGCTGGCTGCCACCGGCGGTGACATCTATATCTCGATCATGACGATCATCAGTTCCGTTCGGCAGGTGCTGGATACGCCGGTGCATGCCCTTTCCGAGGGCGCTTCGCCGGTACTCAGCTACAATTACGGAGCCGGCAAACCAAGAGAGGTTCGGAAGTGTATCCGGTCCATGTTCCTGATGTGCATCGTATGCACCGGTTTTATCTGGTCGATGATCCTGCTTTTTCCGGTGCCGATCATTTCTGTATTCAGTTCGGACAGCACGATCCTTGCCGATGCCGTTCCCGCTCTGCATCTGTATTTTGGAGCTTTTATTTTCATGGCACTGCAGTTTACCGGTCAGACGGTGTTCAAGGCATTGAAAAAGAAGAAACAGGCGATCTTCTTTTCCCTGTTCCGCAAGGTGATCATTGTCATTCCGCTGACGTATCTGCTGCCGCATATGTTCGGACTCGGCACCTCCGGAGTATTTCTGGCCGAGGCTGTTTCCAATGTGATCGGAGGAACTGCCAGTTTTACGGCTATGCTGCTGATGGTACTTCCGGAGCTGAAACGCATGGAACAGAGGGCATGATATAAGGAAAATCCAGAATTTCTGGTAAATCTGCTTGCGGGATTCGCAATGTAGAGGAGTAAATACATGGAGCTGAACAATATTGTATAGAAAACATGCGTATACGATACGTGATGGATTAAGAAAAGTTGTAAGAGAGGGAGGAATCTGTAAAATGCCAGGAAATGAAAAGTTCTGTAGAATCTGCGGTCATCCGTTAACTGCACGGGAGGTACCCGGAGAAGGGATGATTCCGTACTGTGCACAATGTCAGCAGCCGCGGTTTCCTATGTTCAATGTTGCAATGAGTGCGATCGTCTATGATCCGTCCGGAACGAAAGTCGCTTTGATCCAGCAGTACGGAAGCGGGGCCTATCGTCTGGTGGCCGGATATACGAATATCGGTGAGGATATTGAGGATACGCTGCGCAGAGAGATCAAAGAAGAGATCGGTCTGGATGTAACGGATTATCGTTTTAACCGAAGCCGTTATTATGAACCGACCAATACGCTGATGATGAACTTTGCATGCAAAGTGAATGCGAAGGATCTGAGCCATATCAATGAGGAAATCGACTCGATCCAGTGGTTTACGCCGCAGGAGGCGGAACAGACCCTGACCCGAAGCGTCAGCGAGAGCCGTCTGGCCAGAGAGTTTGTGCTTCACTGGTTCAAAAACAACGGATATGTGTGGAAAGCGTAAATAGTAAAAATAAATTATGCAGGTCTTTTGCGAAGCTCGAGAGTGGATTCGCATGTGACCTGCGCAGAAAAGAACGGGAGCCTTTCGTGTGAAAGACTCCCGTTTTCTCTGTAAATAAACAAATGTATCCCGCGAAGAAGTTTTCTGTGAGGAAGTATTCTGCGAAGAAGCGATAGGAATCGGGAACTGCATGTTACTCCATCCTGCGGATCAGCATTCCCCCGTTGTCTTTGAGCCATTTCCTGCGTTCCCGGTAGTCGGGCAGAACCTTTTCGACTTCTGCCCAGAAGAGGGCAGAATGATTCATCTGCTTGCGATGCGCCAGTTCGTGAACGATCACATAATCCTGTACATCCGGAGGGGTCAGCATAAGGAGGCAGTTGAAATTCAGGTTTCCTTTGGAACTGCAGCTTCCCCAGCGGGTCTTCTGGTTTCGTATCGTGATGCGGCCGTAGGTGACCTGCATCAGCCGGGCAAACTGTTCGACGCGGGGAGGGATGGTCTGCAGAGCCAGCTCTGCACAGCGATGCAGCTCTTCGGAGGAAATGGACCCATAGGGATTATTTTGCTGTTCACTGATCTGCTGCTGCATTTTTGCCAGATGTGTTTCGATCCAGGCGGTATGGCTTTCTGCAAACTGTCGGATCGAAGCCTCGGAAGCACGCAGCGGTGCCCGTACCAGGATTTTTGCATCCTTTGTGATCTGGATGCAGAGTGTTTTTCGTTTGCTTCGAATGATGGTATATTCCATGAGAAATCTCCTCAATTATCGGATGGTAAGCTGCGGTACGTATACAATTCCGCTTGAAAAATGCGATTTGATCCAGGGAATGTATGTTCTAGCAGTAACTGTCCGCGTATCGGCCAGGAGTGACTCCCTTGTACTTGCGGAAAGTTTTGATAAAGTAACTCAGGTCGTTGAAGCCGCAGGCATATGCAATGTCCGTGACAGAGGCATCGGAAACATTCAGTTCGTAGCAGGCATGTTCGATCCGCTGGTAGTTCAGATAATCGATGGGAGTCCGATGTGTCATGCTGTAGAAAAAGCGGCAGAAATATTTCGGAGACATCGATGCCGTCCGGGCCAGTTCCTCCAGGGTGATGGGCTTGGAGTAGTTGGTATCGATGTAATCCAGAACCTGGCGGAGCTGCATGACCTTTTTCTGTCCCTTACGGGAGCGGGGAGCGGCTTCTGTATATAAGTGCCGTGAAAAAACGGCCGCAAAGAAGTGGTACAGTTCTCCGAAGACCATCATCTCGTAGCCGGGAGCTTCGGATGTCATAGCAGAAAAGACATTCTGCAGCATAAGGTGAATATCTTCATAGTTATCGGTATCAACCGGTACGGCCGCAGTTGTTCCGGATATTGCTGTTTTGGCTGCAGCTGTTTCGGTATCGGCGGTGCCGGATACAGCCGTTTCCGGTGTATCAGTATGACCTCTGAAAACCGGATATATATTGGCGGACTGGTCCAGGATTCGCTGAATATAAGCTGCACAGGCGGAATTGTGCCGTGCGAAGGCATGCAGATCAAAGACCAGACATTCATATACACAGTTATGCGGGGTTCCGGAATGAAGGATACCGCCCTGAACAAAGACAAGATCACCGCTTTTTACCGTATACTGGTTCTCATCCAGTGTCATCTCCAGTTCCCCTTCCAGAACCCGGATCAGTTCGTATTCCGCATGCCAGTGATAGTTCATCACATAGCGGGGATGGGTATGGGTAATATGATAATAGGCAAAAGGGAAGTCGGAAGTACCGTGTATCCGCTTCTCATTCAGATCCATAAACTGCATGGCAGACCTCCGGAATCAGAGAGAGACAAAACGTTTCGCATATATCTTCGGTTTTTTGTGGAAAAACAGGAAAAATATACACAAAAATACAATAATAAACTTGTACATATCGAATAAAAACGAAGAAAAAGTGAATATTTTTATACTCAAGAGATTATATCACTAGATGAGGATAGAAAAAAGTGTTAAATTGATAACATCTAACAGATATGGTCCTGTCAGGCGGACCGTGCAGAAGAGCCTGAACACTTATATTCAGACAGGTCAAAGCAGACCTGTACACATTTCGGGAGGTAAATGAACATGGCAGACGAAAGAAAACTCGTAGGAGCTCATCCGGTCATTGGTATCAGACCCTGTATCGACGGACGTAAGGGACCGCTGGATGTACGCGGATCTCTGGAAGAGCAGACTATGGGCATGGCAAAACGTGCAAAAAAGCTTTTTGAAGAGAACCTGACATATGCAGACGGAACACCGGTTAAGGTAGTCATCTCCAACACAACCATCGGTCGTGTACGTGAGAGCGCAATGTGCGCAGAGCAGTTCCAGAAAGAGGGCGTTGAGATCACTCTTTCCGTTACACCGTGCTGGTGCTACGGCGCAGAGACAATGGATATGGACCCGAGAACCATCAAAGGTATCTGGGGACTGAATGCAACCGAGAGACCGGGTGCTGTTTACCTTGCATCTGTTCTGGCTACACATGCACAGAAAGGCCTGCCGGCATTCGGTATGTACGGAAGCCAGGTACAGGAAGCTGACGATGAGGTGATTCCGGAGGATGTAACAGAGATGCTGCTCCGCTTCGGACGTGCTGCAGTTGCAGCGGCTTCCCTTCGCGGCATGAGCTATCTGCAGATCGGTTCTACCTGCATGGGTATCGGCGGATCCATTATCGATCAGGATTTCATCGAGTCCTACCTTGGCATGCGTGTAGAATCTGTTGATGAGGTTGAGATCCTTCGCCGTATGGATGAGGGCATCTATGATCATGAAGAGTTCGAGAGAGCACTTGCATGGACAAAAGAGTACTGCAAGGAAGGCTTTGACAAGAACCCGGATTGGGTACAGAAGACCCGCGAAGAGAAGGATGCACAGTGGGAGTTCACTGTTAAGATGTACATCATCATCAAAGACCTTATGCGCGGAAATGAGAAACTGGCTGAGAAATTCCCGGAGGAAGCTCTCGGACACAATGCGATCGCAGGCGGTTTCCAGGGACAGAGACAGTGGACAGACTACAAGGCAAACTGTGACTATCCGGAAGCATTCCTTTCTTCTTCCTTTGACTATGACGGCGCACGTGAGCCGTACGTTCTGGCAACCGAGAACGACGTTCTGAACGGTCTGTGCATGCTGTTCCAGAAACAGCTGACAGGTACTGCTCCGATGTTCTCAGATGTACGTACCTACTGGAGCGGCGAGTCCGTAAAGAGAGTTACCGGATATGAGATCGAGGGACATGCAAAGGATTCCGACGGTTTCATGCATCTGATCAACTCCGGTGCATCCGCACTTGACTTCACCGGCGTATGCAAAGACGAGAACGGCAATGCTACCATCAAACCGTGGTGGAAACTGACCGAGCAGGAGTGCAAAGACATGGCAGCTGCTACCGAGTGGCCGCCGGCTGATAACGGATACTTCCGTGGAGGCGGATATTCCTCCAGATTTATTACAAAAGCTGAGATGCCGATCACAATGATCCGTCTGAACCTTGTAAAAGGACTTGGACCGGTTATGCAGATCGCAGAGGGCTGGACAGTTGAGCTTCCGGATGAGGTTACCGATACTCTGTGGAAGAGAACCGACTACACATGGCCGTGTACATGGTTTGCACCGCGTGTAGATCACAAAGTTGGTTCTCCGTTCTGCACAGCATACGATGTAATGAGAAACTGGGGCGCTAACCATGGTGCTTCCGTAATCGGACACATCGGTGCAGATCTGATCACCATGTGCTCAATGCTTCGTATTCCGGTTGCTATGCACAACGTTCCGGAAGAGAAGATCTATCGTCCGGCTGCATGGAGCGCATTCGGCATGGACAAAGAGGGTGCAGACTACAGAGCATGCGCAGCATTCGGCCCGCTTTATAAGTGATAAAAGCCCTGCGCTGCAGCCATAGCTGAGCCGTGCTCGCACGAGCGAAGCTATGGCTATAGCGCAGCTTAACAGAACATATAACTCTAAAAAACGAGGTTGTCGCTTTCGAGCGGCAGCCTCGTTTTTTGTTGCCATGCAGGCAAAGAGAACATCCGGTGGATGTTCTCTTTGCGCGTGACAAATATTTTCTGATAAGCATCAAAGGTGCTGACCGGCAGAAGCCGGATCTTCTAATGTGACGATCATACCATCCCGGGCGAGTGTAAAGCAGGCAAGACAGATGCCGGACCGATCGGCAGTCTGTACATGAACCCTGCATTTTCGGCAGGTGCCTTTCCCGCCGCAGGTAGAGGGAATATTCCGGAAACCGGCCCTGCGGAGCAGGGTCAGAAGTGTTGTGCCCTCTGTAAAAGGAATGTGATGTTCTTTGGTTCCTTCGTATACTTTGATTTCCATGTTTCTGCCTCCCGTATTCTTCTATCTATGATAACAGCACAGGCGCAGAATTAGCAATCTATACGATGAAATGGTGAAGAAAGGCATAACTGATCGGATAAATGGACGGTATTCCAGGCTGGAATATGGACATGAAAAATGAGAATAGGCCATATCCCCCCTGTGGGCTTGTGACTAAAAAGCAGGCAGGATTATAATAACCAAATGTCTATATTGGGAATTCTTTGGGAAGGTATGTGCGTGGAGCTGTTTTGGACGCTGTTGGTTTGGAGCTGACTGAGATAAACGCTCCGCAGGGATGCGCAGGGATTCGGATGGGTAGATGCCAGCTAAATCCGCCCCGAATCCCGCGCCAAGTCTCGCAGAACTCGACTTGAACTTTCAGAGTACGATGTGAACAAAAGAAATCGATCGGTGTATATAAATGAGGGGAAATAAATGAAAAAATATGTATTACACAGATTTTTACAGCTAATACCGGTCCTGATCGGTATTACTTTTTTGTCCTTTGCAATGATGCGTATCGCGGGAAGTGATGCGGTCACCGAGCTTTACGGTGATAAAACTGCCGTTGCGCAGGAAATCATTGATGCCAAACGTGCAGAACTCGGTCTGGATAAGCCGTTTCTGACACAGTATGTGTCCTGGGTCGGCGGTATGCTGCGCGGAGATATGGGAGTCAGCTATGTTTCGGGTAAGAATGTATTTGATACCTTCATATCCAAGCTGCCGGCAACGCTGCTGCTGACCGTTCTTTCTATTATTATGACGGTCGTAATATCCATTCCGCTGGGAGTTCTCGCTGCGGTTCGCCATGATCGGTTTACCGACTATTTCCTTCGCTTTTTCAGTTTTGTGGGAAATTCCCTGCCGAACTTCTTTGTTGCACTGCTGTTGATGCAGCTGTTTGCAATTCGGTGGAAGATCCTGCCGGTTATTGCAGACGGTACTTCATTCCAGAGTGCGATCATGCCGACGCTGACGCTGGCGATCGCCATGTCTGCCAAGTATATGCGTCAGGTACGCGCAACGGTACTGGAGGAATTGAATAAGGAGTATGTAGTCGGTGCAAAGGCTCGTGGTATCCGAAGCCGCTGTGTACTCTGGAAAAGTGTTCTGAAGTCGTCCATGCTGACGATCATTACGCTGCTGGCACTGTCGATCGGAAACCTGCTGGGCGGTACCGCTATTATTGAAAGTATCTTTATGTGGGATGGTGTAGGCAAGCTGGCCGTTGATGCAATCACCATGCGTGATTATCCGCTGATTCAGGCATATGTTGTCTGGATGGCGATCATCTATGTGCTGGTCAACCTGATCACCGACCTGCTGTATCATTGGCTGGATCCGAGAATTCGACTGGGGGTGAGTGAGAAATGAGTGATGTAACCGTACGTGTACAGAAGATCCGACGCAATACAGTTAAGACCCGTCTGATCATTTTCACGATCCTTGCAGCGCTTCTGGTCATTGGGTCACTTTTTTCAAGTCATCTGACACCTTACGATCCTTATCTGCAGGATCTGAGTATCGCAAAGGCTCCGCCTTCTGCGGCTCATTTATTCGGAACTGATCGTTACGGTCGTGACATGCTTTCCCGTGTGATCGTCGGAAGCCGTGCAAGTATTTATTCCACGCTTCTTCTGGTCGGAATCATTACGGCCATCGGAACAGCTGTCGGTGTATTCTGCGGATGGAAAGGCGGAAAAATCGATGTTATTCTGATGCGTATTTCGGATATGTTCCTTGCTTTCCCAGGTCTGGTATTTGCCATGGCAGTTGCCGGTGTACTGGGCGGCGGTCTGCAGAATGCGATCATTGCCCTTGCAGCAATTTCATGGCCCAAATATGCACGAATTGCCCGCAGTCAGACTCTGGCACAGAAAGAGACGGTGTGGATGAAGGCAGCGAAGCTTTCCGGCAGCAGCACGGGTAAGATCATTTTCAAACATATTCTGCCCAATATCATCGGACCGATCCTTGTAACTTCCATGCTGGATATCGGAACGATGATGATGGAGCTTGCCGCACTGAGCTTCCTCGGTCTGGGTGCGAAGCCGCCGATCGCCGAGTGGGGCAGCATGATGAGCGATACGAGAAGCCTTCTCTCTACCTGCCCGTGGATCACACTTTCTCCGGGTCTGGCAATTTTTGTTTCGGTTATGATCTTCAACCTGCTGGGTGATACGATACGTGACTATGCAGATCCGAAGACAAGAGGGAGGTAATTGAGAATGGAATTATTACGATATGACCACGTTGACATTACCTACAATGGTTTTGCCGCTGTACAGGATGTCAGCTTTACATTGGAGGAAGGCGAGATCCTGGGTGTTGTCGGTGAAAGCGGCAGCGGCAAGTCGACATTGATCAAGGCAGCCATGGGGCTGCTTGGCCCGGCCGGTATGGTAACCAGAGGGGATATCTGGTACAAAGGAAAAAATCTGCCGGATCTGTCTGCCAGAGAGCTTCGTAAGATCAACGGACCGGAGATCGGAATGATCTTTCAGAATTCCGGCAGCTCCTTTTGTCCGATCCGTACAGTCGGAGCACAGCTGTATGAGATGATGACGGAGCATAAACGTATATCAAAAAAGGAATTTGAGTCACATGCCATGGATATGCTGGGCAAGCTCGGATTTGAAGACGGACAGCGTATCCTGAAAAGTTATCCCTTTGAACTTTCCGGCGGGATGCAGCAGCGTGTCGGCATTGCCGCAGCCATGCTGCTGAATCCGGGTATTCTGCTTGCGGATGAGCCTACGTCGGCACTGGATGTATCGGTCCAGAAACAGGTCGTAGAGGAGATGCTGCTGGTCAGAAAGACCTTCGGTACGTCCATTATTCTGGTTGCTCACAACATCGGCGTGATCGGTGCAATGGCCGATAAGGTGCTTGTACTGAAAGACGGAAAAACAGTGGAATATGGTGATAAAGAACAGGTACTCACGGATCCGAAGGCGGAATATACCCGTGCGCTTCTTTCTGCTGTTCCGAAGCTGAGGAGGGAATGAGATGGATGCGGTTTTAAAAGTAGAAAATCTGACAAAAGTCTTTTCCCGTAAGGATCAGGACGACTTTACGGCAGTTGACGATATTTCCTTCGAGCTGATGCCGGGTGAGTGCCTGGCCATCATCGGTGAGAGCGGAAGCGGTAAGACAACGGCTGTTAATATGATCACGCGGCTGGTCGATCCGACAAAAGGAACGATTGAGCTGGACGGAGAGGATATCACGGCTGTTAAAGGAAAGAACCTTCGCAATGTATATAAAAAGATGCAGATGGTATTTCAGACACCTGCGGATTCCTTTGATCCGCGCTGTACGCTGGGAGACGGAATCAGTGAGAGTCTGCGTAATTTCGGCATGTCCAAAAAGGATGCACGCGCAGAGGCTGTCCGGCTGCTGGAGCGCTGCGGACTGGGGGAGGAATTTGCCGACCGCTATCCGCATCAGGTCAGCGGCGGTCAGTGTCAGCGTGCAGCAATCGCCCGTGCACTGGCACTGAAACCGAAGGTGCTGATCTGCGATGAGGCGACCTCGGCACTGGATGTAACAATCCAGAAGGAAGTGCTGGATCTGCTGAATGAGCTGCGATCGGCGCAGGGAGATAATCTGTCCATTTTGTTTATCTGTCATGATATCTCGCTGGTACAGCAGTTCTGCGACCGTGTGCTTGTCATGTATCACGGCAGGATCGTTGAGCAGGGCATTCCGGACGAGGTGATTAAAAATCCGCAGGATCCCTACACCCAGCGGCTGATCGACAGTGTGCTGTAAAAAATTGCTCTGAATACAGCGGTGATCGATTGCATTTAAAGTTTCAGAGCAGCGTCTATACAGAGGTCATGCCTGCATGATCATGCATGGACATAGGACAAAGGTAATACGGTGAAATGCTGCCTCAGGCAGCTTGCACATATAAAGATACTAATAACAGTTGAAAGGAAGAAAAAAATGAAAAAGAACATTGCACTTGTACTTGGAATGTGTCTTTCTGTATCTCTGCTTGCCGGCTGCGGCAGCAGTGCTCCGGCAGAACAGACTACAGATGCAGACAGCAGTACAGCAGCTGCTGTAAGTGAAGTTGCAGCAGCTGAGACTGCCGGCAAGAAGACCATGGTTATCGGTGATACAACGTTCAACTCCGAGAACTGGGAGGAGACTGTTGACCCGCATACCACATACAACGGCTGGGCATGTATCCGTTACGGAATCGGTGAGACACTGGTTCACTATACCGATACCATGGAGCTGGAACCCTGGCTGGCAACCGAATGGACCAACGACGGCGACCGCACCTGGACCATTACACTGCGCGACGGTGTTAAATTCTCCAACGGAAGAGATATGGATGGTGAAGCTGTAAAGCAGTGTCTGGATCACCTGCTTGAGGTACATGACCGTGCACCGAGCGATACAAAGATCACAGATATTCAGGCAGACGGACAGGTCCTTACCGTTACCACCAGTGAGCCGAATCCGGCATTGATGAACTACCTCGGTGATCCGTATGGATGTATCATTGATGTAGACGCTTCCGATTTTGAAAAAGGAATTTCCGTAGGTACCGGTCCGTACGTGGTTGCAGACATGGTTACCGACGATCACCTGACTCTGAACAAGAACGAACTGTACTGGGACGGTACTCCGCACATCGATGAGCTGACGATCCGTACTCTTTCCAATGGTGATACCCTTTCTGCAGCTCTGCAGGCAGGCGATATCGATGCTGCCTACGGTATGGCTTATGAGGCATATCCAAACTTTGAGAATGACAACTATCAGTTCTCCAGCATCCAGACATCCCGTGCATTCTTTGGTTCCATGAACATGACAAGCCCGATCATTCAGGATGCGGCAGTCAGAAAAGCAATCGCGCTTGGTATCAACAAAGAAGGATTCGTTGAGACTCTGCTGAACGGTCACGGTGTTGCCGGAAACGGTGCATTCCCGAACGGATTTGCAAGCTTCGGCGGTGAGAAGGTTAATACTGAGACTTATAATCCGGAAGAGGCAATGAAGGTTCTGGAAGAGGCCGGATGGGTTGATTCCGATGGTGACGGCATCCGCGAGAAAGACGGTACCAAACTGGTTATCCGCTGGCTGACCTATCCGAGCCGTCAGGAGCTTCCGCTGCTGGCAGAGTCCGTACAGGCTTCTCTGAAAGAAGTTGGTATCGAGGTAGACATCAACTGTACCGCAAGCCGTCGTGAGGTCCTTGCAGACATGAGCAAATGGGATATCTATGCATCCGCTCTGGTAACAGCTCCGTCCGGTGATCCGCAGTACTTCTTTACCACAAGCTGTCTGCCGGAGATGAGCTACAACTTCGGTGCTTATGAGAATGAGAAGGTAACGGAGCTGATCAACCAGCTGTCTACCGAATTCGATACTGCAAAGCGTGGTGAGATCGCCGTTCAGCTGCAGCAGGCCATTCTGGACGACAATGCATATGTATTCTGCTCCTTCCTGGAGATGAACATGATCTCCAAAGCAAATGTAACCGGATATACCGCACATGCATGCGACTACTATCAAGTAACCGCTGATCTCGACATTAATTAAGATATTTTTTGATGCAGTGGTACTAAATTCGTGCTTACGCACTCATTAAGGACCGGCGGCCTCAGAGCACCTGCTTACGACATTTGCACAGCTCTTACAGCTGCACATCAAAATATACGGTAAGGTCTCCCGGGGGGTATCATTGCGAGCCTCCCGGGAGTTTTTAGGTTTATGCAGTAAATATTGTTATAGAAGAGTAGGATTATCTGATATGAAAAAAAGTAAGAAACATATTGATCTTACAACAGGGGGCATCGGAAGCAAGCTGGTTGCCTTTGCCCTGCCGCTTCTGATCGGAAGTCTGATCCAGCAGCTGTACGGTGCGGTAGACCTGATCTTCGCAGGAAGGGAGATCGGCAAGACTGCTTCTGCGGCAATCGGTACAAGCAGTATGTTGATCACCTGTCTGGTGGGATTTTTCGGCGGTCTGAATGTAGGCTCCGGAGTGATAATTGCACAGCTGATCGGGGAGAAAAAGGATGATAAGGTACGAAGTGCCATTCAGTCTGCTTTGACACTGAGCCTGGCGGGAGGAATTATTTTTATGGCAGCAGGATACCTGCTGGCACCGGTATTCCTCACCCTGCTTCGGACTCCGGCAGAGATAAAGCCGGAAGCTTTGCTGTATCTCCGGATTTATTTCCTTTCCTTTCTTGCTATTTTTGTGTATAACCTGGGAAGCGGAATTCTGCGAGCCCTGGGGGATTCCCGGACACCTCTGTATGCGCAGCTGATCGGCGGTCTGGCAAATGTTGCCATGGATTACTGGTTTATTCATCTGATGAAAAATGGTGTAAGCGGAGTTGCCTGGGCAACGTTGATCTCACAGACGGCAGCTGCTCTTGCGGTACTTTGGGGAATCGGAATACTTCCCCGTGAATGGAACCCGTTTCGGGCAAAATGGAAGTATGAAGGGCAGACAGCTCTTCACATGATTCGGATCGGAGTCCCGGCCGGACTGCAGAGTCTGGTGATTACGCTGTCCAATGTCATGGCACAGTATCATATCAATCAGTGCGGAAGTGATGCGATAGCCGCATTTGCTGCATATTATAAGATCGAGCTGCTGATCTACTATCCGATCGTAGCCATGGGACAGGCCAGTCAGGTATTCACTGCGCAGAATTACGGTGCCGGAAAGCTTCAGCGAATGAAACGCGGAACCTGGATCAGTCTGGGAATCTGCGGAGGTTCTGCTCTGGTGATCAGTCTGATCAGTCTGTTCTTCGGCAGTCAGCTGTTCTCGGTATTTACCAAAGATCCCGATGTGATTCGAGTAGGTATCCAGCTGATTCAAATAACATTCCCGTTCTATTTTATTTATTCGGTACTGCAGATTCTGGGAGACGGTCTTCGGGGAATGGGTGAAACAAAGCGGCCGATGCAGGTGATTCTGGTAAATATCTGTCTGATTCGTACGGCACTGCTGTTCATTCTTGTGCCGGTTATCGGAGATGCACGAGGCATTGCCATGGTCTATCCGATTACGTGGTTTCTGACCGGTTTAGGTATGATTCCCTGCTATCTGGCACATTTCAGAAAGATCTCTGCTGAGAAAAAACGCTCCGGTGTACAGGAGGCTTGCTGAAATTGAAATTCCTGCTTGTGGAACGAGGTAAAACCCCGGAGGCACCTTTCTCTATCCGAAATCTAATCGGTTAAAAATGAGTTTGGACAAAACGAATAAAAAAGGAAAATGCTTCAAGAGATTTTGGAAGCAATACGATAAAAACGGTATAGTGGATTTTTCAGTACAGGCCTCCCGGGGTATCCCCCCGGGGGGCTTGCTTATTTTCTGAAAATTTGGTTCAATAAGGGATATGCTGTATTAGAGAGGATACAAATATATGGGCGGTTTACAGGAAGAAAACAGCATCTATTGGAATAACCGGGCATCGGGATATTCGGAGGTGAACCAGGAGGAACTGGAGGGAATTCAGAGAAAGACATGGTCAAAGCTTCTGGAGCGAAAGCTGACGGACCGGTTCGGGGATCGGTCGAAGGCGGAGATCCGGATCCTGGATATCGGTGCAGGTCCGGGATTTCTGTCGATTATTCTGACAGAAATGGGCTATGCGGTTACCGCAGCGGATTTTTCCGAGGAGATGCAGAAGCATGCAAGGGGAAATGCCGGAGAGCTGGCTGACCGGATCTGCTTCCGGAAAGAGGATGCACAGAACCTGAGCTTTGCAGATGCGTCCTTTGACGTCGTGCTTTCCCGGAATCTGACATGGAATCTGCCGGATCCGGAGCAGGCCTATCGGGAATGGAACCGGGTACTGAAAAAGGACGGCATGCTGCTGGTCTTTGATGCGAACTGGTATACATATCTGATTGATCAGGAAAGCCGGCTGGCCTATGAGCAGGATCGGAAAAATGTGGAGGCCAACGGTTTGGGCGATTACAACGTCGGTGAGAACTTCGACAAGATGGAGGTTATTGCCGGACAGCTGCCGATGACAGGAAGAAAGCGGCCGGAATGGGATCGGGAGTTTTTGCTGCAGCTGCAGATTCCGGATGTACGCATCACGGCGGATATCGGGGCCGAAGTATATTCCGATAAAGAGAAGCTGAATTACGCATCCACGCCGATGTTTATGATCGAAGGATATAAGGAATAAAGGAAGAGAAACAGGATATAAGAAGGGATAAAGGAACAGAGATATGGGAGTTATTGTAAATATTGATTTTGAGCAGCAGTCACCGGAGATCAAGGACTGCGTAAAGAGCTACTGGACCAAGCGCGCAGACAGCTTTTTTGATATCCGAAGAGAAGAGCTGGAAAGCAAAAAAGCGGAGCAGTGGCTGGAGGAGATCAATGTTCTGTTAAAGGAAAAGAAAGACCTGAAGATCCTGGATGTGGGCTGCGGAGCCGGATTCTTTGAAGTGCTTATGGGAAAAGAAGGACATTCGGTCACCGGTATCGATCTGACCGAGGATATGATCGGAAAAGCAAATGAGATGATTCGAATCTATGAACTGGATCCGGAACGGGTTCGTGCCATGCAGATGGATGCAGAGAAACTGGATTTTGAGGACGAGACCTTTGATGTGGTCATCTCCCGGAATCTGACATGGACGCTGCCGCATCCGATCGCGGCATACAGAGAGTGGTTCCGCGTACTGAAAAAGGGCGGTGTGCTGCTGAACTTCGATGCGGAATATGCAAAACATGCACATGAGAATCTGTACAGTCCGGAGAATATCGCCCATACCGGTATCAGCGATGACATGAAGGACGAGTGTCATGAGATCTATCATATGCTTACCGTCAGCGCACTGGAGCGTCCGTTCTGGGATGAGGCGATCCTGAAAGTAATCGGCTTCGAAGAAATCGCTTCGGACAAGGGATTTGCCGATCGGGTCTATGTGGAAAAGGACCGGTTCTACACCCCGGACCGTATGTTCAGCATTCGGGCGGTAAAAGCCGATGCTTGATACAAAGCAGCTGCAGTATTTTGTGACTGCAGCAGAATCAACATCATTCAGTGAGGCAGCGGCGGCTCTCTATTCGACCCAGTCCAATGTCAGCAAAACCATTGCGGCCTTGGAGAACCAGCTGGGCTATCCGTTGTTCCAAAGGGAGGCAAACGGTATCCATCTGAATGCCAGAGGAAAAGTTCTGTATACGCAGGTGCTTCCGCTGCTGGAGAAGCTGGAGGAACTGGAGATGCAGAGTGCCGGTGAGGGGGATTCTGTCTTTCGGCTGTCCATCAATCCCAGCTCCTGGTTTGCCCGCAGCTTTTCTGATTTTTACAGCCTTCATGAAGCAGAAAATATTCGATACAACATCCATACAGATACGACTTTTCACATTCTGAAGCGGGTTCGGGATATGGAGGATGAGATCGGATTCATCTATGTATTTCCGGAGGAGTTCGAGCAGGTCAACTATGAACTGAACCGCTATCAGCTGGTGATGGAAACGCTGGGAAATATGACGGCAATGCTGTATCGGGTGACGGAAGATGCCATGGGAACGAATGCCGGAAGCGGTGCAGAGAACGGAAGTGACAGGAATGCCGGAAAGGATGCAGATGCAGAAAACTGCATGGCTGTAGATTCCGGCATGGATAGGAAAGGTGGTACGGATAAAGAAACAGAGCCGGAGATCCGGCTGATCCAGGCAGAGATGGATCTGCCCGGACGGTATCGGAACTGGAACTTCGCGGATACGAATGAACCGGTCCCGATGTATCCGGTTGCCATTACGACCAACAGTGATTATATTATGAATACGATGATCAAGAAAAACGGACTGTGCAGTATCAGTCCCCGAACCTTCTCGCAGTATGAGAAGCAGGAACGCCTGGGACGGGAGCTGCAGTACGGGGATCGGGAGATCCTCTTCGGTGTCGTCCGCAGAAGGAACAGCGAACTCTCTGCAATTGCGGAGGAACTGATCCATTTCATTCGGGAACGGATCGGGCAATACACAGAGTGTTGAGTCGAGGTTTGATAACACGTTTAGGAGAAGAGGATGATTGATATGGGGATTTTACAGCGAGATGGTCTAACTCTGGAAGTTTTGGAACATTTGTCATATGAGTCCGAATTAGGAATCAGCTTAAAGAAAAATCTTCATCATTTTGATCAAGTGGAATTGTTTCAGGAACTTATTAAAGTAAACGCATGGTATGACAACTTTGCAGAATTACAGGATGTTGCATTGGATTATCGCATTAAAAGTATTCAGTCAGCGGTTTTAAAATATAGACGATATTATCCAGATCACCAGGCGCGAAAAGTTTTTAATGATTTGCTTGGCTTTCGTTCTCTGTGTGATAATTATGAAGATGTACTTAAGCTGCAGGCTATTCCGGAATTGCGTGTGGCAGATATATCAAAAGGAAAAGCAAATGATGATGGATACAGAGGAATCCATGTATATTATCAGTTAAGCAATAAACACTATCCGATAGAAATTCAGTACAATACATACTACGATAGGCAATTAAATAACTGGCTTCATAAATATTTATACAAGAAAAAATATGATAATTCTGTTGGGTGTAAGTTGCGGGAAGCGTATGAAAATGCTAGAATTTTTTCAGAAAGTGATTTTAAGGAGGTGTTGAAAGGTGTGCTATCTAGTGGCAAAACATATTGATGATGTAGGAAGTATTGCGTTAAAAACGACACATGGAGAGCATCTTTCAAAGTTTAAGCAGAAACTGTTGCAAGAAGTTGGGTATGATAAAATTCAGCTAATTACGATTAGCAGACCATCCGCGTATGGAGAATATGAACCTTATAAATTCGTTAGTGATGAGAATGAATTTGAAAAATGTGTTATAAGTATGTAATCGATGGAAGAAAATACAGAGCTGACAGGACACAGCAGGCTGGTTGACATAGAACAGATGGATAAGCTGATCATACTGTTGACTTCTGGAAGAGAAGCGGTAGAGATTGATTTGTAAAAAAGAAGGTCGAAAGACCTTCTTTTTTGTTTCTATGAAGTTGTATCTCTTCTTAGCAGGGCAGGAGTTACCGTTTTGTGAATGGGGGTGGTTTCCGGTTGTGGCTTCCTTGTTCCTCACAGCTGTTTTTATATCTTGCGGATGGCGGTGTCATAGAAGCAGAAATAATCCGGATGGTGCCGTGACTGGGTCCATTCAAACTGCACACCTTTGGAATTGTAGGTCTGGCTTGTTACAACTGCTACAAAATCATAGTCGCCAAGGGCAAGATGCTTCAGATCCGCAGGGGTGGCACGTTCCGCACTGATCCGCCGGTTGCTTGTTGTGATCTGCATCTGCAGATCATTTTCCAGATAGCTGTAGATGGATCTTTCTGCAATTTCTTTTGTGAGGGCAGGCATTTCCGACTTCAGCATAAGGTTAATATCAAAAATAACCGCTTTTCCGTTCAGGATTCGTTTTCTCTGAATATAAAAGGCCGTACTTCCGGAAGGGAGTCCGGTCTTTTTGGCTGTCCGTTCATCAATGACCAGCTCGGTGAACTGCAGAACCTCCGTCCGGGTATCCAGGTTGTTTCGCTTTGCGGTCTCGGCAAAGGATTCGATGCCGCCGAAGGTAAAGGCGGTCCTGGACGGAGCCTGGTAGATGACCTGCACGCCTCTTCCGTGCATGGACTGTACGTAGCCTTCTTCGGCCAGCTGTGCGATCGCACGGCGTACCGTATTGCGCGAACAGTTATATTCGGAAATGAGCTGGTGTTCGGAAGGGAGCAGGGAGTCCTTTATATATTCCTCTGCTTCGATTCTGCTTTTGATATCTTTATAGATTCCTTTGAATTTACTTACTGCCATATGAAAACTCCTGCGTGCACTGTTTTTATACATACATCCTCTTATGTGCAGGCACGACGAGTATATATGTTCATTCACTGTATTCCGGGACCGGATTGCTGTTGCTGCGGTTACCGGTTCCGTGAAACCGTCCCTACATGCGCAGTCGGCGCCGCACGGCGTCGCCAGATCGCTGCTGACGCAGCTGGACTGCTTATGTCGGTTCGGTTCCTCGATACCGAGGATACAGGACCGGTAACCTTAATATACAACTTGTTCAAACAAATTTCAAGAAAAGTGTTGACTTGTTTAAACAAGCGTGGTATATAATAAACATAGCACTTGTTCAAACAAGTTTGAGAAGCGAAGTATTATCACTATAAACATTTATTTATGCAGAGGAATCAAATGCAGGAGGAGAGAACGTATGGGTAAGTACACCGAAGATGCCAAACTCATGCTGAAGCACATCGGAGGCAGAGAGAACATTGGCGCAGTATCACATTGCATGACCAGAATGCGGTTTGTTCTGAACGATGAAAGCAAGGCGGACATCAAGGCACTGGAGGCCATGAAGGTCGTTAAGGGAACTTTTACACAGGCCGGACAGTTCCAGGTTATTATTGGCAATACCGTAGCAGACTTTTATAATGATTTTATTGCCGTTGCCGGTGTATCCGGTGTTTCCAAGGAACAGGTAAAAAGCGCGGCTAAGCAGAACCAGAATGTCGTGCAGCGGATCATGACGGCGATCGCGGAGATCTTCGCACCGCTGATTCCGGCCCTGATCGTCGGCGGACTGATCCTCGGTTTCCGAAATGTTATCGACAGCATGGAGGTTTTCGGCAATCAGCAGACGCTGGTATCCCTGAGCCAGTTCTGGGCAGGTGTGGATCACTTCCTCTGGCTGATTGGTGAGGCAATCTTCCATGTCGGTATTCCGGTAGGTATCTGCTGGTCTGTTACCAAGAAGATGGGAACAACACAGATCCTTGGTATTATCCTTGGTCTGACACTGGTTTCCCCGCAGCTTCTGAATGCGTATTCAGTAGCAGGAACCGCAGCAGCGGATATTCCGCAGTGGAATTTCGGTTTCATCTCTGT
Source organism: Eubacteriales bacterium (assembly GCA_030527665.1). Classification (GTDB taxonomy): domain Bacteria; phylum Bacillota; class Clostridia; order Lachnospirales; family Lachnospiraceae; genus Bilifractor. The sequence goes on from JAUNAK010000033.1 coordinate 24,467, forward strand.
AAACATGATTGGATACCAGGCACAGGTTATTCCTGCGATCCTTGCCGCATTTACTCTGGTTTATCTGGAGAAGTTTTTCCGTAAGATCACACCGAGCGTAATTTCGATGATCGTTGTTCCGTTTTTCTCCCTGCTTCTGGCAGTTATGGCGGCACACTTCATTCTCGGACCGATCGGCTGGAAGGTTGGCTCTGCGATCTCTACCGTAGTATATGCCGGAATCAGCGGACAGTTCCGCGTATTGTTCGGAGCGATCTTCGGTTTCCTGTATGCACCGCTTGTCATTACCGGACTTCATCACATGTCTAATGCGATCGATCTGCAGCTGATCTCTGATTTCAAGGGAACGATGCTCTGGCCGATGATCGCCCTGTCCAATATTGCACAGGGTTCCGCCGTTCTTGCCATGAGTGTTCTGCAGAAAAAGGATGCAGACGCACAGGAAGTAAATATTCCGTCCATGATCTCCTGTTACCTGGGTGTAACAGAGCCGGCAATGTTCGGTGTTAACCTGAAATACAGATTTCCGTTTTTATGCGGAATGATCGGATCAAGTATCGCAGGCATCCTTGCAACTTCCATGATGGTAACCGCAAATGCGATCGGCGTCGGCGGTATCCCGGGTATCCTGTCGATCCAGACAAAATCGATCGCAGGTTTTGCATTATGCATGGCAGTGGTAATCGTTGTTCCCTTTACACTGACCTATATTGTCGGAAAGAGAAAAGGAATTGGACAGAATACGGCGAATGCAGAGGAGACTGCCGAGGTAATTGAAGAAAAAACAGCAGCAAACGATACTGTGGTTTCTGCGGCAAAAGCTCCGGTTTCCGGAAAAGCAATTACACTGGAAGAGGTAAATGACGGCGTATTTTCTTCCGGCGCACTTGGTGAAGGTCTGGCAGTTATTCCCGAGGAGGGAACCGTATATGCTCCGGCAGATGCGGAAGTAAGTACAGTCATCGAGGGTTCCAATCATGCCGTTGGTCTGACACTTTCCAATGGACTGGAAATCCTGATCCATATCGGCATCGATACAGTGGCAATGAACGGCGAAGGATTTACCTGCTTCGTAAAAGAAGGGGACAAGGTAAAAGCCGGTGACAGACTGATCGACTTTGACAGACAGAAGATCAAGGCAGCCGGATATCCGGATACGGTCATCATCGTAATGACGGAGACCAATGATCTGGAGACAAAGATCGAGACCGGCATGCCGGTTAAACACGGCGAGACCGAGATCATTCGCTGGTAACAAAGGTAATATATAGATGGATAATTCCTTACCGGATGTAAGGGATATTAACCATAAACGTATTGTAGTAGAAGAGGAGACAAAAATGGCAGGTTTCAAAGATAAAACAGTATATCAGATCTATCCGAAATCCTTCTGCGACAGCAACGGAGACGGCATCGGAGATATTCCGGGAATTATTTCGAAATTGGACTATCTGAAGGATCTTGGAATCGATTATATATGGACAACACCGTTTTTCCGGTCTCCGCAGAGGGATAATGGCTATGACGTTTCCGATTACATGGCAATCGAGCCGATGTTCGGAACGATGGAGGATGTGGACCGGCTGATCGAAGAGGCAGATAAACGGGGAATCGGCATGATGTTCGATATGGTATTTAATCATACGTCGACAGAACATGCATGGTTCCGGAAGGCTCTTGCCGGAGAAGAAAAATACCAGAACTACTATATCTTCAGAGAAGGAAGCCCGGATGCTCCGCCGACCAACTGGGAATCCAAATTCGGAGGCTCCGCCTGGGAGTATGTTCCGGTACTGGGCAAGTGGTACCTCCATCTGTTTGATGTGACGCAGGCGGATCTGAACTGGGAGAATCCGGAGGTTCGGGAGGAACTGAAGCAGGTCATCCGCTTCTGGAAAATGAAGGGGGTAAAAGGTTTCCGTTTCGATGTGGTGAATCTGATCTCCAAGCCGGAAAATTTTGAAAATGACGAGAACGGTGACGGCAGGCGATTCTATACAGACGGCCGTCATGTACATGAATTTCTGCATGAGCTTGTATCCGATACCGGAATTGCGGATATGATCACCGTCGGTGAAATGTCTTCGACATCGATGGACAACTGCATCAAATATTCGGATCCGGACAGAGAAGAGCTGTCCATGACATTTAATTTCCATCACCTCAAGGTCGATTACAAGGATGGAAACAAGTGGGAACTCATGGCACCGGACTACAGGCAGCTGAAGGAGCTGTTTGAAAGCTGGCAGGTCGGCATGCAGGAGGGAAACGGCTGGAACGCTGTCTTCTGGGACAATCATGACCAGCCGCGTATCGTATCGAGATTCGGTGATGATGCAAAGTACTGGAAAGAATCGGCCAAGATGCTTGCGACTGTGATCCATATGATGCGGGGAACACCGTATGTGTACCAGGGCGATGAGATCGGAATGACCAATGCCGGTTTTACGGATATTCATGAATACGTGGATGTGGAAAGCCTCAACTATTATGAAATCATGCGGAACAACGGTATGAGCAGTGAGGAAGCTCTGCAGGTACTGGGAGAACGTTCCAGAGACAACGGCAGAACACCGATGCAGTGGACGACCGGAAAACATGCCGGCTTTATGGCTGCCGATGCGGAAAGCAGGCCATGGATCAAGGTATCGGAATATAAGCCGGAGGCAAACGTAGAAGAGGAACAGAAGGATGCGGATTCGATCCTGCAGTATTACAAGGAGCTGATCGCACTGCGCAGGAAGGAACGGCTCATCTCCGAGGGAAGGATCGCCTTTTATCATCCGGAGCAGGACGATGTGCTTGCCTATGAACGATATATGTCGGAACGGGGCGAGAAGAAGTACGGTGAAAAGCTGTTTGTCCTCTGCAATATGAGCGGTGAGATACGAACGGTGGATATGCCGGAAGAATACCGGGAAGCAGCGATTCTGCTGAACAACTGCGGAAACGATTCTGTTAATGAAAAGGACGGAAAGATCGAACTGCAGCCGTATGAATGTTATGTGCTGAAAAATAGATAGTAATTTAGTTATAACAGGAAAAATCTCCTCATTTAAATGCCGTGCACGTAGTGTGTGTGTTTAAATGAGGGGATTCTTTTTGAAAAATATTCGGCATCAAAAAGTCCCTTGAAAAATACTTGATTTCTGAAAAAAGTCGTTTGAAAAAAACTTGCATT